>NZ_JBNGGE010000012.1:0-183719 GCF_049975785.1 Streptomyces sp. WG7
CCCCCGGCCCCCCCCCCCCCCCCCCCCCCCCCCCCCCGCCCCCCCGCCCCCCCCCCCCCCCCCCCCCCCCCCCCCCCCCCCCCCCCCCCCCACCGCGGTCCGTCAGCCCTTGGCGGTGCCGTTCGCAGCCGTCAGCCGGGTGTCGGCGAGGCCCAGCTCACCGGCCTTGCTCAGCAGCTGCTCCAGCGCCCCCGAGTCGGCGCCGCCCGTCTTCATGAGCTTCATCAGCAGCGCGGACACGGTCAGGTTCTGCACGTCGGCCGTGGAGACCGAGCCGAGGACGCGGCCGAGGTCATCGGTGAAGCTCGACGTGCCGTCCAGCCAGGGCTTCGCCAGCGCCTGGGCGGTCTCGGAGTGCTGGACGAAGCCGTCGACGCTCTTGCCGAGCGCGATGGAGGACATCAGGCGGTCGAAGAAGACCGACTCCCCGCCGACGATGTTGATGTCGGCGTTCTCCAGTCCGGTCGCCAGCACCGTCGCCTGTGCCTCGGCGACCTGCCGCTGCACGTCCAGCCCGGCGAGCCGGATGTCCTTCTCCGTCTCCAGCCGCAGCCGGTACTCCTCGTGGCCGCGGGACGCCTCGTCCAGCGCGGCCATCGCCGCCGCCTTCTCGGTGAGGCCGGCGGCCTCCGCCTTCAGCTTCTCGCCGACGGCCGCGGCCTCCGCGAGTGCCTTGGCCTTGGCGCCCTCGGCCTCCGCCCGCAGCCGGGCCTCGGTGGCCCCGGCCTCCGCGCGGCCGGACTTCTCGATGACCTCGGCCTCCTTGTCGCGGACCTGGACGGCGGCCAGCCCTTCGGCCGCGCTCTCGGCCTGGATGCCCTCGGCGAGCCGCAGCTTGGCCCGCGCGTCGAGGTCGGCGCTCTTCAACCGGGCCTCGGCGAGCGTGAGTTCCTCGGCGGCGCGGTGGGTGGCGGCCTGCTCGGCGGCCTCCGCCGCCTTGATGTCCTTGACCAGCTTCTCCTGCGCCTCGGCTTCGGCGGCGATGATCACGGTCTGCCGCTGCCGCTCCGCCTCCTCGACCGCGCGCAGCTTCTTGATGGACTCCTCCTGCTCGGCGACCGTACGGTCCACGGCCACCCGTTCGCGGATGACGTCGGCGATCTCCCGCTTCTCCGCCTCGACCTCCTTCTCGGCGGCGATCCGCGTCAGCTGCGTCTCCCGTTCCCGGGCGATGACCTCCAGGAGGCGGTCCTTCTCGATGCGCTCGTTCTCGATGGCGATGACCCGCTCGCGGTTCTTCTGCGCGACCGCGACCTCGCGGCCCTGGTTCTCGCGCTGGATGCCGAGCTGTTCCTCGGTCTTGAGGAACGCGGACTGCGCCCGCAGCCGCTCCTCCTCCACCACCCGCGCCGTCTCGGCCTCCTCCCTCGCCCGGACGGTCTCGATCTCCCGCTTCTGCTTGGTCTCCGCGTCGACCTGCCGGCGCTCCAGCTCCAGGATCGCCTCCCGGGCGTCGACGTTCTGGCGGGTGATCTCCTTCTCCTCGGTGCGCTGCGCCTCGTTGGTGCGTACGTGCTCCACGGCCGTCAGTTCGGTGATCTTCCGGATGCCCTGCGCGTCGAGGACGTTGGCCGGGTCGAGCTGGGTCAGCGGCGTCTGCTCCAGGTAGTCGATCGCCGCGTCCTCCAGGTGGTAGCCGCTGAGGTCGACGCCGATGACCTCGATGATCCGGTACCGCAGCTCCTCGCGCTTGGTGTAGAGGTCGGTGAAGTCCATCTGCTTGCCGACGGTCTTCAGCGCCTCGGAGAACTTCGCGTGGAACAGCTCCTGCAGCGTGTTCCGGTCACTGGCCCGTGCGGTGCCGACCGCCTGGGCGACCTTGACCACGTCCTCGGCGGTCTTGTTCACCTTGACGAAGAACGAGATCCGGATGTCCGCGCGGATGTTGTCCCGGCAGATCAGGCCTTCCTTGCCGGCCCGGGTGATCTCGATGGTCTTCACCGAGATGTCCATCACCTCGGCCTTGTGCAGCACCGGCAGCACGACCTGCCCGGTGAAGGTCACGTCGACCTTGCGCATCTTGGAGACGATCAGGGCCTTGCCCTGCTCCACCTTGCGGAACAGTCGGGCCACGACGAGCAGCACGGCGGCTGCGATCAGGATGCAAACGAGCACGCCGATGCCCAGGGTGCGGTAATCCATAGGAAGTCCTCGTGGTCTGCGGAGAGTTGGCGTCTTCGCGAAGCGGCGGGGCGGCCCGTTCGGAGCGGGGGCGGCCCGCTCGGAGCGGGGGCGGCCCGCTCGGTGCGGGGGCGGCCCGTTCGGAGCGGGGGCGGCCCGTTCGGTGCGGGCAGGCACGTCCCGTGCGGGCGGACACGTCCGGTGCGGTGTGCGTCGGCTACGGGTCAGCCGTGGTTGCGGCGACTGCCGGGGTCGTACGGGGAACTGCTCGCCGCGCCCGGTCGTCGTCGCCTGCGGTATGCGTGGCCCGGCCCGGCGGGAAGGGCACCCGACCGCGCCGCTTTCCGGCCCGGCAGCAGCGTCGACGCTGCGCGGGGCCCGGACACCGGGTGCGTGATGCCGGAGAAGGGGAGGAGCTGTACGACGGCGACGCCGACCCGTGCCATGCCCTCACCCCCGAACCGGACCGCTGGCCCCCACGCCGACGCCCGTTGCCGGGCCCTGGCATCGAGGTCATCCCCTGTTTCTGCCGCACTCATCTTGGCCCGGGCACGCTTCACCCCGCATTGCCGTAACACGGCAATCTTTACGCCTTGTTGATGCCGGACGGCGACGCTCGCACAGCGCCCTGGCTCAAGGGCAGCACCGCCCGCCTCAGCCGGCCGAATCGCCGCCGTCACCGCCGGCACGGGATCGGCACCTCTCCGCGACGCCTGGCCCACGCCGTCCCCCGCGTCGGGCAGCCACGTACGCGCCGCCGTCGAGCAGGCGCACGACCCGGGGCGGCCGACCGGTTCGCATCGCACCCGGGGGCCAGGACGACGTGCTGGGGTTCTTCGCCGTCAGCAGCCGCCGGAGGGGGCCGGGGCGTCGGTGCCGATCCGCAGCGTGGCCGGGGCCGCGCAGCAGCCGCCGCCCTCGTCGCTCCGCGCGGCGTCGGGCTCGTCGAACAGGCCGGCGCCGCCGCACACGCCGGTCTCCGGCAGGGTCAGCTCGACGCGCTCGGCCGCCTCGTGGTCGCCGGCGAGGGCGGCCGTGATGGAGCGGACCTGCTCGTAGCCGGTCATGGCGAGGAAGGTGGGGGCGCGGCCGTAGGACTTCATGCCGACCAGGTAGACGCCCTGCTCCGGGTGGGACAGTTCCCGCACTCCGTGCGGGTAGACCGTGCCGCAGGAGTGGACGTTCGGGTCGATGAGCGGGGCGAGCGCGGTCGGGGCCTGGAGGCGTTCGTCGAGGCCGAGACGGAGTTCGGAGAGGAAGGAGAGGTCGGGGCGGAAGCCGGTCAGGACGATGACCTCGTCGACCGGGTCCAGGCGGCGGCCGTCCTCGGCGACCAGGACCAGCCGGTCGCCGTCCCGTTCGGCCGCTTCCGTACGGAATCCGGTGACGGCGCTCGCGTGCCCCTTCTCCACCGCCGCCTTGGCGCGCAGGCCGAGGGCGCCGCGGGCCGGGAGCTGGTCGGCCTCGCCGCCGCCGTACGTGGCGTCGCCGATGCCCCGGCGCAGGATCCACACCGCGTGCGTGTCCGCCTCTTCCCCGGCCAGGTCGGCGAGCAGGGCGAGGGCGGTGAAGGCAGAGGCGCCGGAGCCGACGACCGCCGTGCGCTTGCCGGCGTAGCGGGCCCGTACGGCCGGGTCCTTGAGGTCGGGGACGCGGTAGGTGATGTGGTCGGCCGTCTTCCTCTCGCCGAGGGCGGGCAGGCCGTTCGCGCCCATCGGGCCGGGGGTGGTCCAGGTGCCGGAGGCGTCGATGACGGCGCGGGCGGTGATCCGCTCCTCGACGCCGTCCGCCGTCTCGATGTGCACGGTGAACGGCTGCTCCTCGCGGCCGGAGTCGACGATCCGGTCGCGGCCGGCGCGGGCCACGCCGGTGACGGTGGCTCCGTAGCGGACCTTGCCGCCGAGGACGTCGGCGAGCGGCTGGAGGTACCGCTCGGCCCAGTCGCCGCCGGTCGGGTACGCCGTACCGTCGGGGCGGACCCAGCCGGTCGGGGCCAGCAGCTTCTCGGCGGCGGGGTCGGTGACCTCGGCCCAGGGCGAGAACAGGCGGACGTGCGCCCAGTCCCGTACGGCCGTCGCGGCCGACGCGCCGGCCTCCAGCACCAGCGGCTCGATGCCGCGCTCGACGAGGTGTGCGGCGGCGGCCAGGCCGACCGGGCCGGCTCCGACGACCACGACGGGCAGGTTCTGCTTCTCCATGGCGGCGCTTCCTTCGGTTCGTTGCTCGGGCGGTTCGTTGCTCGGGCGGGCGGAGTCGGGGCGGTGGACGGCTCAGCGGTGGACGGCTCAGCGGAAGGGGACGTGCGGTGCCGGCGCGAGCCGTGCGCCGCGGTGCTGAGCCCGGGCCCGGCAGGCGCTGTCGCACGCCTGTGCGCAGCTGTCACAGCAGCGGACGCCGACCAGGTGCCGGGCGGCAGAGCGGGTGAGGACGCTGCGGATCCGGGCGGCGGCCATATCCGGCTCCTTGCTTCGATATTCGTCAATCACCTGTGCCGCCAGCATGGCACCTGATTCGATGGCCGTCAAGATAGACATCCATCGAAATTGAGAGGTCGCGGGCTGTGGAACACTCAGACGTCGCAGGGCCCTCGGACCCCCTTCGCGGGACCGGCGGGGACGCCGCACGCATCGCCGGCCGGATCGCCGCCCGGCTTCACGCCCGCCGAGCCCGGGCGCCCTGGTTCGACATGTGTCAACATAGACGCATGTCGAACGTCAAGGCACTGCCGCTTATGGAACCCGAGGCCCCCGACGCCGCGGTGCCCTGCTGCCCGCCGCTGAGCGAGCGCCCCTTCACCGCCGAGGAGGCCGAGCGGACTGCCCGCATGTTCAAGGCCCTCGGAGACCCGGTACGGCTACGCCTCTTCTCGGCCGTCGCCTCCCACGAGGGCGGCGAGGCCTGCGTGTGCGACATCTCCGACGTCGGAGTCTCCCAGCCGACCGTCTCCCACCACCTGAAGAAGCTCAAGGAGGCCGGCCTGCTGACCTCCGAGCGCCGCGGCACCTGGGTCTACTACCGGGTAGAGCCGTCGGTACTGGCGGCCATGGGACAGCTGCTGACCGTCCGGTAGCCGGCTCCGGGCGCGGCCGCCGGCCACCCGTGCGACGGCATCGGCACCCCTGCACGACAAGGGCGCGTGGACACGGCGCTGAGCGGCGTTCTCGACCGGGCGTTAGTCTGAAGGCTGGCTGCGGTGTCACTCGCAGCGCGGCGGTGGGGCTCGCCGTACCCGAACCGCGGCATCGGTGCCGCCAACAGTCCCTACTTGCGATGGTGCGTGCCCGCGTGTCCGGGCCCCGGCGAGTAGGAGACGTACGTTCATGACAGCCCGCCCGCGCTCCCAGATGGACGAGCCTATGCATCCCGATGCCGGTCTGCGCGTACCTTCCCGACGACGCCGGACCTGGCGGGACCAGGGGCCGGTCGTGGCGGTCGTGGCTCTCGGCGGAGGCACGGGAGCGGCGGCCCGTTACGGAGCGTCACTTCTGTGGCCGGTCGCGGCCGGCGGTTTCCCCTGGACCACTCTGTGCGTGAACGCGATCGGATGCGCGGTCCTCGGCATCTTCATGGTGGTCGTCAGCGACGTATGGGCCGCGCACCGGCTGGTACGGCCGTTCTTCGGCACCGGCGTGCTCGGAGGGTTCACCACCTTCTCGGCCTACGCCGTCGACATCCAGCGGCTCGTGGACGAGGGCGAGGCGCGGAGCGGACTTCTGTATCTGGCCGTGACGCCGGTGGCAGCGCTCGCGGCTGTGTGGCTCGCGGTGACGGCGACGCGCCGCGTACTCGCGTGGAGGCAGGGATGACGAGGCTGACGAGTACCGCACTGCGCGTGACGGTCTTCATCGGGGAGAACGACACCTGGCACCACGAACCGCTCCACAGCGAGATCCGGGTGCTCCTCGACGACTGCGGGGTCATCCGGTACGTGGGCAGGGGGCAGGGCGCGTGAACTGGATCCTGGTGATCGTCGGAGGCATGGTCGGCGCGCCGCTGCGCTATCTCACGGACCGGGCGGTGCAGCGACGGCACGACACCGTCTTCCCGTGGGGGACCTTCACCGTCAACGTCGTGGGGTGCTTCGTCCTCGGGCTCCTGTCCGGCGCCGTGCTGGCGGGCGCCGCCTCCTCCCACCTCCAGCTGCTGCTCGGCGTCGGGCTGTGCGGGGCGCTGACGACCTACTCGACGTTCTCCTACGAGACGCTGCGGCTGGCCGAGGACGGGGCGAGGTTCTTCGCCGCCGCCAACGCCGTCGCCAGTGTGGCGGCGGGGCTGGGGGCGGTGTTCGTCGGGGTGTCCTTCGCGGACGCGCTGTGGGCGTGAGTTCCGGGACGGCCCGGTCGCCGTCCCGGACGTCGTCCCGGACGTCGTCGGGCATGGCCTCCGCCGCGGCCTCACCGGCGTCGTCACGGGCGCCGGTGAGGCCGCGGCGACGGGCCCGTCGCCGATGTCCGGTCCGTCGGGCCGAAGCGGAAGCGGAACCGACCCGGAGTTCACGGAACAAGCCGATCAGCCATGGCGAAGATCGCTACGGTAAGAGTCTGAGCGCGAGGGAGGGGACCCCAAGCCATGAGAGCGGATACGGTCGACCTGCGGCGGATCTTCGGCAGGGACGTGCGTTACACGGTGCCACTGTTCCAGAGGCCGTACGTGTGGAACCGGGACGACAACTGGTCGGCGCTGTGGGAGGACATCCGCCGCACCGTGGAGCGGGCCGAGCAGGCGGCTCTGACCGGGGAGACGGTGGCACCGCATTTCCTCGGAGCGGTTGTCTTCGACGAGACCCCGTACCTTTCGTCCAGCCTGGAAACGCGGCAGGTCATCGACGGTCAGCAGCGCCTGACGACGTTACAGCTGTTCCTGTTCGCGGCCCGCCTGTCCGCGGCGGCTCTCCACCACGAGCGCTCGGTACGGCTGCTGAGCAAGTTCCTGGAGAACGACGAGGACCTGTTCGACCGCGCCCAGCATCCCGACCACCTCTACAAGGTCTGGCCGACCAATGCGGACCGCGACGATTTCCGCGCCGTCATGCTCGGTCAGGGAGAGGGAGGCCGGCTCGCCGAAGCCGTCGCCTACTTCCAGCAGGAGATCGACGTATGGCTGGCGGAAGCCGCTGAGCCGAACGAGCGGCTGGGGATGCTGGTGCAGGCGCTGCGGGAGCAGCTTCGTCTGGTCATCATCGACCTGGAGGAGCACGACGACGCGCAGGTCGTCTTCGAGACGCTGAACAGCCGTGGCACTCCGCTGGAGCACGCGGACCTGATCAAGAACCTGCTGTTCCGCAACGCCGAACGTGCCGGCGCGGACGTCGACCGGCTCTACAAGACGTACTGGGCCTCCTTCGACCAGGACGAATGGCGCATGGAACAGACGACCGGCCGCATCACGCGAAGCCGCCTCGACGTGTTCCTGACGTACTGGCTCACGATGCGTACGCAGCGCGAGTTCACCGCCTCCGCGCTGTTCAAGGAGTTCGAGCGCTGGCTGCTCTCGTCCGCCGTGCCCACGGAAGAGGTCTTCGCCGAGCTGACGCGGTACGCCGAGATCTACGACTTCATCGACGACCATCCGCTGCACGGCGTCGAGGGACGGTTCCTGTACCGGATGAAGGTCCTTCAGACCTCCACCCCGATGCCCCTGCTCCTCTTCCTCTACGGCCTGGACGAGTCCGTGCTGCCACTGGAGCGCCGACGGCGGGCGATCCGTGCCGTCGACAGCTACCTCGTTCGCCGGGCGGTGCTCAATCTCAGCACCCGCGACTACAACAACGTCTTCCGTGACCTGGTCGCGGCCGTGTCCCGGCAACCCGACCGCGCGGACGAGGCCGTCATCGAAGCCCTCTCGGCCATGCAGGGCCACCACCGTCACTGGCCGAGCGACCACGACTTCCGTGCCTCATTGGAACAGGACCCCCTCTACTCCCGCCTGGTCCGCCGCAGCGTACGCATCCTCCTGGAAGCTCTCGAGGACGAGCTGCGCACCGACCACACGGAACAGCTCACCGTTCCCGTCGGCGAGCAGGCCGGTGCGAAGTTGACCATCGAGCACGTCATGCCGCAGAGCTGGCGCGACAACTGGCCGCCACTCGAGAACGATCAGTCCGAAGGAGCCGACCGCGACGAACTGGTCCACACACTCGGCAACCTGACCCTGGTCACCGCCCGCCTGAACCCCACCCTGGGCAACATGGCCTGGGAGGACAAGCGGCAGTGGCTCGGCCGGCACAGCCTGCTGCGCCTCACCCACGGCACCCTGCTCAGTGCTCCGCCGGACACTGACATCAGCGAGTGGGCGACCACCTGGGACGAGCATCGGATCCGTACGCGGGGTGCGTACCTCGCCTCCCTGTCCTTGGGCATCTGGCCGCATGCCGCCGCTCTGCGCACCGCGCCGTGGTCTGCCGAGCACGACAAGGAGTGACACGCGCGGTCAGTGGCCGTCGCAGGGACATCCACTCGGCCATGCTGCCCGGTCGCAGGGGCCTGCGGGGATCGCCCGGGGCCGGCCTTCGCCGACGACGGGGACGACAAGACGACGGAGACACCTCACCGACGGTAGGCGGTTGCGGCGACGGCGGGCAGGAGGGCGAGGGAGAGGGCTCCGCCGGCGAGGGCGAGGACGGGGTAGCTCGCCGCGGCGACGACGAGGCCGGAGGCCATGCCGCCGGTGGCGCCGGCGATGGCGATGGAGACGTCGACCAGGCCCTGTGTCCTGGCGCGGGTGGCCAGCGGCACGGTGTCGGTGATGATCGCGGTGCCGGACACGAGGCCGAAGTTCCAGCCCAGTCCGAGCAGGGCCAGCGCGAGAGCGAGCAGGAACACGGAGTCGCCGGGGGCCGCGGCGGCGAGGATCCCGGCGGCCAGGAGGGTGAGGCCCGAGGCGGCGGCGATCTTCATGCGGCCGAAGCGGTCGACGAGCCAGCCGGTCAACGGGGAGGGCAGGTACATGGCGCCGATGTGGATGCCGATGACCAGGCCGGACGCGGCGGTGGAGTGGCCGTGGTCGTGCATGTGGACCGGCGTCATCGTCATGATCGCGACCATGACGAGCTGGGTCAGGACCATCACCAGCGCCCCCAGGACGACGCCCCCCGGGGCCTTGCCGGCGGCTTGCTCCCCGGGCGACGACGCGCCGGCCGTGCTCTTCTCCCGTGCCGCGGCGACGGTGCGGGCCAGGAGCAGCGGGTCGGGGCGCAGCCAGAGGGCGAGGACGAGGGCGGCCAGGGCGTAGGCGGTGCCGGAGAGCAGGAAGAGGCCGGCCAGGTGGGGGATGCCGAGGTGTTCGGCGAGGGTGCCGGCGGGAGCGGCGAGGTTGGGTCCGGCGACGCCGCCGAGGGTGGTGGCGACCAGGACGGTGGAGACGGCGCGGGCGCGGTGGCCGGCCGGGGCGAGGTCGGCTCCGGCGTAGCGGGCCTGGAGGTTGGTGGCGGTGCCGGCGCCGTAGACGAACAGGGCGATGAACAGCAGGGCGGGGTTGTCGAGGACGGCGGCGGTGATGACACCGGCGGAGCCGATCGCACCGGTGAGGTATCCGGTGGCGAGGCCGGGGCGGCGGCCACGGGCCTGGGAGATGCGGCCGACGGTGACGGCGGCGAGCGCGGAACCGGCGGTGAACAGGGCGCTGGGCAGCCCGGCGAGACTGGTGGTGCCGAGCATGTCCTGAGCGAGCAGGGCGCCGACGGTGACGCCCGCGGCGAGACCCGCGCCGCTGAGGACCTGGGAGGCGACCAGGACGCGCAGGATACGGCGCTGCGCCGGGGCGGGATCGGGTATGCCGGAGTCTGTGGCCGGGCCGGCGTGGGCGGGAGTGGTCACGGGAGCCTTTCGCGGGGCGGGGCGGGGGGGGGCGGGGCAGGCAGGGCGGGCGCGGCTTCCCGGCCCTCGGCGGCCGGGAACCCAGGGCCCGGGCCCCGGCCGCCTCCGGACGGTGCGACGGTCTACGGGGAGGCGAGGGCCTGAGCGCGGTCGGCGATCAGGTCGGTGGCGTGCTCCGGGCCGACGGGCACACGGACCACACTGTCGGCGAAGCCGCGGCCGCCGTGATGGCCGGCGTCGGGGTCGCGGTGGTGGCCGCCGTGGTCACCCCCGCGGTGGTCGCCGAAGAAGGCGGCAGCCGGTCGGCCGGAGCGTTCATGCCAGGTCCGCGGCGTCGACGGGCAGCTCCGACAGGCGCCACTCCAGCATGCCGTCGTTGAGGCGGACCGCGCGGCGGCCGAGGTCCGTCAGCAGCCGTACGGCGTCGTAGGCCAGGACGCAGTACTCGCCACGGCAGTACACGACGATCTCGGCGTCCTGGGGCAGCTCGTCGATGCGCTCGGCCAGCTCCTCGACCGGGATGGAGAGCGCGCCCGGAATGTGCCCCGCCCGGTACTCCTCCACCGGCCGCACGTCCAGTACGACGACGCCTCCGGCCGCCACCCGGGCGCGCAGCTCCTCCCGGGTCACTTCGGCGGCGGCGTGCTCGCCGAGGTGGGCGTCACGGGCGGCGGGGACGGTGGACTGGTGGGCTTCGGCGACCTTGCGCAGCAGGGCGAAGAGCTGCGCGACGTCGTCACCGGCCAGCCGGTAGTGGATGCGGACCCCCTCGCGGCGGGTCGAGACGAGCCCGGCCTGCTTGAGGATCTGCAGGTGCGCCGACGCGGTCGTCAGGTTCAGCCCGGCCGCATTCGCGAGCGCGTCCACGGTCCGCTCGCCCTGGGCCAGCAGGTCCAGCAGCTCCAGCCGCTTTCCGCTGGCCAGCGCTTTGCCGCTGGCCGCGAACGCCTCGTACAGCAGCGTCTTCGTCCCGCTCTTCTTGCTCTCCGGCATGGGCATCCTCCATATATCCATGGAATACCGTAGATGAATGCGGGCGCGGTGACCACACGCCCCCACCCCCGGGCCCCGGGAGGACGCCGTCGTGCTGATCGGCTACGGCGTCAAGGTCGCCGACACACACCCCTGACGCTCGTCAGCGACTCCTCCCGGGCACCCCGAAGGTACGGCCGGGCGCGGCGTACTCCACGGGGCCGGTGCAGCGCGCACCCGCCCGGGTCACCGCCTCCGCCGGTTCCAGGGACGGCCCGAGGTGGGTGACGACCAGGCGCCGCGCTCCAGAGGTGGCCGCGCTCTCGCCCGCCTGCTCCGGGGTGTGGTACACGGCCTCGGTGCCGGCCCGGGGCGCGCGTGCGTAGTCCGCCTCGCACAGCAGCACCGCGCAGTCGTCGGCGAGCGCGGTGAGCGCCTCGCACGGGGCGGTGTCGCCGGAGTAGGCGAGGCAGGCTCCGTCCTCGGTCTCGATCCGGACCCCGAACGCGGGCATCCCGTGCGTCACCGCCCGGCTGGTCAGCGCGAGCCCGCCGACCAGGGCGCGGTGGTGGTCGCGCAGCTCGACGACCTGGAAGGCGTCCTCGACCGGGCTCCGCCGGGGCCCGTTGGTGAGGAAGCCGGCGAGCCGGTCCGCGATTCCCGGCGGGCCGAAGAGGGGCACGGGCGCGCGGAGTTCGATGTCCGCGTACAGGAGGCCGTAGTACGCGGTCAGCAGGTCGGCGCAGTGGTCCGCGTGCAGATGCGAGATCCAGATTCCGTCGAGCCGGTCCAGGCTTGTGTGTGCGCGCAGCGCGCCGAGCGTGCCGCTGCCGGCGTCCATCCACAACCGGGCGCCACCGCCCTCGACCAGGTACCCCGAGCACGGGTTCCCGGCCCGGGGGTAGGGGCTCGCGCTGCCGAGGACCGTGAACCGGAGATCGTCCGTCATGTGCGCGGAGTCTACGGGCGCGGCCGCCCAGGGCCCGGAGCTCGGGCGTCCGGCGCCGCAGCGGCCGTCTCCGCCCGCGTCGTCCGGGCGGAGAGGGCGCGGGGACGCGCCTCTGACCGGGTCCGTCACATGTGTGCAGGCCTTGTGGCCGGTTTGCTCCTTGCCCCCCTCACCGGTGTCACATGTCATTGGCTGGAGCGTTGAACGAGCAGCAATCGGGGGGCCGTAAGCGTGCTGGAAGGAAGAGCCGACGGCGACGGAGCCGGGAGCGAGGCCCGTATTCGGGTGCTTCTGGCCGAGGACGCTCCTTTGATCCGTCAGGCGCTGGCGGCACTGCTGTCCCAGGAGCCCGACATCGACATCGTGGCCGCGGTCGACCACGGAGACCTCATCGTCCCCACCGCGCTGCGCACACCTCCGGACGTGGCGGTGCTCGACATCGACCTGCCCGGGACGGACGGGATCACGGCCGCCGTGGAACTGCAGGCCGAGCTGCCCTCCTGCCGCACGCTCCTGCTGACCAGCGTGGCGCGGCCGGAACACGTACGTCGTGCGCTGGCGGCCAAGGTCGCCGGATTCATCCGCAAGGACGCGCCGACCGCACGGTTGGCGGAGGACATCCGTCAGGTGGCGCAGGGCCGTCGGGTGGTCGACCCGGAGCTGGTCCTCGCGGCCGCGACGGCGACGGACAATCCGCTGACACCCCGTGAGGTCTCCGTGCTGCGGCTGACGGCACAGGGGGCGTCGACCCGGGACGTGGCCGCGCAGCTCTACATCTCGGTCGGGACGGTACGGAACCATCTGGCGTCCGCCGTGGCCAAGACGCAGGCACGCAGCCGGGTGGACGCGATCAGGATCTCGACCGAGGCGGGGTGGCTCTGACCGCCGCTTCGTTTCCTACAGGCGCCTCCTCGCACCCCGCGTCGGCCTCGGACGGGTCGTGCTCGTCGTCGCTCCAGTGCCCCACCAGGTCGCGGTAGAGGGGCGACCGTTCCAGGACCTCGTGGTGTACGCCGCTCACCACCCGGCCGCCGTCGAGGACGAGGACGTGCCGGGCGCGTCGCGCGGAACTGATGCGGTGGGCGATCACGACCAGTGATCCGGGCCGCCGCGCGAACGCCTCCTCCGCACGGGCCTCGGCCGCGGGGTCGAGGTGACAGGTCGCCTCGTCCAGCACGACGAGGGGGGCCGGTGACAGGTACGCGCGGGCGAGCGCGATCTGCTGGCCCTCGCCCGAGGACAGCGTGGCAGGGTCGATCAGGGCGCCGATCCCGCCGAGCCGGCTGACGAGGGGAGCCGCCCCCACCTCGTCCACGGCCGCCACCACGTCTTCCTCACCGGCGTCGGGCCGCAGATAGCGCAGGTTCTCCATGAGACTGCCCGAGAACACGTACGCCTCCTGGGGGACGAGGACGCGCCGGGCGGAGAGCTCGGCCGGGGAGAGCGCGGCCGGGGGGACGCCGCCGAGCCGGATCCGGCCACTGTCCGGCACCAGGGTTCCGCTGATCAGACCGGCCAGCGTGGACTTGCCTATGCCGCTCGGGCCGACGACCGCGAGGTGTCCGCCCTCGCCCAGGGTGAGGTCGAGATCCCGGAACACCGGGTCCGCCCGCACCCCGTAGGCGAAGGTGACGGCGGTGAGCCGGACGTCATGGGCGGCGCGCTCCGTCGTCCGCGGCGGAGGGGAGGCGTGTGCGGCGGCGCTCGACACGGGCCGGGAGGAAGGGTGTGCGGCGGCGCTCGACGCGGGCCGCGGAGAGGGCGGCGGTGGCGGGTACGCCTCACGGATGCGGCGCAGTGCCACCGCGAGACGCAGGCCGCTGCCGCCCAGCCCCTGGATGAGCGACCGGACCGCCGGCTGCAGGCCGCCCATCACGTACGTCGCCGCCCCCAGCACGGCACCGGTGGACAGTCCGCCGGCGCGCAGCCCGGGAGCGGCCGCCAGCAGCAGAAGCAGAGGCAGCCAGCCCGCGACGGCCAGGCACAGCACACGGGCCGGCATCAGGGCCGCGAGCCGCCGGCCGGCGGCCGCCTGGGCGTCGATGCGCTCCAGGAGCTCGTCCCGTACGCCCGCCTCCGCCCCGCAGGCCACGATGTCCCGGCCGGCCGCGCATGCGGCGCCGGCCGCTTCCGCGACGCGTTCGTCCGCGACGATGACGTCCCGCTGCGCGCTTGCCATCCGGCGGAGCAGCACCAGGAAGAGACCGAGACCGGCCAGGAGCGGTGGCACGACGAGCATCAGGACCAGTGGCGCGAGGAACACCATGCCGAGGAGGGCACCGCCCACGGTGAGGAGGAAGCCGCGTACGACCATGAGGACGCCCGCGTAGGCCTCGCGCACCATCTCGACCTGGAGGGTGAGCCGGGAGACGCCCGACGCGTCGACGGGCCGTCCCGACACGGCCTGGCGCAGGGAGCCGTCGGCCACCTGCCGCACCAGGTCGTCCCGGAAGGGCTCGACCACCTCGGCGAGCAGGGGGTAGGCCTGCCGGGTTCCCCAGGCTCCGGCGAAGACGCCGAGCCCCATCAGGGCGAGCCAGGCCAGTCCTCGCACCGGGTGTCCCGCCGCGAAGCCGTGGTCGATCGCGCGGGCCACGAGGTGACCGGCGAGCAGGGCGGGGACGGCTTCGACCAGGGACCACAGGATCAGTCGGAGCAGATGGCCGGGGCGTGCCCGGAGAGGGGCCACGAGCAGGGGGAGCAGTGCCTCGTCCGGGGGCTCCGTGTTCACGGCGTCACCTCTTCGACGGCGTCGGTGCCGCGGAACACACGCCGGTACTCCGGTTCCGCGCGCCACAGTTCGCGGTGCGGGCCGATGCGGCGCACCCGTCCGCCGTCGAGCCACGCGACGGTGTCCGCGCGGGCCGCGGTGGCCGCCCGATGGGCGACGACGACGCGGGTACGGTCGCGCAGTGCCCCGGTGAGGACCCGGCTGACGCGGTGCTCGGTGACCGTGTCCAGGCTGGACGTGGCGTCGTCGAGGACGAGCAAACGCCCGGAGTGCACGAACGCCCGGGCCAGACCGATGCGTTGTACCTCTCCCCCGGACAGGGCCGCGTCGGCCGACGCGGTCCGGTATTCGTCCGGGAGGCGCCGGACGAAACCGTCCGCGTCGGCGGCGCGGGCCGCGGCCACGATGTGCCCGGCCGGTGTCCGGTCGGCCGCCCGGCCGGTGCCGCGCGCGATCGCGTCGCCGAGCGTATCGCCGAAGAGCACCGGTCGTTCGAAGGCGTAGGCGACGGCGGAGCGCAGGTCGCGGTGGGTCAGCCGGCGCAGCGGCACGCCGTCGAGGGCGACCGTCCCGGCGTCCGGGTCCGCCAGCCGGCCGGCGACGGCGGCGAGCAGTGACTTCCCCGATCCCGACTCACCGACGAGTGCCACGCACGAGCCTCCGGGAACGGACAGATCGACTCCGTCCAGGACGCGTTCGCCCCCGGCGACCACCCGGACATCGCGGAGTTCCAGATCGCCCGGGCCCGCCGGCAGCGGTTCGTCGCCGTACTCCATGACAGGCTGTGCCAGCGCCCCGCGGACCCGCTCGGCGCCGGCCCGGGCCCTGGCCAGTCGGCCCAGCAGCATCGTCGTCATACCGATCCCGCTGCCGATGGCGACGTACTGTGCGGCGGCCAGCATCTCGCCCGCGGTGATGCGGCCGGCGGCGAGGGCGAAGCCCGCCACGGACAGGACTCCGATCTCCAGGAGCGGCGTGAGCAGGGCGGACCGGCCGGCCGCCCTGGTCTGCGCCTGCCACATGCCGTGTCCCAGCCGGCCCAGTTCGGGCAGCGCGCGCAGCACCCGCCGGGTCTCGGCCCCGGCCGTGCCCGCGGCGGCGATGGTGCGGCGTCCCGAGAGGGCCTCCAGCAGGTCGGTCGCGAGGCGGCCCTGCGTCTCCTGGTACCGGGTGGAGACGTCGGAGATGTCCCGGGTGAACGTGCGCAGCAGCGCGACGACGGCGGGAAAGCCCAGCAGGAAGCTGCCGGCGAGCCAGGGGTCGATGAGCCAGAGGGCGACGACGCTGCCGACGGCGGGCACGACCGACAGCGCCGCGCGGACGAGTACGGCGGCGACGGCGCCCGCCTCGCCCGCGGCACCCACCAGGCGGCTCACCATGTCACCCGCGGTCGCGCGGGGCCCGCCGGGTCCGGTCCACGAGAGCAGGGGCCCGAGCATCGAGCTTCGCAGGAGGGCCGTGCCCCGGGCGGCGCCCGCTCCGGCGGCCAGTTCGAACAGCGCGTCGGCGGTGGCCATGGCGACCACGGCCACCAGGCAGCCGATCACCCACTCGCTCGCGGCACCGCCGTCGAGTGCGGAGTCGAGGGCCTTGCCGAGGAGGGCCGGGAAGAGGATCTGCGCCGCGGTCGAGAGGGTGGCCGTCACGAGCAGTACGACGGTCCAGGCGCCGCCTTCCCGCGCGGTGCGCAGCAGAATGCGCTCTGCCGCGCGCCCCGGGGCCTGGGCTACGCTTTTCAGCGGCTGACTCGTGGTCAATGGACTGCTCCTTGCACGAGGTGCCACGGTCGGCCTGGAAGGAACACGAACCGGCCGGCGGGTGATTGCCGCACCCGCCGACCGGGTTCGTTCACGGCTTGGCAGCCGCGTCAGGTGCTGTCAGCCCGCGGTGTGCACGGGCTCGGTCCGACTGGATCAGCAGAAGACCCAGCTGGCGTCCGAGCAGTGCTGGCTCTTGCCGCTGCCGAGCACCGTCTCCTCGGAGGACTCGGTGGGCAGTTCCATCTCCTGAAGGTCGAGCAGAGACATGCTGTGTCCTTTCGTCGATGTGTGCCGGCCGTGGTGCGCCGGCGGTGGTGTGCCGGTCGTGGTGCGCCGGCGGTGGTGTGCCGGTCGTACGGTGGGCTGGATCAGCAGAAGACCCAGCTGGCGTCCGAGCAGTGCTGGCTCTGTCCGCTGCCGAGCACCGTCTCCTCCGAGGACTCGGTGGGCAGATCCATCTCCTGAAGCTCGAGCAGAGACATACAGATCACCTCCTTCGTGCGCGGATGCGCGTGCCCGCGACGCGGGCGCCCTCCGTGGTCGGCGGGCAGGCCAAGGGGTCAGGGAGTCAGAGGAACGGCAGGTGGGCCGGGCCGGCGTGCAGGGCGGAGCCGAGCGCCAGCAGGACGCCGGCGGATCCGGTCGCGAGGTCCATCGAGAGCCTCAGCAACTGTTCGCCCGGGAAGGCGAGATGCCCCTGGTACTCCAGTGCGTGCCAGGACAGCGCCTCGATCTGCGCGGCGACGAGCGGATCGTCGGACGGCACGGGCTGCGACGACACGGCGGCGAGGTGGGCGAGGATGCCCGCCCGGCCGTTGAAGAGTCCGGACTGGACGTAGAACCGGGAGCTGGACGAGATCAGCGCGCCCGAGGCCGCCGTCCGGAAGCGTGCGTCGTCGCGGTGGGCACCGTACAGGTCCAGGACCACGGCCACACCGGCACCGCCCTCGGCGAGATACGGCAGCGAGCGCCAGCCCTCGTTGACGTGGAGGGCCCCGTCGTCACGGACCACGCAGCGGCGCAGGTCCTGGCGGAGTGCCGTCGCCGCGAGGTCGAGGAACGTTTCCTCACCGGTGGCCTCGTAGCAGCGTACGAAGAGCAGGGCCGGCCCCGACGACCCGTGCATGAGGCCCGCTTTCGGATGGGGGCCGCCGCTGACCTCGGGCACGTCCGTCTCGGCGCCGAGCCGTTCCGCGACGGTGCGGGCCACGTCGAGGGCCGCGTCACGCAAGGTGCCGTCCCCGGTCGTACCTGCGAAGTGGAGCAGGTTGAGACCGACTCCGGCCAGGCCGCTGAACAGGTCCGTACCGAGGCGCCGCCACTGCTCGTCCATGCAGCGCTCCAGGACCCGCCTGGCCGCACCGTGGTGCCCCAGGTGCTCCAGGGCGTACGCCACCCCGTGGAGTCCGTCGTAGAAGCCGATCCGCGCCCGCTGCTCCTTGCGCAGCGCCCGTTCCAGCAGCCACTGTTCGTGCTCGGGGTGACGGCCCGCGCCGGTGACGTCCAGGGCGTACAGGACACCCGCCGCGCCGTGGGCCAGGTTGAGCGCGCCGGTGCTGAACTGCTCGATGTCGCCGGGAAACAGCCGGTCGTCGCGGTCCGGGGTGGCGGCGGCCAGGATCGCGTCCGCCAGTGAGCCGCGCACGGCGGGCCAGGCCGCCCGGTCGGGCCGGGGGCGGGGCGGCCGGCCGTCCCGCCCCCGGAACTCACCGACGGCGCCGCGGGTCCCGTCCGTCGGGCGACCGCCCTCGGCCGGGCCGTCGCCGGCGGCCGCTTTGTCGCCGAGGATCTCGCGCACCGCCGGGTCCAGGAACTCCCGCGGGACCGGGAACTGCGCGGCGATCTCGTCGGCCAGTTCCGCCGCCTTGCCCAGGTCCAGCCGCAGCAGTGCGGTCAGCGGCAGGAACACCGCGAGCTTGATGCAGGCCAGCGCGTAGGTGTCCGCCGCGAATCCGGTGCGGTCGCGGGGCGCGGCGTACGCGGGATGCCCCAGCATCCGCACCGCGTCGTCCTCGACCGGCGTCGCCACCTCGAAGTCGATCAGCCCGATCCGGCCGTCGTCGCCGACCATGATGTTGTAGGGGTGCAGGTCGCCGAAGACGATCCCGCGGGCGTGCAACGAGGCGACCGCCCGCTCCACCGCCTCGCACACACCCGTCGCCCACCGCGTGTAGCCGGCGATCTCGGCCGGGTCGGCCCGCGGGCCGGTCTCCGGGTACGTCTGGCCGAAGTACTTGCTCAACGGCTTGCCCTCGACGAGCTCCTGGGCGAGGAAGTGGTGGTCGCCCACCGTGAAGTAGTCGAGGACCGCGGGAACCGCGTCGAGGCCGGCGAGCCGTTCGAGGATGTCCCGCTCCCCCTGGAGCCGGGTCACGGCGTCTCTCCCGTCGGCCGTCAGCCCCGCGTACGGGCGGGCCTCCTTGAGGATCACCTCCCGGCCGGTGCGGGTGTCCTCGGCGACGTAGACGCCACCTCCGTTGGAGAAGTGCACCGGGCGGCGGACTTCGTAGGGAAGCCCGGCCAGGGAGTGGGCGCGCCGGGCCTCGGCGTGCGGCTCTAGGAACTCCGGCAGCGTCACCCAGTCGGGGACGTGGAAGCCGGGCCGGCGCCGGTCGGGTACGAGCGTGCCGTCGGGCCGCTCGACGGCGGGCTCCAGGACGCCTTTCTCCGAGACGACGTGACGTTCGACGAAACCGCCGTAGCGCACGTACAACGGGCCCTGGTTCCAGCGCAGATCGCTGAGAATGTAGGCGCCGGGCTCCCCGCCGACGACGGCGTCGACACCGCCGAGCACCTCGCGCAACTCCGCCTCGTCCGCCGGATAGACGGTGACGAATTTCCCACTGCCGCCACGGGGCGCGTATTTCATGTTCCGCAGCTGGAGGATGTGCCGGCCGCGCAGGAACTTGAACGGTATTCCCCGGGGAACGCAGAAGTCCCAGACCGCGTCGAGGATCTTCTCGGCGTTGTCCTGGCACCCGGAGGCGTGGATCTTCCAGCCCTGGGACGGCCGGCGCGTGCCTTCCGGGGTGCAGACCAGCCAGTCGTCCTGGACGACCCTCCGCCACCCTTCGGGCAGCTCCCGGTCCGCGGCGGCGAAGGAGTACTCCCCTTCGCGCACCTGCCACGGTGAGTCGAAGAACGTTCGGTCGGCCATGCAATACGCGTCGTACCGCATCCCTGTGTCCCCCCGGATCCTCGTACTCCCGCATTCGGTTTCCTCGAACGACTGGAAAGATTTCACACCCCGAACCACCGCACCAGTACACAACGCCCAAGTTGAACCGTGAAAAACGCATGGTTCGAGGTGCGCGAATCGGCCAAACTCCTTGCCCCGCAGGAGATATGCCATCCGCAGCCGGGGCCTTCGATACGCTTTCCACGCCCGCTCAGGGAATTCCGTCCGCTTCGAGAGGCACCCGTGATACGACTCGCATGGCGGACCCTTTCGGGCCGCAGGGCAGGCTGGGCGGCTGGTTTCGTCGCGCTCGTCCTGGCACTGGTCATGACGACGGCGTGTGCCGTGCTCCTCGAGTCGAGCACCCGCGCCGCCTCCCCCACCGAGCGGTACGCGGGAACGGACGTGGTCGTCGGCGGGCAGCCCTTCGTGCCCAGGGCACAGGCACTCCTCACGGCGCTGAACGCCCTGCCGTCCGCCGAGCGCGCCGTTCCGGAGCTGTCGTTTCCCACGACGGCGGTGGACGCGTCCGGCGATCCGGTCGACGCGCCCTGGGACGGACCGTCGCTCGGGCACTCGTGGGAGAGCGCCGCCCTCGGTTCCTTCGCCCTGCGGCAGGGCCGCGCACCCGCCGACGACGCGGAGGTCGTGCTGGACGGCACCCTCGCCGGACGCCTGGGCGTCGGTGCGGGCGACAGCGTACGGCTGGCCGGCCCGGACGGGCCGCGCACGTACCGCGTCTGCGGCGTCGCCGACCCGCCCCGCCCGCTGGACCGCCAGTACGCGGTGTTCCACACACCCCGTCAGGCGGAGCGGCTCGCGGGTTCCGCCCAGCCGGTGCGTGCCATCGGCGTGCTGGCGAAGCCGGGAACGGACCCGGCGGCACTGCGGCGGCAGGTGGAGCAGCGGGTCACGGCCCTGTACGGGGAGGCCGGCGCGCCGGTCGTGGTGGCCTCCGGCGCCGGGCGGGCGGACGCGGAGTTCTGGAACGTGCCGTCCCCGGCGTCGGTGCTCTCCTCTCTCGTCGGCACGTTCGGGGCGCTCTCGCTCTTCGTCGCGGGCTTCGTCGTCTCCGGCACCCTGTCGCTCGCGGTCGCCGGGCGGTTGACGGAGATCGGCCTGCTGCGGGCCGTGGCGGCCACCAAGGGCCAGGTCCGGCGGATGATCGCCGTCGAGGCCCTTCTGGTGACCGCGGCGGCGGCACTCGTCGGTGTACCGGGCGGCATCGGCGTGGCGCTGCTCCTGCACCGGGTGCTGGTGGACGGGGAGGTGCTGCCCCCGTCGTTCGACCTGTCCGTGGGTCCGGTCGCGCCATGGCTGACGGTCGTCCTGGCCGCGGTCGTCGCCCAGTTCGCGTCGTTCGCCGCCGCCCGGCGCGCTTCCCGGGTGCGGCCGGTGGAGGTGCTGCGCGAGTCGGCGGCGCCCGAGCCGCGGACCGGATGGCGGCGCGTGCTGCTCGGCGTGTGCGTGCTCGCCGGGGCGGGCGTCTGCCTGGGCGCGGTGGCCTCGGGCCGCCTGGACGGGGGCGGCGGGACGGCCGAGAGCATGGTGCTGGTCCTGATCCTGGGCGTGGCACTGCTGGCACCGCTGATCTGCCGCGCCGCCGGCGCCGTCCTGCTGGCTCCCGCGCAGTCGCTCCTGCCCGGGGAAGGCGCGCTGGCGGCCCGCAACCTCCGGCGGCAGAACGCCCGGCTGGCGTCCGTCGTGACGCCGCTCGTGCTGGCCGTCTCCCTCACCGGCACCCTGCTCTGCGTGCCCCTGGTCACGGCGGACGGTGCGCAGCGGGCGGAACGGCAGCGCGTTCTCGCCGACCATGTCGTGACGTCCGCCGGGCCGGGCATAGCACCGGGTTTCGCGGAGCGGGCCGACCGGCTGCCCGGGGTGGTGGCGGCCTCCGGGCAGCTGTCCCTGGACGGCGAGCTGAGCCGCGCCGACACAGACGCCGACGCCGACGCCGACGCAGACGACTCCGAGGCGCTCATCGGCGCGGGCCTGGTCGCGATGCGGGCCGACGCGGTGCCGGAACTGCTCGACCTGGGGGTCCGCGCGGGCTCCGTAGCCCGGCTCGGCGCGGGCTCCGTGGCGCTCGGTGACAGCGCCGCCCGGAACCTGGACGTGGCGGTGGGCGACCGGGTCCGCGTCGACTGGGACGACGGCACCCGGGACACGTTCCGCGTCGCGGCCGTCTACTCCCGCGACCAGGGGTTCGCCGACGCGCTGCTGCCGATCGCCCCGGCGGCCCGGCACGCGGCCGATCCCCTGCTGGACACCGTTCTCGTACGGGTCGCTGCCGGAGCCGATCGTGACAGTGTCGGACGAGGACTGGAGGCCTTGGCCGCGGAGTTCCCGGGAGCGCGGGTCGGCGGCGGGGACGCGCAGAATCCGGGTAGTGCTTCGGGCTCCACGGAGGCGGCCGGCCTGTTCGTCCTGCTGCTGCTGATCATGATCAACGCGTTCACCGCCATCGCCGTCGTCAACACCCTGGGCATGGCGACGGCGAGCCGCCGACGGGAGTTCGCCCTGCTGAGGCTGGCCGGCGCCCAGCCCTCGCAGGTGCTGCGGATGCTGGCCTGGGAGGCCGTGCTCACCTGCGTGGTCGCCCTGTCGCTGGCCACGCTGGTCTGCGCGGCGGTGCTGATGCCGCTCAGTACGGCGCTCACGGGTTCGGCCGTCCCCGCCCTGGCCGCCGGACCGTTGACCGCGCTGGCCGTCGGCACGCCCGTCGTGGCCGTCCTGACGGTCGTCCTGGTCGGCAGAACAGCCATGCGTCGTGCCTCCGGCGCGCCGGGAGGGCTGGCCGGGGCCGTCTCGTGAGCCGTTCCTCTCCTCCGCCAGGCCCGCACGCCTCCACGCCTCCGGCCGCCCGGCGCCTCACACCGGGACCGGTGCGGCGGCCGGTTGTGGGGCGGCGTCGAGGGACCGGACCGCGGCGCCGGTCACTGACGTCCGGAGCTCCGGTCCGGCATGGTGGCAGGCGTGGCAGGCACCGTGGACACTCCCCCGGGCGTGTCGTGGCCCGTGCACGGCAGGGCCACCGCGATCCGGAACCCACCCGTGCCGTCCGCTCCGGCACTCAGCCGGCCACCCAGCTCGGCGACCCGCTCGCGGAGGTTGCGCAGACCGCTGCCGCCCAGGCCCTGCGGTTCAGGGGGGCCGGCGTGCTCCTGTCCCGCCTCGCCGGGAGCGACCCCGTCGTTGGTCACTTCCAGGTGCGCCCACGCACCGTGGGATGGCCCTTTGTCCACGGTGAGGCGGATGGCGCAGTGCCGGGCCTTGCTGTGCCGTAGCGCGTTGGTGACTCCCTCCCTGACCACGATGGCCAGGGTCTCGTCGACGGACCCGGGCAGGGCGGCCTCGGCCAGTTCGACATCGACGGTCACGCCGAGAGACTCCAGCAGCGCGGCAGTCGTCCGCGCCTCCCGCTCCAGGGACAGCACGCGGTACCCGGCGGACACGGCCCGTACCTCCGTCAGGGCGTGGCGTGCCAGCGCCTGCGTCCGCACCAACTCCTCCTCGGCGCGCTGGGGATCGCTTCGTACGAGCCACTGGATCCCCTCGCACTGGAGCGCCACCGCCGTCAGCGAGTAACCGCACAGGTCGTGCAGGTCGCGGGCGAAGCGCAGCCGTTCACGGTCGACTGCGCGCCGGGCCAGTTCGGCACGGGCGGCCTGCAAATCCTCGGCCAGGTCCGCGAGTCGCACCACACCGAACAGGGCCAGCCCGCCCACCGCGTGGGACACCGCCGAGTTGAGGCCTTGGCCTGTCGTCTCGCCGATGGCCAGGACGAGGGGCACCTGGAGACCGATCAGCACGGCGAAGGCGATCCACGCGTGCGGTACCGGAGTCGTCAGGAGCACCGCGGCGGCGAGCGACCCCGGGATGCCGACCCAGGTGTCCTGGAAGAAGCCGTACGGCAAGTAGGTCAGGGCTCCGTGCGCGACGAGCGACCACGGCCACCACGGCTTGTGACGGCGCACGGCCGGGCGGGCGGAATGACGCAGGTGCAGCCCCAGGGTCGCCGTCAGAATGGCCGACGCCACCACCAGGTGGCGAAGTCCGTCGCGGTTGGCGGACGTTGCCGCCACCGACGCGACGAAGAACCCGACGGAGACCAGACAGACGATGACCCGCGCGACCCGCGGGCTGTTCCCTTCCTCCCGCATGTCCCCCCTCTTGAGATGTCGCCTTGCACCTCACGGGCGAGGATACGCAACCGGCCTCCGCGATGGAGGCGGGCTCGTCACGTCGCAGGAGCCGCGCGACCGCGGTCGATGACGCGGCCGTGACGTGCACGTGCTCCCGGTCGCGTCAGCGTGGTGCTCGTGCCGTGGACCCGGGTGGCGAGGTGCCCGGTTCCTTCTCCGGTTCCGGGGCGCCGTGTTCCCCGAGCCAGCGGGCGAGTTTGCCGCGCCGGCCGATGGCGCGCAGGCGGCGTTCCGCGGCCTCCCGGGTGTGGAGGGTGGTGATGAGCAGCAGTTCGTCACCGGCGCGCAGCACGGTGTCGCGGTCGGGGACGAGGGTGGTGCCGTCGCGCACGATCAGGGTGACGACGGTGGGGGGCGGCAGGCGCAGTTCGAAGACGGCGACGCCGTGCAGGCGGGAGCCCGGCGGGATGGCCACGGTGAGCAGGTCGGCGTCCAGGACGTCGAGGGGCGCGGTCTCGACCTGGATCTCGCGCAGCGCGTCGGAGCGGGTCAGCCGGAGGCGCCGGGCGGCGGCGGGCAGGGTGGGGCCCTGGACGAGGGTGAAGAGGACGACGAGGACGAACACGATGTTCAGTACGTCGCGTGCGCCCGTGACCCCTTCGACGATCGGGAAGGTGGCGAGCACGATGGGCACCGCGCCGCGCAGGCCCGCCCAGGAGATGAACGCCTGTTCGCGCCAGGGGACGCGGAAGGGGAGGAGGCAGAGGAGGACGGAGACGGGGCGGGCGGCCAGCAGCAGGACCGTGCCGACGACGAGCGCGGGGAGGATCGCGGAGGGCAGTTCGCTCGGGTCGACGAGCAGGCCGAGCATGACGAACAGGCCGATCTGGGCCAGCCAGCCGGCGCCTTCGGCGAAGGAGCGGGTGGCGGCGCGGTGCGGCAGTTCGGCGTTGCCGAGGACGAGGCCGGACAGGTAGGCGGCGATGATGCCGCTGGCGTTCACCGCTCCGGCCGCTGCGAAGGCGACGATGCCGAACCCGACCGTGGCGAGCGGGTACAGGCCGGTGGCGGGCAGCGCGATGTGCCGCAGCGCGGCGGCTCCCAGGCGGCCGGTCAGTACCCCGAGCGTGCCGCCGGCCACGAGCTGGTAGAGCAGGTTGCCGACGACCGGGCCGGGGCCGGGCAGGTCGCCGGCGGTGGTGGTGGAGAAGATCAGGACCAGGATGATGGTGGGGGCGTCGTTGAACCCGGACTCGGCCTCCACCAGCCCCGTCACCTTCTGCGGCAGGGGGAGCGAACGCAGTACGGCGAAGACCGCCGCGGCGTCGGTGGAGGACACGATGGCGCCGAGCAGCAGAGCCAGGTGCCAGTCCATGCCCAGCAGCCAGTGCGCGCCGGCGGCGGTCACCGCGACGGAGACGGCCACCCCCGCGGTGGCGAGCACGCCGGCGGGGGCGAGCAGGCGCCTGACGTCGCTCCACCGGGTGGTCAGGCCGCCCTCGACGAGGATGACCGCCAGGGCGGCGGTGCCCAGCGCCTGGGCCAGCTGCGCGTCGTCGAAGTCCAGGCCGAGCCCGTCCTCGCCGGCGACGACGCCGACCGCGAGGAACAGCAGCAGACTGGGCAGGCCGACACGGTGGGCGGCGCGGGCGGCGGCGATGCTGGCCAGCAGCACCGTGCCGCCGATCAGCAGGGTCAGGTAGAGCTCGGGCAGGGTCATCGGCCGGGCCCCGAGCCGTCCGGGGCGGGCTGACGGGCGCCGGGGCCGCCACCGAGGCCGTCGCCGAGGCCGCTGAAGTCGCCACCGAAGCCGAGGCCGAAGCGGTCGCCGAAGCCGCCCCCAGAGCCGCCCCCCGCGTCAGGCGCGGGGCGGAGGGCGCCGGTCGCCGCATGTCCGCCGGTGTGGGTCGAAGAGTTCCCCGGCGATCCCGGCGAGGACCAGGCCGGTGGCGATGAGCAGCCCGTGGGCCAGGGCGATGCCGGCGCCCAGCGCCGCCAGGGCGGTGGCGAGCAGCAGCCAGGCCCGGACGCGGCGGTACTCGCGTGGCCGGCGGGGACGGCCGACGTCGAGGGCGCGGGCGAACCGGGGGTCGTCGCGGCGCAGGCGGGACTCGATCTCGCCGAGGCGCTGGTCGTCGGATCCGGGCACGGTGTCCTCCTCCCGGCGCGGGGCCCCGGGCAGGCGACGCGGTCGGTCGGGCGGGCCATCTGCTCTCCTTGCGAGGTGGGAACGTCACGATCACACCAGGGCGAAGTGGCGCAGCCGCGCATACGTGGCCGACCCGGCCCGGCCTGTCCGGGAAAGGGTGGGCGGGCCGGCTCCAGCGTCGCCTCCTTCGGGCGGTGGGCACTATCCGGTACGGAACCCAAAAACGACCGGATGCGACCTGTAGCAGCGCGGAGCGCGCGCCGCCCCGCCGGTCACCGTCACCTTGGCCCGCCGCGTTGCCCCCACCTTGCCCCCGCCTTGCCGAACCTATCGATTCTCGATAGCTTTCCATCGTGAAACGATTGAAGGAGAGGCCATGGGACAGCTGACGGTGGTCGCGCTGCGCGGCGTGGTCGGGGTGCTGCTCGCCGGCTCGGTGTTTATCCAGGCGGTGCTGATCCGGCTGCTGGCGTCCGGATCGGGTGATCCCGACGCCGCTCTCGCGGCCGTACGCACGCCGGTGTTCCTGATCGTCGTCCTGGGCGCCGCGGCGGCCCAGGTCGTCCTGGTCTGCGTCTGGCGGCTGGTGACGATGGTGCGACGCGGCACCGTGTTCTCCCTCGACGCCTTCCGGTACGTGCATGTCGTCATCGGCGCCTTCGTCGCGGCCGCGCTCCTGGTGTTCGCGCTCGGGGTCGTCCTGGCGCCGGGTGAGGCGGTCGCGCCCGGCGTCGTCCTCCTGCTGGGCGGGGTCGTCGTGGCGATCCTGGGCGTCGCGCTGGTCGTGCTCGTCCTGCGGATGCTGCTCGCCCAGGCCGTCGCGCGCGACGTCGAAGCCGCACGGATGCGGGACGAGCTGGCAGAGGTGATCTGATGCCGATCGTCGTCGACATCGACGTGATGCTGGCGAAGCGCAAGATGTCCGTGGGCGAGCTCGCGGAACGTGTCGGCATCACCCCCGCCAACCTGGCCGTACTGAAGAACGGCCGCGCCAAGGCGGTGCGCTTCACGACGCTCGCCGCGCTCTGCGACGTACTCGAGTGCCAGCCGGGAGACCTGCTGCGCTGGGAGGGCGGGGGCGCGGACACCGTGGAGTGACACGGGTCGCGGGTGGCCTCCCGCCCCCGCCCCGGCGCAATCTGGGAGAGGATCTGCGTGCCTGTGCCCTGCGTGCCCGCGGGGGACCGACCCGGGAAGGACCGTCTCGTGATCATCTTCGGCACCAAGGGATACCTCTACCAGCTCGCGATACTGACGCTGGTGTGCGGCCAGTGCGGCAACCCCTCCGCGCACACGCTGCGCAAGCGCGTCACGAAGTTCACGCTGTTCTTCGTGCCGCTGTTCCCGTTCTCCACGAAGTACCTGACGCAGTGCACCTTCTGCGGCGCCGAGCAGAAGGTGACCAAGGAGCAGGCGGAACAGCTCCAGACGCAGGCCGTGAGCGGCGGCCAGGGAGGCCAGGGCGGCCAGACGTACGGGCAGTCGCAGCAGCAGCCGTATCAGCGGCCGTGAGGCCCGGCAGCCGGTGCGCCGGCGGTCGGCTGCCTGCGCCGACAGCCGGTGCCGAGCGGCCGGCGCCGGTGACCGGTGCACGAGTGGGCCGGCGCCGGTGACCGGTGGCCGGTAGCCGGTAGCCGGTGACCGGGTGAGTGGACGACCGATGGAGGACAGCCGCTGAACAGGCCTTGCCGCGTTGCCGGTTTCCGGCAGCCTTGACTACTCTCACGTTGCCGGACACCGCGCACGGGGCGTGAACGGCAGGGGGAGGCGCGGGGTGACGGACCAGTTGGCCGATCGGCAGGAGACGTACCTGACCGGGTACTCCGAGATCCTCGCGGAGGTCGCCGACACAGGGCGCCGGCTCAATCGGGGCGAGCTGGAGGAACGGCGGCTCTACGGTGAGCAGGCCGCGGAGGCGGGACACAGTCTGCGCAGTCTCGTACGGCTGCACCTGGACGCCACGCGCGCGTCCTGGCCCGGCGGTACGACGGCCTCCACCACCGGCGTCGCGGACAGTGTGCTCGCCGCCGTCGCCCAGGCCGTCGACGCCTTCGCCGAGGGATACGAACGTGCCCAGCGTCTCGCCGTACGGCAGGAGGAGGCGGCACGGCGTGAGTTCATCGACGACCTGCTCTACGGGCGCAGCGATCTGGGCCGGCTCGCCGAACGGGCCGAGCGTTTCGGACTCGTCCTCTCCCGCGCCCACGCGGTCGCGGTGGCGGAGGGGCCGGAGGCGTACGACGACACCGCCCCGGTCACCCGGCTCGTCGAGACCGCGCTGATCTCCCGCTTCGGCGACCGCCGCATCCTGATCACCACCAAGAACGGGCAGCTCATCTGCATCGCGCCCGGTGACCAGGACGATGTCCTCACCTTCTTCGCCAAGCAGGCGTACGCCGCCACGGACGGCAGCCGGGTGGCCATCGGACGCCCCCAGACCGGCGCGGGCGGCGTGGTGCACAGCTACGAGGAGGCGCTGAGCACCCTGGAGCTCGCCGAGCGGCTGGAACTCGACGAGCCCGTGCTGCGCGCCGCCGACCTGCTCGTCTACCCGGTGCTCACGCGCGACCGGCAGGCCATGGCCGACCTCGTGCTGAGCATGCTGGGTCCGCTGCGCGAGGCCCGCGGTGGTGCCGAGCCGCTGCTGCGGACCCTGGAGGCGTACTTCGACACCGGCTGCACGGCGGCCGCGGCGGCCCGGCGGCTGACGCTCAGCGTCCGGGCCCTGACCTACCGGCTGGACCGCATCCACCAGCTGACCGGGGCCAACCCCGCCGACCCGGTGCACCGCTACACCCTGCAGACCGCGGTCATCGGGGCCCGGCTGCTGGGCTGGCCCGCCCAGGAGATCTGAGCGGTCCGGCCCACGCGGGCACCGGCGCCCGCCCGGGGACCAGCCCGCACGGCGGCCCTCCCGGCGGTCAGCCCGGCGGTCAGCCCGTGATCTCCACCTTGCCGTTGAGCTGCGGGCCCGGCCGGTCCGCCCGGTCCGCCTGCTCCGGCCCGGCCGCCTGCTCCGGCGGCCCGTCCGTCGCCTTCGCGTCCTGCCCGGTGATGTTCTTCAGCAGGGCCGCCAGGTCGACGCCCGTGGTGGAGCCCAGGAGTTCCATGCCCTGCGCCACGTTGTCGGCGACCGTGCGCGACAGCCGGCTCGCGCCGTCCGTCGAGATGACCGTCATCTTGTCCACGGCCGCGAGCGGCTCGGCCGCCTTGGCCACCACCTGCGGCAGCACCTCGACCAGCATCTGGAGCACGGCCGCGTCGCCGTACTGCCCGAACGCGTCGGCCTTCTGCCGCATCGCCTCGGCCTCCGCCGCGCCCTTGGCGCCGATCGCCGCGGCCTCCGCCTCGCCCTCCAGCCGTACGGCCTCGGCGATCGCCGCACGCCGGGAACGCTCGGCCTCACCCTGCCTGAGGCCCTCGATGGCCTCCGCCTCGGCCAGCGCGCCACGCCGCTGCTTCTCGCCCTCACCGGTGAGCCGGGCCCGCTCGGCCTCCGCCTGGGCGGCGGCGATCTCGGCCGCCCGCTCGGCCTCCGCCTGCTTCACCCGCGCCACCCGGCGGGCCTCCGACTCCTGCTCGGCGGCGTACCGCTGGGCGTCGGCGGGCTTGCGCACCTCGGTGTCCAGCTGCCGGTCCTTCAACGCGGCCTGCCGCTCGGCGACCTTCTCCTGCTCGGCGAGGATGTCCTGTTCACGGGCCGCCTCGGCGAGAGGTCCCGCCGCGTTGGCACGGGCCGACGCCTGATCGGTCTCGGCCTTGATCTCGGCCTGCTTCAGGTACAGGGTCCGCTGGGCGACCGCGATCTCCTCCTCGGCCTTCAGCCGCGCCTGCTCGGCGGCCCGCCGGGCCACGGCCTCGGCGATGTCGGCCTCCTGGCGGGCCCGCGCCGCCTCGGGACGGCCGAGGTCCTCCAGGTAGGAGCCCTCGGTGGTGATGTCCTGGATCTGGAAGGCGTCCAGCACCAGGCCCTGCCCGGACAGACTCGCCTCCGCCTCCTCGGCGACCTGCCCGGCGAACGCGGCCCGGTCCCGGATGACGTCCTCCACGGACATCCGGCCGACGATCGCGCGCAGCGCGCCGGACAGCACCTCCTGGGTGAAGCCGACGATGCCGTCCTGCTGCATCAGGAACCGCTGCGCCGCCGCGCGGATCGCGTCCTCCGTGCCGCCGACCTTGACGATCGCGACGCCTTCCAGGTTGGCCTTCACCCCGCGCAGCGTCACCGCGCCACGCACGGCGACCGGGATGTGCCGCGAGGAGAGGTCGAGCGTGAACCGCTGCTGCACGAACGGCACGACGAACACACCGCCGCCGACCACGACCTTCTGGCCGCTGTTGTCGGTGAACACACGGCCCGTCTCCGGATCGGTGGATTTCTTGCCGCGCCGTCCCGTGACGATGAACGCCTCACTCGGGCCGGCCACCTTGTAGCGGCTGACCACCACCAGCGCGAGCAGCACCAGGAGTACGACGACTCCCAGCACCGCGATGACGACAGGACTCATGGCAACGCCCCCGAATCACAGAGCACGGAAAAGAAGGAACGGAGAGGAAGGAACCCAGAGGAGGGAACCGATCGGAGGGAACCGATCGGACGGAACTGGGAGGACGGAGCAGAGAAGGGCGGGCCCCGCTCAGCGGTCCACCGGCCGCACCACGACCGACGTACCGGTCGGCACCGCCTCGACCCACACCTCGGCGCCGCGCGCCACCGGCTCCGCACTGCGCGCCGCGCACTTCAGCGGCTGGCCGGCGAGCCGGAGCAGCACCTCACCGAAACCGTCCGCGGGAATCGCGGTCACCACCTTGCCGGACGTGCCGAGCAGGTCGTCCGCACGGGGTGTGACAGCCGTCCGGTCGCGCATCAGCGCTCGGCTGAAACGGTACGTCAGCCAGCCGGCCCCCGCTCCGGCGACCGCGCCGGCCCCCGCGGCCCCCGCGGGGCCGGTCCAGCCGGTGCCGAGGGCGATGGCGCCGCCGAAACCGGTCATCGCCACGAACCCGGCGACGACCGGCAGCGACAGCCACCCCTCCAGGACGCCGTCCAACGCTGTGTCGAACGCGCCTTCCAGCAGTCCGTCGAAGACCAGCGACAGGGCGAGCAGCACGACCCCCGTGACACCCAGCCCGATAAACCAGGCCATCCGTGCCGTCCCCCTCTCGCCCGTCGCTGAGCTTCGGTGAAACGAATCGTCACACGCGCCGGAGGATCGCGTCATTGCCGTGTTCCGGCAATCTTTACGCCTCTTTTATGCCGCCCTTCGCTTCTCTCCCCTCTCCTCGGGGACTCCTGGAACCGCACCCGGAGCCGGTACTGTCCTCTTTCAAATGGGGACTCGAACGGGGAGCGTTCCGCACCAGGTTCCGCAGGGTGACGCGTACGCGCACATGGTGGTGTGCGGCGACGACGGACTGGCACACCGGCTGGCCGCCGAACTGCGTGGCGTGTACCGCGAACAGGTCACCCTCGTCGTCCCGCCCTCCGGGAGCCGGGTGCGGCAGCCGGTGGTCGGGCGGGCCCGCGCGGCCTCGGCGGCGCTGCGGGGCATGGTCAGCGCGGCCGTCAACCGGTCGGGCAACGCGGAACCGGGCAGCGGCGATCCGAACGGCACCGGCCGTGAACTGGAGGCCGCCGAGCCGACCGACGCCGTACTCGCGGAGGCCGGCGTGGACCGGGCCGCCGCGCTGGCCCTCGTGTACGACGACGACGAGACCAACATCCGCGCCGCCCTGACCGCCCGCCGCCTCAACCCTCGGCTGCGCCTGGTCCTGCGCCTGTACAACCGGCGCCTCGGCCGGCACATCGAGGAACTCCTCGACCAGAGCGCCGCGCTGGCGACTGGCGACGCTCGGGCGCCGGGACTCGACGGTGCCGGAACCTCCACGACCGTGCTGTCCGACGCCGACACGGCCGCACCCGCGCTGGCCGCGACCGCGCTCGTCGGCACCAGCAAGGTCGTCGAAGCGGACGGGCTGCTGCTGCGCGCGGTGGAACGGCAGCCGCCCCGTCCCGGCGAGGTGGCCGATCCGGGACTGTGCACCCTCGCGCTGCTCTCCGCGACGAGCAACGACCCGGCCGGCGCGGACGGTTCGGAGGGCAGCGGCGAGCAGGCGCCGCAACTGCTGCCCGACGCGGCGGCGGTGGAGGCGGCCACCGGGCGCGGCACCGTCGTCCTGGAGCAGGTCTCGTACTCCGGTCCCCCACTGCCCACCGCGCGTGCCGGTGTGCCCCCGTTCGGCGAGCTGTTCTCGCGGCGGCTGCGGTGGTCGCTGGCGGGCCTGGGGGCCTGCGTGGTCGCGCTCGCGGTGGCGCTGATGGTGGTCACCGGGGACCATCCGCTGCACGCCACGTACGTGACCCTGCTCGATCTCTTCTCCATCAACGAGCCCGCCCACAACAAGGATTCCGGGCGGCAGGTGCTCCAGCTGCTGTCCGGTTTCGTCGGACTGCTGTTGCTGCCGGTACTGCTGGCCGCCGTGCTCGAGGCCCTCGGTACCTTCCGCAGCGCCTCGACGGTGCGGAAGCCGCCGCGCGGGCTCGGCGGGCACGTCGTCCTGCTCGGTCTCGGCAAGATCGGCACCCGTGTGCTGACCCGGTTGCGGGAGATGGACATCCCCGTGGTGTGCGTCGAGGCCGACCCCGAGGCGCGGGGCATGGCGACCGCGCGGCGGCTGCGGGTGCCGGTGGTGCTCGGGGACGTCACCCAGGAGGGCGTCCTGGAGGCCGCGAAGATCCACCGCGCGCACTCCCTGCTCGCCCTGACCAGTGTGGACACGACCAACCTGGAAGCCGTGCTGTACGCCCGCTCCGTACGGTCCGGACTGCGGGTGGTGCTGCGCCTGTACGACGACGACTTCGCGACCGCCGTGTACCGCACCCTGCGGGCCGCGCACCCGGGCGCGCTCACCCGGAGCCGCAGTGTGACCCACCTGTCCGCGCCCGCGTTCGCCGGGGCGATGATGGGCCGCCAGATCCTCGGGGCGATCCCCGTCGAGCGGCGGGTGCTGCTGTTCGCGGCGGTGGAGGTGGCCGGGCATCCGCAGCTGGAGGGGAAGACGGTCGGTGAGGCGTTCCGCGCGGGGGCGTGGCGGGTGCTGGCGCTGGAGGTCTCCGGTGAGCGCGGGGCGGCGGACACGGGGCTGGTGTGGGAGCTGCCCGACACGTACGTGCTGCGGGCTGAGGACCGGGTGGTGCTGGCGGCCACACGGCAGGGGCTGGCGGAGCTGCTGGGGCGGCGGACACGGCAGCGGACGGACGTGTAGGAGCGCTGCCCCTTACGGGCGTAGGCCCCTTACGCTCCCGCCAGGGCTCCGTCCGGCTCCGCCCCCGGGAATCCGGGAGTTCAGATCCCCGAAACTCCCGAAACCTTCGAACCTCGGACCCACCAGCCCCTCCCGGACCCTCCCGGACCCACTGGAACCACCGGCCCACCGGACCCATCGGACCCATCGGGCCCACCAGGCCCACCGGACCCCCGGAATCACCGGCCCCCCGGAACCACCAGAACCACCGGAACCACCGGAACCACCAGAGGGTTCACCTCCCGACCCCCTGGGGACTCCACCCCCCGACCCCCCCGGCCCCTGTCCACCCACCCCACTCGGCCGGCCGGAAGGCCTCCACGGAGCGCCTCGGCCGGCCGAGCGGCTAGCTCTGGGGCAAGTGCCTCGCCGCGAAGTCCAGTTCCAGCCGGACCTGCTTGATCCGCTCGTCCACCACCAGTGACCCGTGCCCCGCGTCGTACCGGTACACCTCGTGGACCGCGTTCCTGGACTCCAGGCGCTTGACGTAGTTCTCGACCTGGCGGATCGGGCAGCGCGGGTCGTTGACCCCCGCCGAGATGTAGACCGGGGCCTTGACCTGGTCGACGTAGGTCAGCGGGGAGGATGCCTCGAAGCGGTCGGGGACCTCTTCGGGGGTGCCGCCGAGCAGGGTGCGGTCGAGGGCCTTCAGGCCCTCCATCTCGTCGTGGTACGCGGTGACGTAGTCGGCGACGGGGACGGCGGCGATGCCCAGCGTCCACGCCTCGGGCTGGGTGCCGATGCCGAGGAGGGTGAGGTAGCCGCCCCAGGAACCGCCGGTGAGGATCAGGCGGGCGGGGTCCGCGAGGCCGGAGGTGACCGCCCACTCGCGCACCGCCGCGATGTCCTCCAGCTCGATGAGACCCACCCGGTGCTTGAGGGCGTCGGTCCACGCGCGGCCGTACCCGGTGGAGCCGCGGTAGTTGACGCGGACCACCGCGTACCCGTGGTCGACCCAGGCAGCGGGGCCGGCGGCGAAGGAGTCGCTGTCGTGCCAGGTGGGGCCGCCGTGGATGTCGAAGACCGTCGGGAGCGGTCCGGTCGTGCCGGCGGGCTTCTGGACCAGGGCGTGGATGCGGCCGCCCGGCCCTTCCACCCACACGTCCTCCACCGGTACCGAGCCGGGCGACTTCATGCCGGGCGGGTCCAGGACGACCCGGCCGGTCGTCGAGCGCACCGCCGACGGCTCGGCGGCCGAGGACCACAGGTACTCCACGCTGCCGTCCGGGCGGGCCGTCGCCCCGGAGACGGTGCCGGCCGGGGTCTCGATCTCCACCAGCTCGCGTTCGGCCAGGTCGTAGCGGAACAGCTCGCTGCGGGCCTCGAAGCCGTGCACGATCAGCAGGCCGCTGCCGTCCGGGTACCACTCGGCGCTGACGTCACCGGGCAGCTCCAGGGCGAGGTCGGTCTGCTCGCCCGTCGCCACGTCCCACACCAGGGGCTCCCAGCGGCCCCGGCGCTGGTGGCCGATGAGCAGGCGGGTGTCACCGTCGACCGGTGCGAAGCCGAGCACCTCCAGGCCCAGCTCCTCCTCGCCGCCCTTCGTGTCGTCCAGCTCGGCGACCGTCGTGCCGTCGGGGCGCAGGACGCGCAGCGCCGAGTGCATGGCGTCGCCGTGCTCGGTGTGCTCGATCGCGATCAGCGTGCCGTCGTGGGAGAGGTCGCCGACGCCCGCGGACTCGCGGTGCCGGTAGATCTCCGCCGGGGGTCCGCCCGCGTACGCGAGGTGGATCGTCGTACCGTCCTCGTCGGTCGAGCGGCCGATCACCGCCGTACGCCCGTCCCGGCCGAGGGCGAGGCCCGCCGGGTAGGAGGGGTCGAGGCCCGGCACGGCGAGCTCGTCCTCGCCGCCCGGGAAGGGCTGCCGGCGCCAGACGCCGAACTCGTCGCCGTCCTTGTCGTCGAACCACCAGATCCAGTCGCCGTCCGGTGAGAGCACCCCGTCCGTCGTGCCGTTGGGCCGGTCCGTGACCTGGCGCTGCTCGCCGGTCGACCGGTCCCAGGCGTACAGCTCGTACGTCCCCGTCGCGTTCGACACGAACAGGGAGCGGTCCGGGGCGTCCTCGGCCCAGTCGGGCAGCGACACCCGGGGCGCCCGGAACCGCCTCTCCCAGTCGGGCATACGCTCGGTGCTCTCGTCCTGCCGGCCGTTCTGTCCCCGCCGCTGGTCCGACGACGCGGACCCGTTGCTCTCAGTCATGGCCCCATACTGCCCCGACCCGGTGACGACGTGCGGATCAGATCCCCAGCCTGTGGAAAACTTCGCCCACCCCAGCCCGCTCCGACGCTTTTCCACAGCCCCGCGGCCGGGTCGCGGGGCCACGCCCCGTACCGTGGGGGGCGTGTACCGGTTTCTGCTGACGCCCCGATGGTGGGGGATCAACGTCTTCGTCGTCCTGGCCATCCCCTTCTGCATCTTCATGGGTTCGTGGCAGCTCGGCCGGTTCGAGGACCGGGTGCAGGACCACGAGACCACGACCACCGAACAGGACCCGGCCCGCCGCGAGGCGGCCCGTCCGCTGGCGGAGATGCTGCCGGTGGACAAGGCGACGGTCGGCGAGCAGACCACCGTGCGCGGCCGGTACGCCGACCAGCTGCTCGTCCCGGAGCGGAAGCTGGACGACCGGGACGGCTTCTACGTCCTCACGCTGCTGCGCACCGACTCGGGTGAGGCGCTGCCGGTCGTGCGCGGCTGGCTGCCCGGCGAGCCCGACCCGGCGAAGGCCCCGGCCCCGCCCACCGGCGAGGTCACCGTCACCGGAGCGCTCCAGGCGGCCGAGTCGCCCGGCAGCAACGGCGTCAGCGGACGTTCCGGGTGGCCGGCCGGGCAGACCGGCGCGATCAGCGCGGCGACGCTGCTGAACCTCGTGCCGTACGACGTGTACGACGCGTGGGTCACGCTCAACGAGGGCGACTCCGGGATGCGGGCCGTACCCGTGACCGCGCCGCAGGGCACGGGGCTGGACCTGAAGGCGTTCCAGAACCTCGGCTACACCGCCGAGTGGTTCGCCTTCGTCGGCTTCGTGATCTTCATGTGGTTCCGGCTGCTGCGCCGCGAGGTCGAACTCGCCCGCGACGCGGAACTCGGCCTGACCCCGGAGGACGAGCCGAAGTCGAAGTCTGAGTCGGAGCCGAAGTCGGAGTCGGAGTCGGAGCCGCACCCCAGCCCGTCCGGCGTCTGACACCGGCCGCCGGCCGCCGGCCGCGCCGTGGAGCGCGGGCCCGGCGGCGCGGCCCGGGCCGGACCGGGAAGCGCGGGGCCCGACGGAGAAGCACAGGTCGGACCGTGGAACGTACGCCGGACCGTGGAACGTACGCCGGACCACGGAACACAGGCCCGGCAGTGCAGCCCAGGCCCAGCCGTGGGGGGCAGGCCGGGCGCCCTACGCCGTCCCCGCCAGCACGCCCGTCCAGTACACCGTTCCCGCACAGGCGTTGGACACGGTGGCCGTCGCCGAGCCCGAGCCGCCCTCCGGGGTGTACGTCACCGACACGCTTCCCTCGGCCGGGCCGTCCTCGGTGAGCAGCTGGGTCGTGGTGCCGGTGTCGTCGGCGCCGGTGGGGGTGCCGCCCGTGGCTGCCGTGGGCTGGGTGGGCGAGGGGTCGGCCGTGGGTCCGCCGGTGCCGCCTCCCGTGGTGCCGCCGGTGGTGGGACAGGTCTCCGAGGGCACCCAGGCGAACTGCACCTCGTACGCGGAGCCGGACGGCAGTGTCAGTGCGGCGTTCTCCAGGGACGGGTCGGGCAGTCCCGCCGCGGCGTCCCCCGCGACGTGCCGTGCCGTGCCGATGTCGGCGGCGTCCGCCGCGCCCTGCGGGGTGGCGACCACGTTGCCGGGGCCGGCGACGGTGCAGCCGTCCGCGGAGACGTTGGTGACGCGGAAGGAGCCGTAGACCACACCCGTCGAGTCGGGGGCGGCGCTGCTCGCGACGGCCGGGCCGAGCTGCTTCGCCGTGCACGCGGGGATGTCGGCGGCGGCGCTGGCGGAGGGGCCGGTGCCGGGGGCGGAGCCCGTCGCGGCACCGCTCTCCTTGTCCGTGGGCGTCTTCTCGGGGTCGCTCTCTTCCCTGCCCTCGGCCGTGCCCGCGGAGCCGGCGATGCCGCTCTGCCCGCCGGCCGGGTCCTTGCCCTGGGAGGTACCGCCCTGGGCCTGCGAGGCGTGTCCCGCGACGGACGGGTCTGCCCCCGGCCCGGTGGCGTTCGAGACGTGCACGAGGGCCGGGACCGCCGTGCCGATGAAGAGTGCGGCGGCCGCCATACCGACGACGGCCTGGCGCTTGCGGGCCCGCCGTGCGGGGACCGCGCGGCGCAGGTGGTCCAGGGTGCCGTCGCTCGGCTTCACGTCCTGGACGGCCTGGTGGAGCATTCTGCGCAGGGCCAGCTCGTCGGAGCCGAGCCCGTCGAGCCTGTCAGGCCCCTGAGTGTCGGGGCCCTGTTCGGCGGGGCCGTTGTTCACAGTTCCGTTCCCAGCGTGCGTGTACTTCGACGGTTCTTGCCCGGCGGGCCCGGTCGGCCCGGACGGTGGCCCGGCAGGTCCTGTCGGTGGCCCGGCAGGTCCGGACGGTGGCCCGGCAGGTCCGGACGGTGGCCCGGCGGGCCCGGACGGTGGCTCGGCAGGTCCGGTCGGTGCGGTCCCTTCCCGGGGCCCGTGCTCGTCGCGGGCGGCGCGCCGTTCGTCGTCGCCGTCGCTCATGCCGGTGCCTCCATGGCCACCCTGAGCGCCGCGATGCCGCGTGATCCGTACGCCTTGACCGAGCCCAGGGATATCCCGAGCGTCTCGGCGACCTGTGCCTCGGTCATGTCGGCGAAGTAGCGCAGGACGAGCACCTCGCGCTGGCGGCGCTGCAGTCCCTTCATCGCCTTGATCAGGGAGTCGCGCTCCAGCTGGTCGTAGGCGCCCTCCTCCGCGCTCGCCATGTCCGGCATGGGCTTGGAGAGCAGCTTGAGGCCGAGGATGCGGCGGCGCAACGCCGAGCGCGAGAGGTTGACGACGGTCTGACGCAGGTACGCCAGGGTCTTCTCCGGGTCACGGACGCGTTTGCGCGCCGAGTGGACTCGGATGAAGGCCTCCTGGACGACGTCCTCGCAGGAGGCGGTGTCGTCGAGGAGGAGCGCGGCGAGGCCGAGCAGCGACCGGTAGTGCGTCCGGTACGTCTCGGTGAGGTGGTCGACGGTGGTACCCGCCGCCACCGCGTCCCCGTCCGCGCCGTCGCGCTGGTTCGGAATGCGGGCCGGCCGCGCTGCGGGCATCGGCGCGATCACCGGCATGCCACCGGCCGGGCCGGCCACACGGGGACGGACGGGCCGGACGGGTGGCCGCACAGCGGGGCCACGCGTCGCCGCGGGGAAATCGAGTACCTCTGCCACGCCAGTTGGACACGCCCACCCCCATGAGGGTTGTACGTGCCGGGCGTCACGTTCCCGCGTCTGCCGGGCGGCCACCCGTCAGACGGTGCGTCATAGGCCCTCATCGTCCCGCTCTTCCCCTATGTCCCATGTGAACGAGCGTCCCCACGCCCGTTCTCGGCGTCCCCACGCCGACCACGCGGCACCGCGCCCTGAATGGGTGACCGCAAAGACGCTCCCCGCCCTTCGCACGGTTGCGGAGGGCGGGGAGCAAATCCTCTGACGCCACAGGTGCCGGGTACAAGTAGTCCGGACCGATTTCCGGATCACATCTCGTTCATGGATCCTACAAACGAAGTCCACAGCGGCCAGAGTTTTTCACCCTGCTTTTTTCCGACCCGGCGGTTTCCCAGCGCCGGTTTCCCAGCGCCGGTTTCCCAACGGCGGCTTCCCGTCCGGCGTTTCCCACCCGGCGCTCCACCGGCCGTCCTGTGGTCAGACGAACTCGGCCGCCACCAGCTCCGCGATCTGCGCGGTGTTCAGCGCGGCGCCCTTGCGCAGGTTGTCTCCGCAGACGAAGAGTTCGAGCGCCGTCGGGTCGTCCAGGGCCCGCCGCACCCGGCCGACCCAGGTCGGGTCGGTGCCGACCACGTCGGCGGGGGTGGGGAACTCCCCCGCGGCCGGGTTGTCGAAGAGGACGACCCCGGGCGCGGTGGCCAGGATCTCCCGGGCCTTGTCGACGGTGACCTCGCCCTCGAAACGGGCGTGCACGGTCAGGGAGTGAGTGGTGACCACCGGCACCCGTACGCACGTCACCGCGACGGGAAGGTTCGGCAGCCCGAGGATCTTGCGGGACTCGTCCCGCACCTTCATCTCCTCCGAGGACCAGCCGTCGTCCTTCAGCGAGCCGGCCCACGGTACGACGTTCAGCGCGACCGGTTCCGGGAACGGCCCGGTGTCGTCGCCGACGGCCCGCCGCACGTCACCGGGGCTGGTCCCCAGCTCGGTGCCGGCCACCAGGGACAGCTGCCGGCGCAGCGTCTCGACACCGTCCCGTCCGGCCCCGCTCACCGCCTGGTACGAGGAGACGACCAGCTCGCGCAGCCCGAACTCGGCGTGCAGCGCGCCCAGTGCCACGATCATGGACAGCGTCGTGCAGTTGGGGTTGGCGACGATGCCGCGCGGCCGCATCCGCACCGCGTGCGGATTGACCTCGGGCACGACGAGCGGCACGTCCGGGTCCATCCGGAACGCGCCGGAGTTGTCGACCACCACCGCGCCCTTGGCGGCGGCGACCGGCGCCCACTGCGCGGCGACCTCGTCGGGTACGTCGAACATGGCGACGTCGACCCCGTCGAAGGCATCCTCGGTGAGCGCCACCACCTCGACCTCCTCCCCGCGCACGGCCAGCTTGCGGCCGGCGGAGCGCGGGGAGGCGATCAGGCGGATGTCGCCCCAGACGTCCGCGTGCTGGGACAGGATCTGGAGCATGACCGCACCGACGGCGCCGGTCGCTCCGACGACGGCCAGGGTCGGCCGCCCGGTGCGCCCGGCACCCGCGATGTCGGCCATCAGCGCCCGGTGCCTCCGTAGACCACGGCCTCGTCGCTGTCGGAGTCCAGTCCGAAGGCGGTGTGCACGGCGCGGACGGCCTCGTTCACGTCGTCCTTGCGGGTGACGACCGAGATGCGGATCTCGGAGGTCGAGATGAGCTCGATGTTCACCCCGGCCTCGGAGAGCGCGGTGAAGAAGTCGGCGGTGACGCCCGGGTTGCTCTTCATGCCCGCGCCGACCAGGGAGATCTTGCCGATCTGGTCGTCGTAGCGGAGCGAGTCGAAGCCGATGCCGGAGCGGTTCTTCTCCAGCGCGTCGATGGCCTTGCGGCCCTCGGCCTTGGGCAGGGTGAAGGAGATGTCGGTGAGGCCGGTGGAGGCCGCGGACACGTTCTGCACGACCATGTCGATGTTGACCTGGGCGTCGGCGATCGCCCGGAAGATCGCGGCGGCCTCGCCCGGCTTGTCCGGGACACCGACGACGGTGACCTTGGCCTCGGAGGTGTCGTGCGCGACACCGGAGATCATGGCCTGCTCCACGTGCTTTTCCCCTTGCTTGATCGGCTCGCTGCTGACCCATGTGCCCTGCAGTCCGCTGAAGCTGGACCGGACGTGGATCGGGATGTTGTACCGGCGGGCGTACTCCACACAGCGGTGGAGGAGCACCTTGGAACCGGAGGCCGCGAGCTCCAGCATGTCCTCGAAGGAGATCCAGTCGATCTTCTTCGCCTTCTTCACCACGCGCGGGTCGGCGGTGAACACGCCGTCGACGTCGGTGTAGATCTCACAGACGTCCGCGTCGAGCGCGGCGGCGAGGGCGACGGCGGTGGTGTCGGACCCGCCGCGCCCCAGCGTGGTGATGTCCTTGCTGTCCTGGCTGACGCCCTGGAAGCCGGCCACGATGGCGACGTTGCCCTCGTCCACCGAGGTGCGGATGCGGCCCGGCGTCACGTCGATGATCCGGGCTTTGTTGTGGACCGAGTCGGTGATGACTCCGGCCTGGCTGCCGGTGAACGACTGGGCCTCGTGGCCCAGGTTTTTGATCGCCATGGCCAGCAGCGCCATGGAGATACGCTCTCCGGCGGTCAGCAGCATGTCGAGTTCGCGCCCGGCAGGGATCGGGGATACCTGCTCGGCGAGATCGATCAGCTCGTCCGTCGTGTCGCCCATCGCGGAAACTACGGCGACCACCTGGTTGCCGTTCTTCTTCGCTTCCACGATCCGCTTGGCGACGCGCTTGATGCCCTCGGCATCGGCTACGGAGGAGCCTCCGTACTTCTGCACGACAAGGCCCACGTGCGCTCCTCGCTCAATCCGTCTCTTTCCGCACGTACGTATATGTACTGCGGTCGGCTCATTTTACCGAGCGTCCGGATTTCCCCCCTGCGGTATCGCATGGTGAGACTCCCGGGCCCGTCCAGGCAGGCTCATGCCCAGGAGGACGCGGGTCACTCGGGAAAGTGCGGTGTGTCACACGTTCACAAGCGGAGCGGCTCAGTCAGCCAGCTCTTTGAGGAGTTCGGTGTCGAGGGTGATGTTGACGGGGGCGGGGAGCGTCACGGTCGCGCCGAAGGGCAGCTTCTCCGCGTGCCTGTAGCGGCCGCCTTCCGGTTGGTCGAACACGACGACCGAGCAGTCGTCCCGATCGACCAGCAGGTACACGGGGATGCCTGCGGCGGCGTAACCCTCGGGCTGGTCGACCCGGTCACACTGGTTGGTATCGGAGTCATACGACGTGATCTCGACGGCCATCAGCACCGTCTCGGGATCCGACCACTCCCCGTGCCCGATGAGCCCGCCTTTCGGCACCAGAACCGCGTCCGCGCGAGCGCGTCCTCTCCGGTAGGTCTCCGTCTTGAGTCCCCGCTCCGGATGCAGCCGAAGATCGGGCCGCAGGCTCATGCAGCGTTCCAGCAGCCACATGTAGATTTCACTGTGATTGCCGTCGGGCACCGGCTTGACCTTGACCTTCAACACACGAATTCCAGCCACACGCTTTCTGGAGCATGGCGTTCGAGCTCCTCGACGGACATCTGCGGCCGGTGTTCGGTCAAGGGGGTCATGGCGTCGCCTCCTCGACACCACGGTGTCCTGACCGGCACCTCCTGCACGCTCACAGCGCCCTCTCCGTCCTCGGCCGCAGGCCGGCCGCCGCGCGTACCTCCGCCGCGCGGCGGGGGACGTCCACCCACTCGTACACGGCGTGGGCGTCGGGGGCGGCCAGGAAGGTGTCCGGCACGTATCCGGCGTCCAGCTGCCCGGCCTCCTCGGCGGCCACGGCCGCCTCGAACTCGGCGCGGCAGTCGGGGCACATGCCGCCCTTGATCGTCGTCGTCAGCTCGTCGGCGTCGCAGGACATGCAACAGATGACCGCGCGGGTCACGCGGGCCCGGCGCGGGGCGGCCTTCTGGCGGATCTTCGCCTTCTTCGGGGGCATCTTGCTCTCCAGTCGGTTGCGGGCGAGACCGCCCGGGTTGTTCACGGTCGCGGGAAGGCCCTCGGTCACCGCGCGGGTGATGTCCTGGGGCGTCGCCCCACGCGACAGCCACTCCCCCGCCAGTGAGGCCAGGGACCGGCAGTCGGATTCGGACAGGGACATGCGGGGGTCCGCCTCGCGGATTCCGGCGAGGGTGAGGTACGAGGTTTTCGCCTCGGACTGCGGCTCGGTCTCCGGTTCGGGCAGCTCGGGCTCGTCGGTGCGGGCCAGTCCGGGCCGGTGGCCGGCGGGCACGATCCGGCCGTCCCGCTCGCGCGCGAACTCCTCCCACCAGGCTTCCGACCTGCGGGTACGGGACCAGTACGTCCGCGTGACCCATCGCATGGTGTGGTCCTCGACGGTGATGTGTTCCCTGATCCAGCGCAGGTGGCCGGCCTCGGCGAGGCGGTTGAGGGACGTACGCACCGCCTGCTGGCCGTAGCGGGGGTGGTGTGCCGCGAGGGCCTTGTGGCCCATCGCGTGGCCGTCGTCGAGGTGGTCGACGAAGACGGCGATCTCCGCCTCACGCGGGCTCAGGTGTGCGAAGTCCGGGTCCGCGTGCGGGTCTTCGTCACCTGCGGGGCGTTTCCCGTAGCCCGGATTGGCCATGGGGTGGGACGGGGAGGGCAGGGCGGGACTAGGGTTGGCGCAAGCCACCATCGAAATGTTCCTTCGATGCGTCGGTCAGGCCCCGGAGTTGGTGTTGCCAGCACCGCCGGGGCCGACACATGTGCGGTCGTTTGCCGCGAACCTAGGGCGGCCTCACGCAACGACGCAAGCCGATCACGGAACGTCACTCTTACGAGGTACGGCGGCTCAACTCACGTTCAGACTTGGTTGGTTGGGTATTTCAAACAAACCAAAAACCAAGAAAAGAGCTCGGGTCCCGGGGCTCAAGCTCCGGGCTGAACTGCGGCGACGAAGGCCGCCCAGGCGGGGGCGGAGACGTGGAGTTCGGGACCGGTCGGCGCCGCCTTGGAGTCGCGGATCCGAAGGGTGGGAGAGAACGTGACTTCGAGGCAGTTGGCGCCTTCGGGATCGCTGTAGCTGGACTTGAACCACGCCGGCTGGTCAACCATGGTGATCATTAGCCATCCGCTCGATGAAGTGGGCCGACTCAGCGGGGCTGAGGGCCTGGGCGCGAATCAGGGTAAGTCGCTCGGTCACACGCCGGACAATGGCCGAATCAGCCGTCAGGTCACTGATGAACACGCACTCGGTGTAGACGGATCGCTCGTGATCGCTGGTCTCCAGCACCACCATGGGCCCCATGAGCGCGCTGGGGATGGACCGTTCGAAGGGCAGCACCTGCAAGACGACATTGCGCAGCTCCGACGCCTTCACCAGATGACGGAGCTGTTCGCTGTCCACCAACGGAGAGCGCAGAGCCGCCTCATAGACGACGAAGGCGAAGGCCACCGGCACCTTGCGGTCCGTGAGCATCGCCTGCCGCTCCAGCCTGCCCGTGATCCGGTGCTCCAGCGTCTGTTCTTCCAAGGGCGGCACGTAGCCCTCGATCAGGGCGCGCGCGTATCCCCCTGTCTGCAACAGCCCGGGGATCAACGCGACCTCGTAGGACCAGTAGCTGATGGCTTCTCGCTCGCGCTCCATGAAGTTCTGCGCTCGCTTGGGGAACTTTTCCCGCTGCAAGTAGTCCTTCGCGGCGCTCAGCAACCCCTCCGCCCCACACAACTCATCCGCCACGTCGAGCACACGCGGCGTCGGCATGCGTACGCCCTGCTCCATCGACTTGATCGTGTCCGGCGAGTAGTTGGCCGCCTCGGCCAGCTGTTCCCTGCTCACGTTGGCCTTCGTGCGCCAGCGCTTCATCTGGTTGCCGCTGAAGCGCCACATGACCGGCGAATGGGACACAGCACGCACCTCCGACCGATACACCCCGGCGTGTATCACCTCAGTCGCTACCGAGCGTAGCGTCGTGTGCGCCAGCGTGTGACCATGACGGAAACACTGCACCGCCCCTCCTGGGTCCCGGCCGCCGGACACCAGCTGCATCTCGCCGGCGTGCACTTCGACGCCGTACGGGTCGACGGCATCCGTGGGGAGCTGGTCGCCGACTGGCTCGTCGAGGTGACGGACGAGGACGCCGGGCCCATCGTGTGCGAGGGGAGCGGTGGGCGGTGGGTGTACTTCCTGCTGGCGCCCGGGGAGGTCGCGGCGCACGACTGGCCGCGTGGGGTCCAGCGGTTGGGCGGGGCGCGGACCGTCACCTACGTCGGCATCCCGGCGCTGGAGGGCAACACGTGGCCGCTGCGCTGGTACAGCGGGCCGACGGCGACCGCGCCGTACGTGTGCGCGGCGAAACTCCTTGCGGGACTGGGCACCGGCGTGTGAGAAGCCACCCCTCCCCCTCCCCGCAGTACCCCCACCCAAAAAGCGTGAACGATTCGACCCGAATGTCCTCGCAGCACTCATTTGAGCGCCCCAAGGACATTTCCCGCCATCAGTTCACGCTTTTCCGCACACCACCTACCCCCAGCCCCCGGAACGGGACCGCGTCACCTGACCGGGCGCAGACCCAGCGGGCCCGCGATCTCCTCCACCATGACCCTGCCGGCCTCCGTCTCCAGGGTGTCGTCGCCGAGGTCCTGGTCGGTGTCGAGGCCGTCCAGTTCCTCCAGGGGCTGGTTCAGGCGGACGTGGGCGACGACCGACTGGAGGGCGCGCAGGGTCGCGGAGGCCGTGGAACCCCAGTTGGAGAAGTAGGAGAACTGCCACCACCACAGGGCCTCCGTGGTGCGGCCCGCCTTGTAGTGGACCATGCCGTGGCGCAGGTCGGTGATGACGTCGGTGAGGTCGTCGGAGATCCGGGCCGGGACCCGCGCCTTGCTCGGCTCGTACGGGTCGAAGACCTCGGAGTAGACGTCGATCGGTTCGAGGATGCGGGCGAGGTTCTCGCGCAGGTCGTCCACGTCCAGCTCGGGGCCCGGGTCGGGCTCGTAGCGCTCGTCAGGGACGATGTCCTCGTGGGCGCCCAGCCGGCCGCCGGCCAGCATGAGCTGGGAGACCTCCAGGAGGAGGAAGGGGACCGCCGAGTCCGGTTCGTCGCCCTTGGCGACCTCGGTGACGGCGACCAGGAAGCTCTCGATCTGGTCCGCGATCGATACGGCGAAGTCGTCGGGGTTCTGGTTGGTCGCGTGCAGAGTGGCGTCAGACATCTAGGAGTCGTCTCCCCTCGAAGGCGCGGCCGAGGGTCACCTCGTCCGCGTATTCCAGGTCGCCGCCCACCGGGAGGCCGCTGGCCAGGCGGGTGACCTTGAGGCCCATGGGCTTGATCATGCGGGCGAGGTACGTGGCCGTGGCCTCGCCCTCCAGATTCGGGTCCGTGGCCAAAATCAGTTCCGTAACCGTGCCGTCCGCGAGGCGGGCGAGCAGTTCACGGATACGGAGATCGTCAGGGCCGACTCCGTCGATCGGGCTGATCGCGCCGCCGAGCACGTGGTAGCGCCCGCGGAACTCGCGGGTGCGCTCGATGGCCACGACGTCCTTCGGCTCCTCCACCACGCAGATGACGGAAGGATCACGCCGGGTGTCGCGACAGATGTTGCACTGCTCCTCCTGCGCGACGTTTCCGCAGGTCGCGCAGAAGCGGACCTTGGCCTTCACCTCCATGAGGGCCTGGGCGAGCCGCCGTACGTCGGTCGGTTCCGCCTGGAGGATGTGGAAGGCGATCCGCTGCGCGCTCTTGGGCCCGACGCCGGGCAGCCGCCCGAGTTCGTCGATGAGGTCCTGGACCACGCCTTCGTACAACGGACTGCCGTCCTTCCTGAGGTTCCTGCACTACGTACGGTAGAGGGCTTCGGCCGGTCTGAGAAAGGCGGACTCAGAAAGGCAGGCCGGGGATGCCACTGCCGCCGCCCATGCCCTGGGCGAGCGGACCCAGCTTCTGCTGCTGGAGGGCCTGCGCGTTCTCGTTGGCCGCCTGGACCGCGGCGACGACCAGGTCGGCGAGGGTCTCGGTGTCCTCCGGGTCCACCGCCTTCGGGTCGATCCGCAGGGCGCGCAGCTCGCCGGAGCCGGTGACCGTCGCCTTCACCAGACCGCCGCCCGCCTGACCGTCGACCTCGGTCCTCGCCAGCTCCTCCTGGGCCCGGGCGAGATCCTGCTGCATCTTCTGGGCCTGCTGAAGCAGCTGCTGCATGTTGGGCTGGCCACCACCGGGGATCACGTTCAGCTCCTGTCGCCGCTGTCGCCGCGGGGTCACCGCGGGATTTTTGCCGTTCGGCACGAGCCTACGTGGTCCGCGCGGCCCCCGCTCCAGCACTCTTTCGAGTGACGCCGAGGGCCGTCCCATATCTGATTAACACCCTCTTCCGGGCGGAAAAGCGGCCGAACCCGGGTCTTCGCCACCCATTGGGCGGTAGGAAGGGTTCCGCGCATGAGGTCTTCAGGGCGTCTTCAGGTCTTCACGGACGGTGAGCAGTAGGGAGTGCCGGGTGGGTCAGCCGGGGATGCAGCCCGAGGGACCGCCGCAGGACGGGCGGGGTGGAGAGGGGGCGGCCGGACCGCGACCGGGCGACCTGACCGGGCGGGCGTTCCCGCTCGGGGACTGGGCGCTGCCCGCGGAACGGCTGGACGAGCTGTACCGGTGGGTGGAGCGGGGCGCGCTGGACACGGCGGCCTGGTACCTGGCGGACCGGGTGTGGAAGCGGCGCAGCGCCGTCGCGCTGCGGGCCGGGGCCGCGGCCGGGGCTCTCGCCGGGGCGGCGCTGCCGCTGCTGGACATGTCCGGGACGGTGGGCAGGGGCGCGCCCTGGGGGTATCTGGCCCTGCTGGTCGCGGTGGCGTGCGTGGCCGCGGACCGGTACTTCGGGATCACGTCCGGGTGGATGCGGGACGTGGCCACGGCGCAGGCGGTGCAGCGGCGGCTTCAGGTGCTCCAGTTCGACTGGGCGTCGGAGAGCGTGCGGGAGGTGCTGGGCCCGGCGGACGGCACGGCGAGTGAGGCGGCCGAGCGGTGCCTGCTGGTGCTGCGGCGGTTCTCCGAGGACGTGACGGAGCTGGTGCGGACGGAGACAGCGGACTGGATGGTGGACTTCCGGACCGGGGCCGCACCGCTGGGACCGCAGGCGGAAGCCTCCGCGGGGGGACGCCCGGAGGCCGGGGCAGGAGGGCCGGGACGGTTCTCGGTGTCGTCGAACGGGCCCCGGCCGAACATGCCCCGGCAGCGGCCTCCGGAGCCCCGGTGACAGGCGCCGCGGCGAGAGCGGGGTGCGGCCGGCGCCCTCAGGGATCTGCTGCTGGTCAGGCACGCTGCCGGATGTCGGAGGAGGTCCAGCCCCGGTAGGGCTGGAGCGCCTCGTCCGCCAGCCCCTGCGTGATGACGTTCTGGGTCGCCAGGTTCTTCACCGCCTCCTGGATGGACGCGGTGATGGGCGTCCCCTCGGGCATCGACTTGCCGTCCGCGATGATGCTCGGGTCGAAGTGCTCCTGGATGGTGGAGTTCTCGTTGGTGTGGCCCGCTCGCAGGTTCCTGCCGTTGTTCGAGGTGGCACCGACGAGGTCCCGGAAGTCGCCGTTGCCTCCGGCGAAGGCGTCGAATTTGACCATGATGCCCGGGACCTTGGCGGACGGGGCGCACGCGGTGACGAACTTCTCCACCGCTGTCCTGATCCTCAACGCCTGCGGTCCGTTCTGGCCGGCGTTGTTCAGGGACTGGGCAGCCGCCTCGAGGATGTGCCCGACGTAGTGGTCCGAGAGCCGGTGGTTGCGTGAGATGCCGATGGGATTGGGGCCCGGGGTGGAGCCGGTGCGCTTCCCGTTGTCCCAGTTGGTCTTGAGAGCGACGTCCCACGAGTTGTCACCCGCGAGGTCCTTGTTGCGCTGCCGCGCTCGCGGCGAGGACGGGCGGTCGGCGACTCCCTGATAGCTCAGCATCTCGTCGGTGGCCGCGTTGGAGATGTTCGGGCGCTTGTAGGACTGCATGTGCGGTCCCGCCGTCACCCGCTGCACGGGAAGTCCCGCGGAGGAACCGGACGCCTGCCCGTGGTGGCCGGGACCGTGGGCGTGCCGCTGCTGCCCGATCACGCGGGAGGCCGCCGCGTTGCCGGCGCTGCGCTGCAGCATCCGCAGCGCCTCGGGGGTGTGTGTGCCGGCGGCGACGGCGGACGGGACGCGGTCGCGCGTGGCGGCGGCCTTCCGCTGTTCCTCTCCCGGCTTCCGGTCCCGTGCGTGCATCCGCGATCCTCCCTCGGTGGACCGTCCAGTCTCGATCAGCCGCGACACACGGTGCAAGGTCCTCAGGGGCACTGTGCGCCGACGAGGGGGCAACCGGGCCGGTGCGATCGGGCGGCGGTGCGGGCCGCCGGGCGGCTACCGGCGCCGGTAGGTCAGCTTCTCGGCGTTGCCGGTGTTGGTGCGTTCCAGGGTGCCGTTCGGCAGGAGGGTGACCCGGGTGGGGTCACCCGGGCGGCAGGAGGTGGACGGGCCCGCCGTCACCCTGGACGGGCCGATGTCCAGGGGGCCGCCGGGGCCCGGGGCACCGGCCAGGTCGGCCTCGAAGACGCAGTGGTAGGTGCCGTTGCCGGCCGGGCCGTCGGCGACGAGGGACAGGACCGTGTCGCCCACGTCGCCCTGCCGAATGGTCAGCCGCCGGGGGTGGACGCCGGACTCGTTGTCGATGGTCGTCGCCCAGGTGCCCAGGTAGGCCGTCGGGATCGTGCCGTCCTCGGCCGCCGACGACGTGGGCGCCGTCGGCCGGTCGTCCCCGGTCGTCGGCGCCGGGCTGCCCGTACCGGAGCCCGGGTTCTGGGACGCACCCACCGTCGCGGGGCTCGAGCGGTCGTCGTCGGCCCGGTTCGCGCCGTCGCCGTCCCCGCTCATCAGGGCGTAGACCGAGCCTCCGGCGCCCAGCGCGACGACCAGGGCGACCACGATCAGCAGCGCCGTGGACCGGCCTCTTCGGGGCGGCTCGGCGGGCGGGCCGTACGGCGGGGGCCCGTAGGGCGGGGTCGAGCCGAGGCCGCCGTACGGCGGGTGGTACCCGGGAGGCGCGGTCCAGGCCGGGGCCGGGGCGTAACCGTGGGCGGGCGGCTGGGGATACGGGTGGGGGAGGGGCTGCGGCTGGGGCTGGGGGTGTTGCGGGTGGCCGTGGGCGGGCGGAGGGGCCGGGGGGCTCTGGCCCGCGACCAGGGTGGGGAGGTGGTTCAGCGGGGCGCCGCTGCCCGGCTCACGCGGTGGCGGCGGGCCCCCGTCCGGCGGCGCCGTGCCCGGTTCGGGCCCCGGGGACCGGTCCTGGGGCCGGAGCGGGTTCCGGAACGGGAGCGGGCCCGCGTCCGCGTCCGGAGCGTCCCGCTCCGGGCCGGCCGCCGCGTCGTCGCCCCCGGCGGCCCCGGCCGCGCCCAGTGAATGCGGGTTCTCCGTGTCCAGCAGCAGCACCGCGTGCCGGCCGAGCTGGGCCACCAGCACGCCGGGCAGCCAGGGGTCACGGGAACGGCCGTCGGCGACCGTGTCGTGCGCCCCCGTGCGCTCCAGGACCTCGGCGAAGGCGGGCCGTGCGGCGGGGTCCTTCCTCAGGCAGTCGCGGACGAGGTCGGCGATGCCCTCGGGCACCCCCTCCAGGTCGGGTTCCTCCTGCGCGATGCGGAACATCAGCGCGTGCACGCCGCTGTCGGTGGTGCCGAAGGGCAGCTTGCCGGTGGCCGCGTAGGCGAGGACCGAGCCGAGGCAGAAGACGTCGCACGCGGGCGTGACGCGGTCGCCGCGCACCTGCTCGGGCGCCATGAAACCGGGCGAGCCGACGAGCGCGCCGGTGCGGGTCAGCCCGCCCTCGGTGACCGTCTCCAGGGCCCGCGCGATGCCGAAGTCGATGACCCGGGGGCCGTCGATGGTGACGAGCACGTTGGACGGCTTGAGGTCCCGGTGGATGATCCCGGCGGCGTGGATGTCCTGGAGGGCGTGGGCGAGCCCGGCCGCCAGGGTCCGTACCGAGCGCTCGGGCAGGGCGCCGTGGTCGTGCCCCACGACCTGCTGGAGGCTGGGGCCCGCGACGTACCCGGTGGCGACCCACGGGACGGCGGCCTCGGTGTCGGCGTCCAGCACGGGCGCCGTCCAGTACCCGCCGACCCGCCGCGCGGACCCGACCTCCTGCCGGAACCGCTCCCGGAACTCCTCCCGCGCGGCCAGCTCCTCGCGGACCAGCTTGACGGCGACCGTGCGTCCGCGGTCCGAACGGGCCAGATAGACCTGGCCCATGCCGCCCGCGCCGAGCCGGCCCAGCAGTCGATAAGCGCCGATGTGCCGCGGGTCCCCGACCCCGAGCTTCTCCATGTCGCGCCGCCTTCCCCCGCACGTGAACCCACGTGAGCAACACCACAACGATAGTGCGGGGCGGCCGTTCGGTGAGCCGGTCCGGTTCTACGGTTCCGTAACAGGCGGGCCGAGGGAGCCCAGCACCTTCGACAGGCGTTCGAGGGCCTCGACCGCCTCCGCCGGCGCCGCCTCGGACGCTCCCGCCCGGTACGTGGACAACCTGTCGCGGAAAGCCCTCGACCGCAGACAGGACGCCGATTCCGTTTCCGCATCGCGGACACCTACCCTCGGCCGCATGACCCCTCAGCCCAACCCCCAGGCCGGCGCCGCCGTGAAGGCCGCGGACCGCGCGCACGTCTTCCACTCCTGGTCCGCGCAGGAGCTCATCGACCCGCTCGCCGTCGCCGGCGCCGAGGGGTCGTACTTCTGGGACTACGAAGGCAGGCGCTACCTCGACCTCGCCAGCGGGCTCGTCTACACCAACATCGGCTACCAGCACCCCAAGGTCGTCGCCGCGATCCAGGAGCAGGCGGCACGGATGACGACGTTCGCGCCCGCGTTCGCCGTCGAGGCGCGCTCGGAGGCGGCGCGGCTGATCGCCGAGCGGACACCCGGCGACCTGGACAAGATCTTCTTCACCAACGGCGGCGCCGACGCCGTGGAGCACGCCGTGCGCATGTCGCGGCTGCACACCGGGCGGCCGAAGGTGCTGTCGGTGTACCGCTCGTACCACGGCGGCACCCAGCAGGCGATCAACCTCACCGGCGACCCGCGCCGCTGGGCCTCGGACAGCGGCGCGGCCGGCACCGTGCACTTCTGGGCACCCTTCCTGTACCGCTCGCGCTTCTACGCCGAGACCGAGGAGCAGGAGTGCGCGCGGGCGCTGGAGCACCTGGAGACGACGATCGCGTTCGAGGGGCCGGGGACCGTCGCCGCGGTCGTCCTGGAGACGATCCCGGGCACGGCGGGGATCATGACGCCGCCGGCCGGCTACCTGGCCGGGGTCCGCGAGATCTGCGACAAGTACGGGATCGTGTTCGTCCTGGACGAGGTCATGGCCGGGTTCGGGCGGACCGGCACGTGGTTCGCGGCCGACCTGTACGACGTCGTGCCCGACCTGATGACCTTCGCCAAGGGCGTGAACTCGGGCTACGTCCCGCTGGGCGGCGTCGCGATCTCCGCGCGGATCGCCGAGACGTTCGCCGAGCGGCCCTACCCCGGCGGGCTGACCTACTCCGGGCACCCGCTGGCCTGCGCCGCGGCCGTCGCCACGATCAACGTGATGGCGGAGGAGGGCATCGTCGAGCACGCCGCCCGGCTCGGGGCAGAGGTCGTCGGGCCGGCCCTGCGGGAGCTGGCCGAACGCCACCCGAGCGTGGGCGAGGTGCGCGGCACCGGCATGTTCTGGGCACTGGAACTGGTGAGGAACCGGGAGACCCGGGAGCCGCTGGTCCCCTACAACGCGACCGGACAGGCCGCCACCCCGATGTCCGCGTTCGCCGCCTCGGCCAAGGCGCACGGCGTGTGGCCGTTCGTGAACATGAACCGGACCCACGTGGTGCCGCCGTGCAACATCTCCGAGGCCGAACTGAAGGAGGGGCTGGCGGCCCTGGACACGGCACTGTCCGTGGCGGACGAGTACACCGAGTAAGAGCCTGCCCGCATACGGGCAGGGAAGGAACCCGAGCGCGTAAGGTGGCGTGCTCGTACGCAGTGGACACGCGTACGAGCACGCCCCGAACGCGACGAGGAGACGCCCGACCATGCCCGGCCCCAGCGGCACCGGTGCCGTCACGCGCAGCACCCTGCGCCAGCAGATCGCCGACGCGCTCCGCGACGAGGTGCTGGCCGGGCGGCTCCAGCCGGGGCAGGAGTTCACGGTCAAGGAGATAGCCGAGCAGTACGGGGTGTCCGCGACGCCCGTGCGCGAGGCCCTGGTCGACCTGTCCGCGCAGGGACTCCTCGACGCCGACCACCACCGCGGCTTCCGCGTGCACGAGTACTCGGTCGACGACTTCCGCGGCATGATCGCGGCCCGCTCCCTCGTCACCGACGGGATGTTCCTCGTCCTCATCGACGACCGCCGGGGCGGCCCGGACCCCGACGACCCGCGGATCGTCGCCGCCCTCGCCGGGGTCCGGCGGCGCGGCGAGGAGGCACAGCGCGCCGCCGCGGCCGGCGACCTGCCCGTCCTCATCGGCTACGACCTGCGGTACTGGCGCGAGCTGGCCGTGCTCTTCGGCAACCGCTACCTCTCCGACTTCCTGCACCGGCTGCGCGTGCAGAGCTGGGTGTGCACGGTGCAGCATCTGCGCCGGCTCAGCGATCTGCGCGGCGCCCTGTGGTCCGGGCACACCGAACTGGTCGACGCCCTCGCCCGCCGAGACGCCGCGGGGGCGCGCTCGCTCGTCGACGCGTACAACGCCCACTCGCTCGCCCTCATCGAGCGACTCGCCCGGCAATGACCGGGGGACGACCGGGGGATGACCAACGCCCGGGGTGTCGTGGTCCGGCCCCAGATGGGTATGGGACCTGCACACAACCCGCGCCAACCCGCGCCGCCCCGTACCGACACCCACCGACTACGCTTCGCTTCGCTGACCACCGTGCTGTGTGAGGAGCCCTCTTTTGGCCTGTGACCTGTGGCTGGTACCGCTCGTCGACGTCTTGTGCCACACGCCGGACAACCCGTTCGCCGAAGAACTCGCGCAATACGACAAGGTGCTCGCCGAGGCCGGACTGCCGCCGGTACCCGTGTACCAGTACATGCCGGGACTCTCCGGCGAGGTCGCGCCGGTGGCCGGATTCGACTACGACGCGCTGCACTTCCTGCGCCGCGCCCACCTGCTCCAGGTGTGCGGGCTGCCGGTGACGCCGGTGGACGAACTCGGCGGCGACTACGAGCAGTTGCTGGAGATGTTCGAGACGACCGCCCAGCAGTCGCACCTGGTCTGGCACTACGACCACGCGGGGGCCTACGTCCCCGTCGACTTCCCGCACCCGCTCGCGAGCGACGAACTCCTCGCGGGCGGCGGCCCCTTGGGCTCCTCGCACACCCTGCTGCGGGAGCTGGAGGCCGTCGGCCCGGCCCTCGGTATCGATCCGGCCAACCCTCCGGCACCACCGCGTCCGCCGCTCGCCCCGACGGAACTGGAGGAACCGGCCGCACCCGTGCCGTACGACTCCGGCCCCTTCGCCCGGGAGCGCCACGTGTGGCTGGGGCTGCACGCGGCGGCCACGCGGAGTCTGGCCCAGGGGTCGATGATCGTCTTCAGCTGACCGGCCGGCCGGCCGGTCAGCGCAGCTGGGAGAGACCCTTCTGCAGGTCGTCCGCGTTCATGACCGGGGACACCTCCACCTCGGCGTTCAGCTCGGCGAAGAACGGCTCACCGATGGCCGGCAGCTCGGAGCTGTCCTGCATGTCGAAGACCATCAGGGCCGTCCGCCGGCCACCGAGGGGACCGAAGTAGGCGGCCTCCGGCTTGACGTGGTCGAGCGTCCGGCTGATCAGCTCGGTCAACTTCCCGCTGCGGATGGCCTCGTTCGACTTCTCCGTGTCCAGCGTCGCCTTGAGCAGCACGCGCATCGCACTCACCTTCTCCTGCCGACGCGACGTGTACAGCCTCAGCCTATGCCCGTGATGTCCGGTTCGCCCAGGTGCTCCGGCCCCGTGACCGCTCCCGCGCCCGGCGAAGAAGGCCCAACGGCTACAGGACGACGTCGGCGTCCTGGAGCCCGACGCACTTGCGCTTCTGCGGGAGCCACTCGACAGCGGGTTCCAGCGCGGTGAGGACGCCGCCCACCTCCTCGCGCGGCCCGGTGTACGTGAACTCGACGGCCGGGGAGCGCCCGTACGTCCGCAGCACGCTCACGCCGTCGCGCTTGAGCCGCTCCTCGTCCAGGACCCAGTCGACACCGTCGACGGTGACGCAGAGATTGATGTTCGGCGGCAGTTCCTCGGCGCCGCAGCGAAACACCGCCTTCTGTCCGCCCCAGGAGGCGACGCCTTCGCCGAGGGCCCAGTCGCGCGTGGCGCCGGGTATGTCGTCGGGGAGGCGGTCGACGACCGTGTCGCACTTGGCGTCGTCCGCGTGCGGGGCGGCGGAGACGCGGTGGCTGTCGACGTAGAGGAGCCCGCCGGTGACGGCGACGACCGCGACGGTCAGCCAGATCCACATCCGGGTGGTGGGCTTCCGCATGTTCCGATCCGCTCCGCGCTGTCCGCCCGCCGTTCCTACAGGAACGAGTTGATCTCGATCGTCTCGTCCCGGCCCGGGCCCACGCCGATCGCGGAGATCGGGGCGCCGGACATCTCCTCCAGCGCCTTGACGTACGCCTGGGCGTTCTTCGGCAGCTCGGCGAAGGTCTTCGCCTTGCTGATGTCCTCGCTCCAGCCCGGCAGCATCTCGTAGACCGGCTTCGCGTGGTGGAAGTCGGACTGCGAGTACGGCAGCTCCTCGACGCGCTTGCCGTCGATCTCGTACGCCACGCAGACCGGGATCTGCTCCCAGCCGGTGAGGACGTCGAGCTTGGTGAGGAAGAAGTCGGTGAGGCCGTTGACGCGGGTCGCGTAACGGGCGATCACCGCGTCGAACCAGCCGCAGCGGCGGTCGCGGCCGGTGGTGACACCGCGCTCGCCGCCGATGCGGCGCAGCGCCTCGCCGTCCTCGTCGAACAGCTCCGTCGGGAACGGTCCGGCGCCGACACGGGTCGTGTACGCCTTCAGGATGCCGATGACCCGGCTGATCTTCGTCGGGCCGACGCCGGCGCCCGTGCAGGCACCGCCCGCGGTCGGGTTCGACGAGGTGACGAAGGGGTACGTGCCGTGGTCGATGTCGAGCAGCGTGCCCTGGCCGCCCTCGAAGAGGACCACCTTGTCGTCGTCGAGGGCCTGGTTGAGGACCAGGACGGTGTCGGCGACGTACGGGCGGAGCTTGTCCGCGTAGCCCAGCAGCTCCTCGACCACCTGGCCCGTGGCGATCGCACGGCGGTTGTAGAGCTTGGTGAGCATCTGGTTCTTGGCGTCGAGCGCCGCCTCGACCTTCTGGGTGAGGATCGACTCGTCGTAGAGGTCCTGGACGCGGATGCCCACACGGTTGATCTTGTCGGCATAGGTCGGACCGATGCCGCGGCCGGTGGTGCCGATCTTGCGCTTGCCGAGGAAGCGTTCCGTCACCTTGTCGACGGTCACGTTGTACGGCGTGATGATGTGCGCGTTACCGCTGATCAGGAGCTTGGACGTGTCGACGCCGCGCTCGTTCAGCCCGCTCAGCTCGGAGAACAGGACCGACGGGTCGACAACGACGCCGTTACCGATGACCGGCGTACAGCCGGGAGACAGGATTCCGGAAGGGAGCAGGTGGAGGGCGTACTTCTGGTCGCCCACGACTACCGTGTGGCCGGCGTTGTTGCCGCCTTGGTAGCGCACCACATAGTCGACGGAACCACCGAGCAGGTCCGTCGCCTTTCCCTTGCCTTCGTCACCCCACTGAGCACCGAGCAGCACAAGTGCGGGCACGCGCGTACACCCCTTCCGGGCGGGGCATGTCCAAGGTCGAGGGCGTACGCGGTGGGTTTCCGCCACGTACACCGCGACCGTCGTTGGCCGCCAACCGTCGGACCGGATGCCCCGGAATAGACGAAGCCCCTGGCGCAATAGCGCAAGGGGCTCTTGCACAAGGATGCTACCCGAGGAAGCGAGGCATGGCCGAGGTGGCGACTTCCGCGACATCTTCCGGAACATCTTCCGCGGTGCCCGATCAGCTCCTGGTGGTCGTCGATCCGGCCGCCCGGCGGACGGACGGAGAGTCCGTCCGGATCGCGAAAGACGTGCTCAGCGCGGGTGCGGCGAGCACGAAGGTGTGTCTGCCGGACGGTCCGGAGGAGTTCGCCCGGGCGCTGCGGCGAAGGGGTTCGCGACGGCCCGTCGTGATCGGTGACGACCGCGCGCTGCTGCGGGCCGTCACCCTGCTGCACCGGCAGCGGGAGCTGGCGGACTGCGCGCTGTCGGTGGTGCCGGTGGGGGCGGTCCTGGGCCTCACCCGGGCGCTCGGTCTGCCGTCGGGCGCGGTCGCGGCGGCGCGGGCGGTGCTGGACGGGGCGGAACGCCGCCTCGACCTGCTCGTCGACGACAGTGACGGGGTGGTCCTGGGGGCGGTGGCGATCCCGCCGGTCCCGGCACACGAGGGTGCGCAGGCGGGGCCGGGCGCGCCGGCCCACCCCTGGCTGCGGACCTGCCAGTCCCTCGTGCGGACGCTGGCGTCCTCACGGCCGGCCAGGATCACGGCACCCCTGGGGGCGGCCGGTCCGGCGCGGCTGCGGGTGGAGGTCGACGGGGTGACACTGGTCGACCTGGACCAGCCGGTCGAGGCGGTGTCGCTGGTGCCGGGCGCCGGCGGGGTGGCCGAGGTGGAGGTGCGGCCGCTGTCGGTGGGCGCGGAGTCGTCGCCGCTGACGGCACGGGGGCGGACGGTGACCGTGTCGGGGGCGCACTTCCGGTACCGGGCCGACGCGGTGGTGTCGGGGCCGGTGGGGACGCGGACGTGGACGGTGCGGGAGGGGGCGTGGGGGCTGACGCTGCCGGCGAGGTAGGGCCGGTCACCCTCGGCGCCGCCCGAACCGCTCCTCCCGGTGCACGCGCCAGCGCTCCATCATCGCGGCGATCTCACCGTCGACGAACTCGAAGAAGGCGAGCGTCTCGGCCATGCGGCGCCCCGCCGGGGTCTCGGCGCCGAGGCTGGCGACGCCTTCGCGCAGCGCGCTCCCCCAGCTCTTCAGGACGGCCTCGCGGTTGGTGAGCGCCTCGTACCACTGGTCGCTGTGCACCCGGTACCGCTCCCGGCGTGAGCCCGGTTCCCGCTCGCGCGCGACCATGTGCTGCTGCGAGAGGTAGCGCACGGCCCCGGAGACGGCGGCGGGGCTGACCTGGAGCTGCTCGCCCAGTTCCGCCGAGGTCAGCGAGCCCGAGTCGGAGGCCAGCAGCGCGGCGAAGACCCGGGCCGGCATGCGCTGCATCCCGGCCTCGACGAGCCGGGCGGCGAAGCCCTCCACGAACTTCGACACCGCCTCGGGGTCGCGATCCCGTTCCACCGGCTCCGTTGCTTCCCTCATCCTTCGATCATCCCTCACATCCTGACGCTTCCTTAACTTCACAAATTTCTGAAGGAAGCGTACTTTCGGAATCATGACGAAGGCCATCAGTGTCTCCGGGCTCCACAAGTCGTTCGGCCGGACGCACGCGCTGGACGGGCTCGACCTGGCCGTCGAGACCGGCGAGGTGCACGGCTTCCTCGGCCCCAACGGCGCCGGCAAGTCCACCACCATCCGCGTCCTGCTCGGCCTGCTGCGCGCCGACTCGGGCGCCGCGCAGGTACTCGGCCGCGACCCGTGGGCGGACGCGGTGGAGGCGCACCGCCGGATCGCGTACGTCCCCGGCGACGTGACCCTGTGGCGCAACCTCTCCGGCGGCGAGGTCATCGACCTCTACGGCCGGCTGCGGGGAGGCCTGGACACCGGGCGCCGGGCCGAGCTGATCGAGCGGTTCGAACTCGACCCGACCAAGAAGGGCCGCACCTACTCCAAGGGCAACCGGCAGAAGGTGGCCCTGGTGGCCGCCTTCGCCTCCGACGTCGACCTGCTGATCCTCGACGAGCCCACCTCGGGACTGGACCCGCTGATGGAGGGGGTCTTCCGCAGGTGCGTGGAGGAGGAACGCGAGCGCGGGCGGACGGTCCTGCTCTCCTCCCACATCCTCGGCGAGGTCGAGGAGCTGTGCGACCGGGTCAGCATCATCCGCAAGGGGCGGACCGTCGAGAGCGGCTCGCTCGCCGACCTGCGCCACCTGACGCGGACCAGCGTGAGCGCCGAACTCGCGGGCGTCCCGAGCGGGCTGGAGCTGCTGCCCGGCGTGCACGACCTCGAGGTCCGGGGCCACCGCGTCCGGCTGCAGGTCGACACCGACGGGCTGGACGCCGTACTCAGGTCGCTGAGCGAGTCGGGCGTGCGGTCGCTGACGTCGACGCCGCCGACGCTGGAGGAGCTGTTCCTGCGGCACTACCGGACGGACGTGGCCGGCGAGGCCGCCGAGCCCGCCGATCCCGATGAGGCCGGCGAGGTGACGGTCCGATGAGCGCCGCGGCCTCCTTCGGGGTACGGACGGGCGGCGCGCGGCCACTCGCCGGCACCGGCACGCTGCTGCGCTTCGCCCTGCGCCGCGACCGGGTGCTGATCCCGGTATGGACCGCGGTGAACGCGCTGATGGTCCTCTCCATGCCCGGAACCATCGAGGGCCTGTACGGCACCGCCGCCGAACGCGCCGACCTGATGCGGCAGATGGAGACCAACTCCTCGCTGCGCGCGATGGTCGGCCCCGTCTTCGACGACTCCCTCGGCGCGCTCACGGCCTGGCGCGTCGGTGTGTACGCCGCCGCGCTCGCCGCCGTGACGAGCCTGCTGATCCTCGTACGGCACACCCGTGACGAGGAGGAGAGCGGCCGGCAGGAGCTGGTCGCCTCCGGGATGGTGGGCCGCCGGGCCCCGCTGACGGCGGCCCTGCTCACGGCGGCCGTCGCCAACGGTGTCCTCGCGCTGCTGGTGATCGCCGGGCTGGCCGGGCAGGGAGCGGCCGGCGCGGTGGCCCTCGGGCTCGGGATCGCGGGCGTCGGGATGCTCTTCGCGACCATGGCGGCGATCGTCGCCCAGCTGACCGAGAGCGCCCGGCAGGCCCGGGGGCTGACGGCGGCGGTGCTGGGCGGGGCGTTCGTGCTGCGCGCGGCGGGCGACTCGGCGAGGGCCGACGGTTCGTCCGTACTGACGTGGTTGTCACCGCTGGGCTGGCTGGAGAACCTGCGGGCCTTCGCGGCCGAGCGGTGGTGGGTGCTGCCGCTGATCGCCGGTGTGGCGGTGGTGCAGGGCGCGGTCGCCTACGAGCTGGCCGGACGCCGGGACCTCGGCATGAGCTTCCTGCCGACCCGGCCCGGACCCGCCGCCGGGCGCCTGCGCACGGCCGGTGCGCTGGCCTGGCGCCTGCAGCGGGGCAGCGTGCTCGGCTGGAGCGCCGGCTTCCTCGTCGCCGGGACCGTCTACGGGTCGATGACCGAGGGCGCGGCCGACCTGGTCGGGGACAACGAGCAGGCCCGCGACATCATCGAGCGGATGGGCGGGCAGGCCGGGCTGACCGACTCGTTCGTCTCGGCGATGGTCGGGATGCTCGGGCTGGTCGCCGCGCTGTACGTGGTCGCGTCGGTGCTGCGGCTGCACGGCGAGGAGACGTCCGGGCGGGCGGAACCGGTGCTCGCGGCCGCGGTGGGACGGCTGCGGTGGGCCGCGGGCCACCTGGTGATCGCCTTCGGGGGCGCGGCACTCGTCATGCTGCTCGCCGGGGCCGGATTCGCGCTCGGGTACGGCCGGGACGCCGGGGCGATCCTGGGTGCGTGCCTGGTGCAGGTGCCGGCGGTGTGGGTGATCGGCGGGGCGGCGGTGCTGCTGCACGGAGTGCTGCCGCGCGGTGCCGTGGCCGCGTGGGGCGTCGCGGGGGCCGTGCTGCTGCTCGGCTGGGTCGGGCCGGCGCTGGACGTGCCGCAGCGGGTGCTGGAGGTGTCGCCGTACGGGCACCTGCCGAAGTTGCCGGGCGGGGAGATGAGCTGGGCGCCGGTGCTGGTGCTGACGTCGATCGCCGTGGTGCTGGTGGCGGTGGGACTGGCGGGGTTGCGGCGGCGGGACGTGACGTGACCTGTCGTGACGTGCCGACCTGCCGTGGTGTGGCGTGGCCTGTCCTGCCGCGACCTGCCGTGCTGTGACGTGGCCTGTCGCGCCGTAGCGGGCGGTGATCAGCCCACGGCCCGCCTCACGGGTGAGCCCGGGCCCGGGCGGCGGTGCCGGAAACCGGGCAGGGCGCCCGGGGCGTCCTGATGGCCATGGGACGACGGAGTGACGCGGTGACCTGCGGTGGGTGTCTGGTGTCGGCGGTGGGAGCCGCGGGGGCGGTGCTCGCCTGGGGGACGTCGGACCGCACCCGGCGGCACCTCGGTCACGCCTTCGAGAACAACGGCATGGACCTCGGCGTCCTCTTCACCGAACTGCCCTTCGTCTTCCTCGGCGGAGCCGTCGCGCCGGCCGCGGTCTGGGCGCTGGGCGCCTGGCTGCTGGGACGGCGCCGGCGCTCAGACCTCCACTCGTAGCTCCCTCAGCCCCCGCATCACGAAGTTCGGCTTCCGCTCCGGCTCCGCCGCCAGGCGCAGCGCCGGGGCCTTCTCCAGCAGGGCCGTCATGGACGCCGCCAGCTCGATGCGGGCCAGTGGGGCGCCGATGCAGTAGTGGACGCCGGCGCTGAAGGAGACGTGGGGGTTGTCGCGGCGGGTGAGGTCGAGGCGGTCCGGGGCGGTGAAGACCGCCGGGTCGTGGTTGGCGGAGCCGAACAGCATCGCGATCTCCGCGCCGCGCGGGAGGGTCGTCCCGTCGATCTCTATCTCGTCCAGCACCCAGCGTTCGAAGAGCTGGAGCGGGGTGTCGTAGCGCATCAGCTCCTCGACGGCGGACGGGACGAGGGAGTGGTCGGCGCGCAGGGCCGCCAGCTGGTCCGGGTTGCGGAAGAGGGCCAGCCAGCCGTTGGTCGTGGCGTTCACCGTGGCCTCGTGACCGGCGTTCAGGAGCAGCACGCAGGTCGAGATCATCTCCTGCTCGGTGAGCCGGTCGTCGTCCTCGTCGTGGGCCGCGATCAGGCCCGAGACCAGATCGTCGCCGGGCTCCCTGCGACGGGCCGCGATCAGTCCGCGCAGGTACTCCGAGAAGTCGAGCGACGCGCGGACCGCCTTCGCCGCCGTCTCCTCGGACGGGTTCAGCTCGTACATCCCGCAGATCTCCGCCGACCAGGGGCGCAGCGGGGCGCGGTCGGACTCCGGGATGCCCAGCATCTCGGCGATCACGGCGACCGGGAGCGGTTCGGCCACGTCCCGCAGCAGGTCGCCGCCGCCCGCCGCCACCAGCCGGGACACCAGGTCGTCCGCCAGCGCGCGCACGTACGGCTTCAGCCGCTCCACCGTGCGCGGCGTGAACGCCTTCGACACCAGGCGCCGGATACGGGTGTGGTCCGGCGGTTCCAGATCCAGCATCCCGTGGTCGTTGAGCGTGTGGAACGGCTCCTGCTCCGGCGGGGGCGCGGTGCGGCCGAACTCCTCGTGCGTGAACCGGTGCCGGTACGTCCGGCCCAGACGGCGGTCGCGCAGCAGCGCCGACACGTCCGCGTGGTGCGGGACCAGCCACTGGTCGCTCGGCTCGTAGTAGAGCACGCGCCCCCGGGCCCGCAGGTCGGCGAAGGCAGGGTACGGGTCGGCGACGAACGCCGGGTCCCACGGGTCGAAGGCGAGGTCGGATGCTGCCGTCATGGACGGACAGTAAGACCTCGACCGGCCCTGTGCCCAGAGGTCCGCCCGTACGTGAGCCGCGTAGCGCGGACCGGGCCCGCCCGGCGCCCGCGTGCAGGGGTCTTGACCTCGCGCCGCCGGAGGCCTAGCTTCCTTCACCAATGTTTCGGAACGACCTTCGAAACTTTCGAAGCACGACGGAATGAGACTCCCGCATGAGATCCGTTCGTTTCGCCACCGCGACCCTCGCCGCTGCCGCCCTGTCGTTGCCGCTGGTAGCGGGGGTGGCCACGGCCGACCCGGCAGCCGGCCGACACCCCGCACCGCACTCCCACGCCAAGTTCGACCGACTGCGCGAGGCCGCCCCCGACGGCTTCTACGTGGGCACCGCCGTGGCGGGCGGCGGCCACCACCTGGAGCAGGACTACCCGGACCCGTTCACCTCGGACAAGAAGTACCGGAAGATCCTCGCGCGCCAGTTCAGCTCGGTCTCCCCCGAGAACCAGATGAAGTGGGAGTTCCTCCACCCGGAGCGCGACCGGTACGACTTCGCGGCGGCGGACGCCATCGTCGAGTTCGCCGAACGCCACGATCAGGTCGTACGCGGTCACACGCTGCTGTGGCACAGCCAGAACCCGCAGTGGCTGGAGCAGGGCGACTTCTCCGACGAGGAGCTGCGCGCGATCCTGCGCGAGCACATCACCACCGTCGTCGGCCGGTACGCCGGCCGGATCCAGCAGTGGGACGTCGCGAACGAGATCTTCGACGACCAGGGCAGGCTCCGCACGCAGGACAACATCTGGATCCGCGAGCTCGGCCCCGGCATCGTCGCGGACGCCTTCCGCTGGGCGCACGAGGCCGACCCGAAGGCGAAGCTGTTCTTCAACGACTACGGCGTCGAGAGCGTCAACGCCAAGAGCGGCGCCTACTACGCCCTCACCCAGGACCTGCTCCAGCAGGGCGTGCCGGTGCACGGCTTCTCCGTACAGGCGCACCTGAGCACGCGGTACGGCTTCCCGGGGGACCTGGAGACCAACCTGAAGCGCTTCGACGCGCTGGGCCTGGAAACCGCCGTCACCGAGCTGGACGTACGGATGGACCTGCCGGCCGGCGGTGTGCCGACCGCCGCGCAGCAGAAGCAGCAGGCCGACTACTACCAGCGGGCACTGTCGGCCTGCCTGGCCGTCGAGGACTGCAACTCGTTCACCATCTGGGGCTTCACCGACAAGTACTCATGGGTGCCGGTGTTCTTCGAGGGCGAGGGGTCCGCGACGGTCATGACCCACGACTTCCGCCGCAAGCCCGCCTTCCACGCCCTGCGGCACACCTTGAAGGCGGCGGCACGCAACCACTGACCACCGCTGTCCGCCGCGCTGTCCGCCGCGGGGCCCATCGCCCCACACCCCGCGGCGGAGACCGCCGCGAAGGAGAGGGCGGGGACGGAGGGGGAGGCGCGAGTGGGGGCCCTGGAGTCGCGCATGGCCATGCAGGTGGGGAGGGCGGCAATCCCGACGCAGGTGTTCGGTGCCGGTCAGCCCGGCGTCACCAGCCGCGCCTCGTAGGCGAAGACCGCCGCCTGGGTGCGGTCCCTGAGGCCCAGCTTCACCAGGACCCGGCTGACGTGTGTCTTGATCGTCGACTCGGCGACCACCAGGCGCTCGGCGATCTCCGAGTTGGACAGGCCCTGCGCGATCAGGACCAGCACCTCCGTCTCCCGCTCGGTCAGGTCGCCGTACGCCCCCTGCGCCGAGGACATCGGGCGCGGGCCGTCGGACAGCTTCGAGAACTCGGTGATCAGGCGCTTGGTGACCGAGGGGGCGAGGAGGGCCTCACCGGCTGCCACCACCCGGACGCCGTCGGCCAGTTGGCGCGCCGAGGCGTCCTTGAGGAGGAAGCCGGAAGCGCCCGCGCGCAGCGCCTGGTACACGTACTCGTCGAGGTCGAAGGTGGTGAGGACGAGGACCTTCGCCGCGGCGTCCGCCGCGACGATCTCCCGCGTCGCCTCGATGCCGTTCAGCTCCGGCATGCGGATGTCCATCAGGACGACGTCGGGGGCCAGCTCGCGGACCTTCGCCACCGCCTCCCGGCCGTTGACCGCCTCGCCGGCGACCTCGATGCCCGGCATCGCGTTCAGCAGGACCGAGAAGCCCTCGCGCACCATCATCTGATCGTCGGCGATCAGTACGCGGATCGTCATGCTTCACCTTCGGTCTGCGCGGTGACCGGCAGGAACACCACCACCTCGTAACCCCCGTCGTCGGTGGGGCCCGCCGTCATCTCGCCGTTCAGCATCGAGACGCGCTCGCGCATGCCGGTGATGCCGTGGCCCGCGCCGGGCGAGGGCTTCACCAAGGAGAGTTCCGGGATCGGGCCGTTGACGATCCGCAGGCCGAGGCCGCCCAGCACGTAGGAGACCTCGACGCGGGCGGTCGCGCCCGGCGCGTGCCGCAAGGAGTTGCTCAGCGCCTCCTGCACGATCCGGTACGCCGACAGCTCCACGCCGGGCGGCAGCTCGCGCACCGCGCCGGTCGCCGCCTTCTCCACGCTCAGGCCGGCATCGCGCACGTTGGTGAGCAGGGCGTCCAGGTCGGCGAGGGTGGGCTGCGGGGCGTCCGGGGCCTCGTAGTCCTCGGCGCGGACGACTCCGAGCACGCGGCGCAGCTCGGTCAGTGCCGCCACCGCGTTCTCCCGGATGGTGGCGAAGGCGCGCTCCAGCTCCTCCGGCGGATTCTCCACCCGGTAGGGCGCCGCCTCCGCCTGGATGGCGACCACCGACATGTGGTGGGCGACCACGTCGTGCAGCTCGCGGGCGATGGTGGTGCGCTCCTCCAGCAGGGTGCGCCGGGACCGCTCGTGCGCGGTGACCGTCTGCTGGGCGGTGACCTCCTGCCGCGCCTCGCGGCGGACGTGCCGGACGGCGACCATCAGCAGGGCCAGGGCGGAAAGCAGCAGCATGGGCGCGGAGGTGCTGTACTCACCGTCGCCGAGTACGGTCTCCACGAGGAAGGCGTAGGCGGCGGTGAGGACCCACATCCACGCGGCCGTGCGGGGCCGGGTGCGTATCGCCACGACCACCAGCACCGCCAGGTGGCAGATGAAGACGCCGGGCTGCCACGGCCACTCGCCCAGGCTGCCGTCGAGCAGCGCGACCACCGGTGTCGCCAGCATCGACATCCAGAAGGCGCCGACCGGCCGGACCAGCGTGGCCAGCACCGGTGCCGCGCACACCAGCCCGGTCAGCAGAGCCATCGGCCCGTCCATGGTGCTGGCGAAGCAACCGCCGAGCAACGCGATCACGGCGAGGGCCACCACCACCGCGTGCGGCAGGCGGGCGGCGTACCACTGCGGCTTGCCGGAGAGCCGGCGGGTCAGCGGGCCGTCCGTCGCCACGAGCGGCAGCGGACGGCAGGCGAAGGCGTCGTGGAACAGGTCCTGGCGCAGTCCGCTCAGGGCATCCATGGCCAGCCGGAACTCGGGGCTGCGCTCGCCGCCCCCGGAAGGGGCGGTCAGCGTCTGTGTCGTCTCGGTCACGTTCGCAACGGTAGGCGTCGCCGGGGGTCGCGGTCGTCACCAGCGAGAGGGGTTCTTCGGTATCCGTCTCAGGTACTACGGGCCCGGCCCGCTCAGTACCCGGAGGGCCGCACCAGCCCCGACTCGTACGCGAACACCGCCGCCTGCGTCCGGTCCCTGAGCCCCAGCTTCACCAGGATCCGGCCGACGTGCGTCTTCACCGTCTGCTCGGCGACGACCAGCCGCTGGGCGATCTCCGCGTTCGACAGGCCCTGCGCGATCAGGGCGAGCACCTCGGTCTCCCGCTCGGTCAGATCGCCGACGCGGGTCTTCAGCGGGGCGCGCGGCCGGTCGTCCAGCCGGGAGAACTCGGCGATCAGCCGCCGGGTGATGCCCGGCGCGAGCAGCGCGTCCCCGGCCGCCACGACCCGGACCGCCTCGGCGAGCTGGTCGGCGGAGGCGTCCTTCAGCAGGAACCCGGACGCGCCGGCCCGCAGCGCCTCGTACACGTACTCGTCGAGGTCGAAGGTGGTCAGCACCAGCACTCTGATGTCCGGGGTCTCCCCGGTGATGTGGCGGGTGGCGTCGATGCCGCCCAGCTCGGGCATGCGGATGTCCATCAGGACGACGTCCGGGGCCAGCTCGGCGACCTTGGCCACGGCGTCCAGGCCGTCCACCGCCTGCCCGATCACCTCGATGTCGGGCTGGGTGTTGAGCAGCACGGTGAAACCCTGCCGGACCATCTGCTGGTCGTCGGCGATCAGCACGCGGATCACGCGGCCGTTGCTGCTGGTCGTCATCGGGTGTCGTCCTCGGTGGAGTCGGGAGCGGAGGAATCAGGAGCGGAGGAATCAGGAGCGGAGGAATCGGGAGCGGAATCAGGGGCGGAGTCGTGGACAGGACGGCCGGGGCCGTCGGCCGGCAGGAACGCGGCCACCTGGTAGCCGCCGTCCGGCAGTGGCTGCGCCGTCAGGGTGCCGTCGAGCATCGCCACCCGCTCCCGCATGCCGAGCAGGCCGTGCCCCGCACCGTCCGACGGCGCCGGGGCCCGCTTCGGCCGCGTGTTGGAGACGTCCACGCGCAGCCCGATGGGAAGGTGCGTGAGGTGGACCCGGGCGGTCGCGCCCGGCGCGTGCCGCAGGACGTTGCTCAGGGCCTCCTGCACGATCCTGTACGCCGAAAGCTCCACACCGGGCGGCAGGGGCCTGCGCGTCCCGCTCGTCTCGGTGGTGACGGTCAGCCCGGCGGCCCGGATGTTCTCCACCAGCGCGTCGAGCCGGTCGAGGGTGGGCTGCGGGGCGTGCGGGGCGGCGTCGCCCCCGTCGGGCGTCTCCAGCGCGTCGGGGTGCTCGGAACGCAGCACACCCAGCACCCGGCGGAGCTCGGTGAGGGCCTCCAGCGCGTTCTGCCGGATGCCCGCGAGGTTTTCCTTCAGCTCGTCCGGCGGGTTCTCGACGAGGAGGGGGGCGACCTGTGCCTGGATGGAGATCACCGACATGTGGTGGGCGACCACGTCGTGCAGCTCGCGGGCGATGCGCCCGCGCTCCTCCAGCAGGGTGCGCCGGGCTCTCTCCTCGGCGGTCAGCGAGGTCTGCTGCGCGAGTTCCGTGCGGGCCTCGCGGCGTCCGCGCAGGGCGGTGCCCAGCACCACGACGACCGCAAACAGGATGACGGCGAGCTGGCCGGTCGGCTGGTAGTCCAGCGCGCCCACCATGCCCTGCACGATGTAGGTGGCGAGCGCGGTCAGGGCCAGCGCCTCCACGGACACCCGGGTACGGACCCGCAGGGCGAGCAGCAACAGGACGAACAGGTGCGCGATGATCCCGGCGGCCGTCCAGGGCCAGGTGAACTTCTCGCCGCCCGGGACGAATACACCCGGCCCTGGCCGGGTGAACGGGCCGCCATCGGCGACCATCTCGGCCCGCACGGCGAAGGCCCCCACGAGCATGGCCGCCATCGACAGCCACCACGCCGGGACCGGCCGCCACAGTGCGAACACCATCGCGCCGGCCTGGCCGAGGGCGACCAGGAAGGCGAACTCGGGTTCGATCCCGCCGTTGTCGTTGAGCTGGGCCGCGTCACCGAGCAGCACGCCGAGGGCGGCCAGGCAGACGACCCCGTGCGGGAACCAGAGCAGCCACACCGACGGCGGCAGCGGGTCCGCCCGCCAGGTCCACAGGTCGTCGTGCAGCACGCGCAGCATGCGTCCGATCCGACCGCCCGTGGTCATCTGCCGGATCCCCCGTCGCATCACACGGACCACCCTAGACATGACGCGCGCCCGCCGCCCCCGTCCGGCGCCGCGGACGATGCGTCCGGACGACCCGGGAGCGGCGCCGGCCGCCGCCGCGCTCGAAGGAGCGAAAGGCGGCCCAGCAGCCTGCCAGGGCCAGCGCGAACACCGGGAGCCAGGCGAGCCGCGCCGCGACCCAGCCCAGGCCGTCGGGGAGCGTGTGCAGACCAGGCAGACGGCCTGTGAGGAGGCCGGTGGCCGTGGTCGCCATCAGCGCGGTCTGGTGCCACAGGAAGATCGTCATCGCGGAGAGGTTGACCAGCGCGACCACCGCCCATGCCACGGGCCGCCGCATCGCGCGGCGCAGCGGCTCGCGCAGCAGCAGCGCGAGGCCGCACTGCGCCAGGCCGAAGGTGACCGCGGCCAGCGTCGGCGGGTTGAGGTTCGATATCCCGGCACCGGGGACGCCGACCATCGACGCCGGATAGCCCGCCCAGGCGACGAGGGCCGCGGTCGCCGCCGCACCGCCGGTGAGCAGGACCCGGCCTGCGCGGTGGTGGTCCAGTTCGCCGCGGGTCCAGGCGGCGCCGAGGGTGTAGGGGACCAGCCAGCCGGCGGCGAGGTTGATCCAGCCGAGCCAGGCGGGGGCTCCGAACCCGAAGCGCAGCAGGTCCACATGGAGGACGACGACCAGCGGCCACAGCGGGTGCAGCCGGGGCAGGAGCGGCGTCGCCGCGGTCAGCGCGGCGAAGACGAGGAGGAACCACAGCGGGGACAGGGCCAGCTTCACCAGGGTGTGGACCGTCACGAACTCCGCGCCCGTCAGGAGCAGCAGCACCGCCGCCACCATCCACAGGCCGAGGACGGCCGCGACCGGGCGGAACAGCCGGGACAACCGGGCGGACAGCCACCCGCCGTAGGAGGTGCCGCGGGACCGGGCCGACGCGTAACCCCGGGTGGCCACATGGCCGCCTACCAGGAAGAACACGGCCAGGGTCTGGAAGACCCAGGAGATCGGGGACAGCCAGGGCATGTCCTGCAGCGGGCTGGCCGCGCGCAGGCTGTTGCCGTCGGCGACCAGGGCCGTCACCAGCCAGTGGCCGAGGACCACGCCGAGGATGGCGAAGGCCCGCAGGGCGTCGACGGCCCGGTCCCGGTCCACCGGGGTGGCGGAGTCGATCCGGACGGCGGCGCGGCGCAGCCTCCGCACGGGGGCGGCACGGCTCAGAGCCTGCCCGGGTGCGGTGCGGCGCAGCCCCTGCCCGAGGGCGGCACGGCGTAGCCCCCGCCGGTCGGCGGCACCGCGCCACCGGTTCGGCGCGCCGTGCGCAGGACTCGGTGGTGTCCGTCGCGTCGCATCAGTCATGGGTCACCTCCGCGGTCTCGCCCAGGACGATCCGGGCCAGGTTCGTCAGGGAGACGGATCCGGTGTCGAAGTAGTCGCTGTGGCCGCCGTCGCCGGCCGCGAAGACCCGGGCACCGAAGTCCGGGGAGAGCGGATCGGTGCCGAAGCCGACGGTGGTGCCGAAGAGGCCGGCGCTGAGGTGCGGCACGTGCTCCACCCAGTCGTCGGTGCCCCGCGCCGCCCAGATCCGGGCGCTCGTGTGCAGGCCCGCGGCGGAGTCGGCACCGGTGCCGGGGCTGCCGACCAGGGCTATGTCGGCGACGTCCAGGCCGTCGGCGGCGCGGGCGCAGACGACCGAGCCGTAGGAATGGCAGAGGAGGGTGAGGGAGGTGTCGGCGCCTGTGATGCCCCGCAGGTCGTCGACCAGGGAGCGGAGCTTCGGGGCGGCCCGGTCGGCGCGGCCGGTGGTGGCGACCGCGGTGCTGACGGTGCCCGGCGTCTCGTAGCCCAGCCAGGCCACGACCGCCGTGCGGGTCCCCTCGGGCGCCTCGGCGGCGAGCTGCCGGTGCAGGGCGAGCGCGGCGGCACGGAACCGGTCGTACGTGTCGAGGCTCGTGTCGGAGCCGGGGACGAGGACGGCGACGTGGTCGGCGTGGGCCAGGTCTCCGAAGACCTCCGTGGCCCGTCCGGCACCCTGGCCGTCGAAGGCGAGCAGGCGCCGGGACGGGTCCGCCATCGAGCGGTCCGCCGCTGCGCGGTGCCGGTCGCCGTGGTCGGCGGCCATCCGGGACGCCTCGGCGGCGTTGGCCCGGTTGGCGGCGTACGCCTCGTCCAGCGTGTCGGACGTCGGGGCGGCGAGAACGGCGGGGGCCGGAGCGGGGATCTCGGGGCGCGCGGCACCGGAGAGGGGGAGGACCACCGCACCGCAGATGAGCGCGGCGAGGGTGGCACGGCGCCATCTGCTCACGCACCGCCGCCAACGTACCGCCGTCCCGGGCCCCATGGCCTCTCCCTCCAGACCGCCCGTCCATCGGGCTTGTCTGTAAGGGAAGTTATGAATTGCACCGGGTAAACCGCGTCCCGCCAGAGAACTCACCTGCGGGGTAGCTCTCAGGTACTACGGGTACGGGCCAGGGCTCGAGGCCGCGCCGACGATACCGACACACTCATCTGAGCGGGCCGTGAACTTTTCCAGCGAAAAGTTCACGCTTTTCGTGCCTCACCCTCCCCCCCCGGCCAGGCTCACCAAGCCAGCTGCGCGATCTCCTCCGCCACCACCGCACACGCGTCCGCCGCCGGGTCGATCAGCGGATAGTGCCCGACGTCCTCCAGCAGTGTCACGCCCACCACCTCCCCGGCCCTCGCCGCCGCGTCGGCGTACGCCTCGGCGACCGCCTGCGGAACGTCCACGTCGGCACGGCCCTGGACGAGAGTCGTCGCGATGCCGGTCGGCAGCAGCAGGGCCGGGTCGGCGTAGGGCCTGCGCTCGGCGAACAGCTCCTCCCCGCCGAGGAGTTGAAGCGCCGCGCCACCACACACGTCGAGCTTGCCGGCGACCTCGAAGTCGGCGATCGGCGCGAGGGCCACCACACCGCGCAGAGGTGCCGGGCGGTCGGTGCGCCAGGGGGCGTCGGCGGGCAGCAGGTGCCGGCCCGCCGCCCACAGGGCGAGGTGGCCGCCGGCCGAGTGGCCGGTGAGCACGACACGGCGCCCGTCGGCCTGCGGGAGATGCTGCCGCACCAGCGCCGGCAGCGCGTCCAGCGCGGCGGCCACGTCGTCGAAGGTGTCGGGCCAGCGCCCCGCGACGGGGCCGCCCCCGGCCTCACTCCCGTCCTCGCCCCCGCCCTCCGCACCACGCCGGTACTCCACGCTGGCGACGGCGAGACCCCGACGGGCCAGGAAATCGGCGAACGGGCTGACGTGGCGACGGTCGTACGGCGCCCGCCACGAACCTCCGTGCAGCACCACCACGACGGGAGCGGCACCACCCGCGCCCTCCGCGCCACGCGGCACGTAGAAGTCGATCAGCTGGTCGGGATGGTCGCCGTACACAGCGGTGCTGTCGGGGTCGACCGCCGGGTGCGAAAAGGCCGACTTCTCCTCCGCGGCGTCCCTCGCGGCAGCGGTGCCCGGTTCTGCGGCGGCATCCGGCATGCTCAACCTCTCAGCGGCGAAACGATGTTGGCTGACCGGGGAATGGAATCGGCCGTTGGCGGGACGGTATCAGGCCGGTGACGTGCGCCGACATGGGGATGTGACGCTGGGTGAGGACCGGGCTTCCCGCCCGGTCCCCACCCGCTCGTCACACCAGCGTCTCCGCCAGCACCCGCGCCGCCCGCTCCACGTCCGCGAAGCCGACGTACAGGGGGGTGAAGCCGAAGCGCAGGACATCCGGGGCGCGGAAGTCCCCGACCACACCGCGTTCGATCAGCCGCTTCATGACGTCACCGGCGTCGTCACAGCGCAGTGCGACCTGGCTGCCCCGCTCGGCGTGTGCCGCCGGAGTCAGGGACTCCACCCGGCCGTCCAGGACGTACTCCCCGACGCAGCGCAGGAAGAAGTCGGTCAGCGCCAGGGACTTGGCCCGCACCGCCTCCACCGACACCCCGTCCCACACCTGGAGGGCCGCCTCCAGGGCGAGCAGGGAGAGGATGTCCGGTGTGCCGACCCGGCCGCGCGACGCACCTGCCGCAGGGATGTACCCGGGCCGCATGCCGAAGGGCTCGGCGTGCGAGTTCCAGCCCGGCAGCGGGGAGTCGAAACGGTCCTGGAGGCCGTGACGCACATACAGGTACGCGGGCGAACCGGGGCCGCCGTTGAGGTACTTGTACGTGCAGCCGACCGCCAGGTCGACGCCGTACTCGTCGAGCCCGACCGGCAGTGCGCCCGCGCTGTGGCACAGGTCCCAGACGACGTACGCCCCCGCCTCGTGCACCGCGGCCGTGAGCGCGGGCAGGTCGTGCAGCCGGCCCGTGCGGTAGTCGACGTGGTTGAGCAGGACGGCGGCGGTGCGGTCGCCGAGCGCCGACGGCACCTCGGCCGGCGTCACCGGACGCAGGGCGCAGCCCGTCATCCGGGCCGCCGACTCGGCGATGTACCCGTCCGCGGGGAAGGTGGTGGCGTCGACAAGGATCTCGTCCCGGCCCGTACCGTCCTCGCCCGCCATGCGTACGGCGGCGACGAGTGCCTTGAAGACGTTGACGCTGGTGGAGTCGCCCACCACGATCTGCCCGGCCGCCGCCCCGACCAGCGGGGCGATCCGGTCGCCGATCCGTTCGGGCGCGGTCCACCAGCCGCTCTCCTCCCAGGACCGGATGCGCAGCTCGCCCCACTGACGGCGTACGACGTCCGCCACGCGCGCGGGGACCCCGGCCGGGAGGGCACCGAGCGAGTTGCCGTCCAGGTACGTCACGTCGTCGAGCACGAACCGCTCGCGCAGCGCCGCCAGCTCGTCGGCGGCGTCCAGCTTCCCGGCCTCGTCCTTGAGTTCGGACACGTCACACACTCCAGCCTGTTCGGTCGGTTCAGACATACGACCGCGCGGTCCACAGTTCGGGGAACACGTTGTTGCGGGCCCGCTTCTCCAGCCAGGCCACCCCGGCGGAGCCGCCCGTGCCGGTCTTGGAGCCCATCGCGCGGCGGGTGGCGACCAGGTGGTCGTTGCGCCAGCGCCACACCAGCTCCGCGACGTCGGTGAGCGCCTCGCCGAGGCGGGCCAGCTCGCCGTTCTGGTCGCCCGCGTACACGGCCGTCCAGGCGGCCTCGACCTCGGGCGCCGCCTCGTACTTCCGGGTCAGGTCACGCTGGAGCACGGCGTCCGGAATGTCGTACCCGCGCCGGGCGAGCAGCCGGACCACCTCGTCGTACAGGCTCGGCTCGTGCAGCGCCTTCTCCAGCTCCGCGTGGACCCGCGGGGCGCCTCGGTGCGGGACGAGCATGGACGCGGACTTGTCGCCGAGCAGGAACTCCAGGCGGCGGTACATGGCCGACTGGAAGCCGGAACCCTCGCCGAGGGCACTCCGGTACGAGTTGAACTGGGCCGGGGTGAGCTGCCCCAGCGGCGTCCAGGAGGCGTTCAGCGCCTCCAGCTCCCGCACCGAGCGCTTCAGCGCGTCGGTCGCCACCTGGATCCGGTCCTCGCGCAGAGCGCGGGCGGCGGTCTCCCACTCGTGGACGATGACGGTGAACCACAGCTCCATGACCTGGGTCGTGACCAGGAAGACCATCTCTCCGGGATCGTCGGAGAGGGGGTGCTGGAGATGGGTGAGCACGTCCGCCTTGACATAGTCCTCGTACGGCGTGCTGCCCTCGAAATCGAGATTCGGGGCGTCGTGGGACATCGCTGTCTCCTGAGTGCACTTCGGGTAGCGGTCCGCCCTGCCGTTACCGACACGGGGCCCCGGTCCCCAACGTCATCCTCCGCAATCGTCGCAGCAAACCGCAAGGCCCGCCTGCGCACGGCAGGCGGGCCGGGACACGACCGGATCCGGGTTCAGCCCAGCACCTCGGCCGCCGACGGCGAGGAGTCCTTCAGGAACTGGCTGCAGCGCTCGTACTCCTCCTTCTCGCCGATCGCCTGGGCGGCGCGGGCGAGGGCGTGCAGGGCGCGCAGGAAGCCGCGGTTCGGCTCGTGCTCCCAGGGCACCGGACCGTGGCCCTTCCAGCCGCTGCGGCGCAGGGCGTCCAGGCCGCGGTGGTAGCCGGTACGGGCGTACGCGTACGACTCCACGACGCCGCCCCGCTCGAACGCCTCGTCGGCCAGCTGCGCCCAGGCCAGCGAGGACGTCGGGTACTTGGCGGCGACGTCGGCGGGAGAGGTCCCTCCCGCCAGCAGCTCGCGCGGCCCGGGGTCGTCGGGGAGGTGGGTCGGGGGCGGTCCCCCGAGGAGGTTCTCGTGAATGGCCATGGGCACAAGTCTGCGCCATGCCGCCGGCATACGTACGAGGGCCCGGCACCGGCGGGGCGATCCCGCCGGTACCGGGCCCTTCGTGGGCGGCGTGCGACGGCCGCTACTTGATCTTCTGGCCCGCCGAGCGCAGGTGGCCACAGGCCTCGACGACGCGCGCGGCCATGCCGGCCTCGGCCAGCTTGCCCCAGGTGCGCGGGTCGTAGGTCTTCTTGTTGCCGACCTCGCCGTCGACCTTCAGGACGCCGGCGTAGTTGCTGAACATGTGGTCGACGACCGGACGCGTGAAGGCGTACTGGGTGTCCGTGTCGATGTTCATCTTGACCACGCCGTTCTCCAGCGCGGTCGCGATCTCCTCCGCGGAGGAGCCGGAGCCGCCGTGGAAGACGAAGTCGAACGGCTTGCTGCCGGCCGGCTGACCGTACTTCCCGGCGATGCCCTCGTTCAGCTCCTTGAGCAGCTCGGGGCGGAGCACGACGTTGCCCGGCTTGTACACGCCGTGCACGTTGCCGAAGGACGCGGCGAGCAGGTAGCGGCCCTTCTCGCCCAGGCCCAGGGCCTCGACGGTGCGGACCGCGTCGTCGACCGTCGTGTAGAGGGAGTCGTTGATCTCGTGGGAGACGCCGTCCTCCTCGCCGCCCGTCGGGGTGATCTCGACCTCGAGGATGATCTTCGCGGCGCGGGCGCGCTCCAGCAGCTCCTGGGCGATGGAGAGGTTGTCGGCCAGCGTCTCCGCCGAGCCGTCCCACATGTGGGACTGGAACAGCGGGTTGCGGCCGGCCTTGACGCGCTCCTCGGAGACCGCCAGCAGCGGACGGACGTAGCCGTCGAGCTTGTCCTTCGGGCAGTGGTCCGTGTGCAGGGCGACGGTGACGTCGTACTTCTCGGCCACGATGTGCGCGAACTCGGCGAGGGCCACGGCGCCCGTCACCATGTCCTTGCTGTGCTGGCCGCCCAGGAACTCGGCGCCGCCGGTGGAGATCTGGACGATGCCGTCGCTCTCCGCCTCCGCGAAACCGCGCAGGGCCGCGTGCAGCGTCTGGGAAGAGGTCACGTTGATGGCCGGGTAGGCGAACTTTCCTGCCTTCGCCCGGTCCAGCATCTCGTTGTAGACCTCGGGAGTTGCGATGGGCATCTGTCCGCTCCTTGTATGTGCGGGTGGGCGTGAAACGTGCTTATGGCCCTGACCTAGACCTGGGGGGCGACGTCATCGTCGGCCCCATCCTTCCAGACGAAGCGGGATACTCCGAGTGGACCTCGGCCCCGCCTCCGCCCGGCGGACATCAGTCCAGGCCCAGCTCGTCCTTGTCGTACGCGTACAGGTAGGGCACCCCCGCGCCGTCCTGGATCTTCTCCGCGGCACCCGTCGCCCGGTCGACGATCGTCGCCACGGCCACGACCTCGGCACCCGCCTCGCGCACGGCCTCGACCGCGGTGAGCGGGGAACCGCCGGTGGTGGAGGTGTCCTCGACGACCAGCACGCGGCGGCCCTTGATGTCCGGGCCCTCGACGCGACGCTGCAGCCCGTGCGCCTTGGCGGCCTTGCGGACGACGAACGCGTCCAGGCGCTTCCCGCGGGCGGCGGCGGCGTGCAGCATGGCCGCGGCGACCGGGTCGGCGCCCATGGTCAGCCCGCCCACCGCGTCGAAGTCCAGGTCGGCGGTCAGGTCCAGCAGCACCTGTCCGACCAGCGGGGCGGCCTCACCGTCCAGGGTGATGCGGCGCAGGTCGACGTAGTAGTCGGCCTCAAGACCCGAGGAGAGGGTCACCTTGCCGTGCACCACGGCCTTGTCCTTGATCTGCTGCAGCAGCGCGCCGCGTGTGCCTGGCGGCGTTGCTTCGTTGACGTCCGTCATGCCGTCCAGCTTAGAGCCGGGTCCAGCTCCAGGTGGTCGTGGCCTCCAGCGGCTCCAGGGGTGTGACCAGGCGCGGGAGGGTGTTCAGGCCGTTGGGCGGACCGGTCTGCGGCTCCACGCAGACGGCGGCCTCCTGCTCGTCGTACACCACGGCCCACTGCTCCGGACTGGTCACCTTCAGTTCCAGCCGCTCCGGCCAGGTGAGGGTGACGTCGACGCCGTCCGGCATGCCGAAGCAGTCGTCCCACGGGCCCGGCTTCGGGTCGACGCGGTTGCCGGTGGGCAGGTGGTCGTCGCCGCGTTCCTCCTGCCAGGCGGGATCGAAGGCGATCGCCACGTCCGCGCCGTCGAGGGTCCGGTTGAACCACGGGTGCCAGCCGATCTGCGCCGGGAAGGACGACTCGTACGTCTCCACGGACATCGTCAGCGTCAGCGCGTCCCCGGCGAGGGCGATCACCTGGGTGACGCGGCCGGAGTAGGGCCAGGGGTCGGTGAGGTCGTACGTGATGACGGCCTCGTTCCCGGTGACACGGGCGGTGCGCCAGGCGGCGTCGCGGGCGGTGCCGTGGATGGCGTGCGGCGGGGAGTTCAGCGGCATCCGGTGGACGGCCGCGCCGTCCCGGAAGCGGCCCTCGCGGATCCGGCCGCACCAGGGGACCATCGGGAAGCAGCCGTAGCGCTCGCCCTGACGGAGCAGTTCCGTGCCGCCGACGCGCAGCCCGCCGATCCGGCCGCCGTTGCCCGGCAGCACGGTCGCCTCCGCGTCACCCGCGGTCAGCGTGATGGGTTCGTTGCTCACGCCACGACCCTACTGGGGCGATCAAGGGATCCCCCAGTACGTCCGGCGCGGCGGAGCCCGGCGGCCGGGCCGCGGCGGTTCAGCGGCGCCTGCGCAGCACGCGGCCCACCACGATCGCCGACGCCACGACCAGTGCCGCCGCGGGGACGGCCCAGCGCAGGGGAGCACCGGCCGCGCTCGCCTGGGGTGCGGGAACGGGGGCGTACCGGCCGCGCGGCGGGGCGTGGTCCACCTCCTCGGCGCTGCGGCCGATCATCGTGCGGCGCGCGTGCGCGGCCTCTGCGGGGGGCTCGGGCGCGGCAGGGGGCTCGGGCGCGGCAGGGGGCTCGGGCGCGGTAGGGGGCTCAGGAGCGGCAGGGGGCTCGGGCGCGGCAGGGGACTCAGGAGCGGCGGGCGTTTCGGGCACGGCAGGGATCTTGGGGCCGGCAGGGGGCTCGGGCGTCGCGGGGGTTTCAGGCGCGGCGGGGGTTTCAGGCGTGGCGGGGGTTTCGGGCGCGGCGGGGGCCGACGGGGCTTCCGGGACGTCCGGCTCGTTCTCGACGCCCTCGACGTCCCCGACGACTTCGCCCGGGCCCGCGTCCGCGAGGGTCGGCGGGGAGACCTCGGTGTCGAGGACGGAGGTGTGCCGCGGCTCCGCCTCCGCGGCAGGCCGTTCCTTCGCCCCCTCCTCCGCCGCCGTACCCAGGTTCTCCGCGAACCGGGTCAGCAGCCGGGCCGCCGCCGACGCCACCGACTCCCGCGGCAGCTCCGTGACGCGGCCGTCCGCGGTGGCCGTCCCGGTGCAGGCCAGGGTGGAGCCGCCGTCGGCGTCCCGCACCCGCAGGGTGAGCGCGAGCGTGACCGTGCCCGTGCCGCGCGACTCGGTGGCGCCGCCCTCGACGGCGTACGACCCGTCCTCCCGAACGGACAGGCGCAGGGAGCCCCGATAGGTGATGGAGTGACTGCCGACGCGCACCTTCAGCCGTCCCGCGACGGGCTCGGCACCGGCGTCCTGCTGGAGCCCCGGAACCGCCCGGGCGACCCGGGCCGGGTCGGCCAGCACGTCCCTGAGCCGCTCGGCCGGAACCGGAACGAACACCTCATGCTCCATGTCAGCGCAGCCTACCCAGCAGGCGCCCGATACACCCCCCGGCTGCGCAAACTCACCCGAGGCCTCCCCCGCCCCCCGTGCCTCCGGGCCTCACCAGTCCCGTCTCGTACGCCACCACCACCGCCTGCGCCCTGCTGGTCAGGCCCAGCTTGGTCATCGTGCGGTTGAGGTGGGTCTTCACCGTGGCCTCGCTGATGAACAGGCGGTCGGCGGCCTCCGCGTTGCTCAGGCCGCGGGCCACCAGTTTCAGGACCTCGGCCTCGCGGGTGGTCAGCGTCGTCAGCCCGGGCGGCGCGCCGGCGTCCGACGGGCCGGGCCGCCTCGTGTCCGACATCCGCGTGAACGCCTCCACCAGGCGCCGGGTGACCGCGGGGGCGAACAGCGCGTCACCGCCGTGCACCGCGGTGACCGCGGCCAGCAGCCGTTCGGGGCCGGCGTCCTTGAGGAGGAAGCCGGAGGCACCGGCGCGCAGGGCGCCGTAGACGTACTCGTCGAGGTCGAAGGTGGTCAGGACCAGGACGCGGGGCGCGGGGTCCACGGCCTCGGCGAGGATCCGCTCGGTGGCCTGGATACCGGTCATGCCGGGCATGCGGATGTCCATCAGGACGACGTCCGGCCGGGTCCGCCCGGCCAGCACCACCGCCTCGGCACCGTCGGCCGCCTCGCCGACGACCTCCATGCCCGGGGCGGCGCGCAGCAGTGCGGCCAGCCCGCTGCGGACGAGGAACTGGTCGTCGACGACGAGCAGTCGTATCGGACCGCCCCGCTCCCCGTCCGTCGGGCGGTTCTCCGGGCGGTCTCCCGGCGGGCCCGTCGGGTGGTCCCCCGGTCGGCCCGTCGGATGCTCTGCGTCGGTCATTCCCTGACGGCGTCTCCCCGGCGTGCGGTCTGTACCGGCGTCGGCAGGGTCAGGCGCACGCCGAATCCCCCCTCGCTGCGCGGGCCGACGACGATCGTCCCGCCGTAGAGCTTGGCCCGCTCCCGCATCCCGATCAAGCCATGGCCACCGCGCACGGGGAATGTGTCCGGATCCACCCCTTCCCGGCCTCCCTCCCGGCCTCCCTCGCGGGCCCCCTCTCCCCGGCCGTCGTCGGTCACCGACACCACCACCTCGCCCGCGCGGTAGGCGAGTTCGACGGCGGCGGTCGCTCCCGGCGCGTGCTTGAGCACGTTGGTGAGCGCCTCCTGCACCACCCGGTAGACGCACAGCTGGACGCCGGGCGGCACGGGACGCGGTGCGCCGGTGACACGCAGCTCCACGCCCACGCCGCCGGTACGGACCCGGGTGACCATCTCGTCCAGCTGGTCGAGGCCGGGAGCGGGGGCGCCGACCGCGCCCTGCACCCCGTCCGCCCGCAGCAGGCCGAGCATGCGGCGCAGTTCGGCGAGGGCCTCACCGCTGGCCCCCTCGATGGTGTCCAGGGCATCGCGCGCGGTGCGGGCGTCGGAGTGGAAGACGAAGCGGGCCAGTCCGGCCTGGACGTTGATGACGGCGATGTGGTGGGCGACCACGTCGTGCAGTTCACGGGCGATCCGGACGCGTTCCCCGGCCACCTCGCGCCGGGCCCGGTCGGCCTGTTCGGCGCGGAGCTGCCGGGTGAGCTCGCCGGTCCGGCGGGCGACGTACCCGAACCGCCACAGCACCAGCGGGAAGCCCAACGCCTGCCCCGCGACCGACGCCATCGCGGCGGCGTCGCTGACCACCCCGGCGTAGATCCAGACACCGGCGAGCAGGGCGGCGCAGGCGGCGGCGGTGCGGGTGGGGCACAGGGAGGCCACGGTGTAGACGGCGAGCATCGGGCCGAAGGAGCCGACCACGGGCCAGTAGCCGAGGGTGATGTGGACCGCCCAGCAGGCGTGGACGGCGAGGCAGACGGTGACGGGAGCACGGGTGCGCAGCGCGAGCGGGAGGTTCAGCAGGGCGACCAGCGTCCAGGCGAGCGGGTCCAGCGCCGGCCACCCCTGGGCGACGGCCTCGGTGCCGAGCAGGACGGCCACGGTCGTCAGCGCCGCGGCGATCAGGCCGTCGGCCGCCAGAGGGTGCAGGCGCATTGCGGCAGGGTAAGTCCGCCCGCCCGGCAGCGGCGTCATCCTTCCGCCGTACCGCGGAAGTTGCAGGAACCGGGCGCCTACCACGCTGGGTTGGGTCCGGTATCCACCCCCTGCGGGATTCCGGGACGGACGGGACGGCCATAGGTTCTCGGTGCGAACGATCCGCAGGGGGGTGTGGCGGTCCGTCCCGTACCCGGGGGGAGAGGGCCGGGCCGCCGCACGGGGTCGTACGAGGCTCGTACGGGGGCGGGCCGGGGACGTGCCGGGGGCGGACGGCGGGCTCGTGCCGGGGGGCGCGGGCCGGCCGGTTCCCAGGGCGTACACGGGCGAGGTGCCCGAGGAAGAGGACGGACGGTCACGCGGGTGTGCGCGTACTGCGGGAGGGGGCTCGGGGGCGGGCTCGGGGCTCCCGCTGCCCCACGGAATCCGGGTGGGCCCCCGTGACGGGCCTCGCGCCGACCGCCCGAGGCCCGTCACTCCCGGCCCCAGCCCCGTCCCTGGCCCCGGCCCTCGGCCCCAGCCCCGTCCCTGGCCCCGGCACGCTCAGTACCGCGGATGCACCAGCGTCGACGGCGGCAGGCCGGGGATCCGGGTGCGGGACGCGGCACGGGCGTCCCGGGCCAGGGACCGGGGCGTCAGGGTGCGCGGGCGGGGGGCCGTCGGCTCGAGGCGCAGAGCGGGGGCCGTACGGGCGGCCAGGAGGAAGCCCCACTCGCGGGGGGCGTGCGAGGTGGCGGCCGTACGGTCGGGGCCCGGTGCGAAGCCCGTGTCGCGGGCGTCGACGCGGTAGGGGACGGCCCGCAGACCGGCCGCGTGGAGCGTGGCGTCCACCGTCCAGAAGGCGTCGAGGCGTGCGGAGACCGGACCGGCGTGCACGACCAGCCGCCCGTCAGGGGCGAGCACCCGCCGGAGCAGGCCGTAGAACTCCTGCGAGTACAGCTTCGTGCTGGCCGTGATGCCCGGATCGGGCAGGTCCGAGATCACCACGTCGTACATCGCGGTGGGCGTCGAGCGCAGCCGGCGGAAGGCGTCCGCCGTGATGACGTGGACGCGCGGGTCACCGTAGGCGTGCTCGTTCAGCGCGGACAGGCCCGGGTCGTGCCGGGCCAGCCGGGTCAGCCCGGGGTCGAGTTCGACGACGTCGACGCGGCGCACGTCCGGGTGGCGCAGCACCTCCCGCGCGGCGAGGCCGTCACCGCCGCCGAGGATCAGCACGCGCGCGTGCGTGCCGCTCATCGCGGGATGCACCAGCGCCTCGTGGTAACGCCGCTCGTCGCTGCCGCTGACCCGCAGCCGGCCGTCCAGGAACAGGTCGAGGGGCCGGCCGTCGGCGTCGCCGGTGAGGACCACTTCCTGTACGTCGGTCTGGACGGCCACGCGGACGTCCTGGCCGTACACGGCGTGCCGGGCGGCGCGTTCGAAGTCGTCGGCGAGGACGGTCGCCGCGGCGAGGAGCGCGAGCACGACGACGTTGGCGGCCAGCAGCAGCCAGCGGGCCCGGCGGGTCATGTCCCACCGGAACAGGCCGAGGACCAGGGCGGCGCCGACGAACGCGTTGACGATGCCGGTGAGCAGCGCGCCGGTCAGCTGGCCGAGGAAGGGCAGCAGCACGAAAGGAAAGGCGAGGCCGCCGACGAGCGCGCCGACGTAGTCCGCGGCGAACAGGTCGGCGACCGCGCCACCCGCGTCCTGGCGGCGAACGCGCTGGATCAGCTCCATCAGCAACGGAACCTCGGCGCCGATCAGCACACCGATGGCGAGCGAGAAGGCGACCAGGAGGAAACGCGGTCCGTCCGCCCACAGGCCGCCCCAGCCACCGGTCCAGGCGAAGAGGGCATACAGCACCATCGCGCTGGAGCCGCCGACGAGCGCGAGGACGGCCTCGACCGCGCCGAAGCCGGCCGCCGCGAACCGGCGCAGCCGTTTGGCGGCGAGCGAGCCGAGGCCCATGGCGAAGACCATGACGGACAGGACGACGGACGCCTGGGTGACCGAGTCGCCGATCAGGTACGAGGCGAGAGCGACGAGTTCGAGCTCGTAGACGAGCCCACAGGCCGCGCAGACGAACACGCCCGCCAGCACCAGGAACCGCCCGGTGGCCGGCCGGACGGGCAGCCGCGCCGGCACCCCGGGACCGCCCGGCGCCCCGGGACCGCCCGGGGGCCCGCCGGAGGTGTCCGAGGAGCCGCCGGGGCCGCCGGGGCCGCCGGGGCCGCCCCAGGACGGCGGAGAGCCGGGCGGGGCGGGCGCGTGCGGTTCGATCACGGAGTGACGTTACGTCACTCTCTCACTGCACTTCGTCACCCACACGTGTGAAACTGACGTTCCCATGGGCCACCACAGGTTTATCCCGCCCGGGCGCGGGCCCGAGCCCGCGCCCACCCGCCCCTACCCGCTCACACCCCGGACGGGCTGAGCTGCGACGTCGGCACCCGGACACCCACCCGGGTCCGCGTCGCCACCAGGTGGCCGTCCTGCGGGTAGGCGTGCCAGGTCCGCCAGTGCACCTGCCCCTCGTGCCGCTGCGCCAGCAGCGCGGTGAAGGCGTGCGGGCTGCCGGGGAAGACGCCGGCCAGCCCGTGCGGATGGTCGGCGACCAGGGCCAGCAGTTCCTGGGCGCGTCCGGCGAAGGAACCCGGCGTCAGCACCTCGACCCGGGCGGCGAACTCGTACTCCCAGTCGCCCACCCGCTTGGCGACGCCCAGCGGAAGAGGGGTGCTGCTGCCCGGGATGCAGGCCACCGTCTCCGAACAGCTGCCCTGCTCCTCCTCGAGCAGGACTTGGTGAGAGGCCCCCAGAAGTCTCAACTGCATTTTGGCGCCAGTCAGTTCGAGATCAAGACTGGCGAGCGCGGGCAGCGGCTCGCGCCCCAGGGCCCAGGCGAGATCGGCTGCGCGCGTGTCGGTGTAGGCGGTTTTCAGGGTCGTGAGCATGGATCGGCTCCGCAAGCACACAAGGAGAGGAAGGTGTGGGGCCTGCGCATCCCGAGCACTGCCGGGGATACGGCCCGCTCAGCCCAGTCGGCCGGTCAGGAGGGGGGTCAACAGGTCGTCCGAGGAGCTGCGTTGGTGATGGAGAGGGAATCATGAACTGTGGCGCCACCACAGCGTTTTTACCCAACTTCGTGGCGTTTCCATCCCTCAGGGGGCTCCACAGCTCAACTGTTCAACCCGGGCGCACAACCCGCCCGTGAGGCGTGCGCCGGTGCGTGGCAGCGCCCACCGGGTGTGTTTCCCGGTGGGCGCCTGTGATGGGCGCGGGGCCCGGTCCCAGGAACGGGCCCCGTGTCGGGGATGCGGTTCCCCCTGCCAGAGCTCAGCTGCCCCGTGTCAGCTGCCTCCACCGCATCCGCCGCCGCCCCCTCCCCCGCAGGACGACGACCCGCCTCCGCAGGACGAGCCGCCTCCGCAGGAGTGGCCTGAGTCGTTGCCGCCGGAGGACGAACCGCCGTCTCCCCCGCCGGCCCACCAGCTGTTGCTGCTGCCGCCGCCCGCGCCCGACGACCCCGAGCGCCGGCCCCGTGCCCGGCTCGCGGACGGACCGCTCCGCGCGCCGGAGCTCCGCGCCCCGGCCACCAGCCCGCCGATCACCAGCGCGGCGAACACGATCAGGATGATGCCGATGACCATGGCGTCACCCTCCTTCCACTTCCCGGGCTCGCGCCCGGAGTCCCCCGAAGCAACCCCCCGTTGGGCGCCCCGCTCTCTGTATCTCTGTCTCTGTATGAAGCTCGACGTGGAGCTCGTCGCAAGCTGGTCCAGGTCCGATGCGACCTGGGTCAAGCCCGATCAGGCTCGGCGAAGCTCGAACTTGGTGAAGCTTGGCGAAGCTCATCGCGTGAACGGGAGATGCCCCTCGCCGCCACGCCCCAAAGCAGAGTTGAGGAACTCCAGAGCTTCGGCGCAGGATGACCGCCATGACCCCCATGAGCTCCAGCGCACGCCCCGTCCTCAACCGCCGGCTCGCCGAGTTCGGAACGACGATCTTCGCCGAGATGTCCGCCCTGGCCGTACGGACCGGGGCGATCAACCTGGGCCAGGGCTTCCCCGACACCGACGGTCCCGAGGAGATCCGGGAGGCCGCCGTACGGGCACTGCGCGACGGGCGCGGAAACCAGTACCCGCCGGGCCCCGGTGTTCCCGAGCTGCGTACCGCCGTCGCCGCGCACCAGCACCACCGTTACGGCCTGTCCTACGACCCGGACACCGAGGTCCTGGTCACCGCCGGTGCCACGGAGGCCATCGCCGCCTCCCTGCTCGCCCTGCTGGAGCCCGGCGACGAGGTCGTCGCGCTGGAGCCGTACTACGACTCGTACGCGGCCTGCATCGCGATGGCGGGCGGCACGCGCGTGCCCGTGACCCTGCGCCCGCACTCCACGGACGGGCGTGCGGCCTTCCGGCTGGACCTCGACGAGCTGCGCGACGCGGTCACCGACCGCACCCGCCTGCTCCTGCTGAACACCCCGCACAACCCGACGGGCACGGTCCTGACCCGCGGCGAACTGGCCGCGATCGCCGAGCTGGCCGTGGAACGGGACCTGCTGGTGGTGACCGACGAGGTCTACGAGCACCTGGTCTTCGACACGGCCGAGCACATCCCCCTGGCGAGCTTCCCGGGGATGCGCGAACGCACGGTGACCATCGGGTCGGCCGGCAAGACGTTCTCGTTCACGGGCTGGAAGGTCGGCTGGATCACCGCCGTTCCCGCCCTGGTCACGGCGGTCCGCTCGGCCAAGCAGTACCTGACGTACGTGGCCTCCGGACCCTTCCAGTACGCCGTCGCCGAGGCCCTCGCGCTGCCCGACTCGTACTTCGCCGCCTACCGCGAGGACATGCGGGCCAAGCGGGACCTGCTGGCGACCGGCCTGGAAGAGGCGGGCTTCGGCGTCTACCGCCCCGCCGGGACGTACTTCGTCACCACCGACATCCGCCCCCTCGGCGAGAGCGACGGCTTCGCCTTCTGCCGTGCCCTGCCGGAACGCGCCGGCGTCGTCGCCATCCCCAACGCGGTCTTCTACGACCACCGGGAGGCGGGCGCCCCCTTCGTCCGGTTCGCGTTCTGCAAGCGTACGTCGGTGCTGGAGGAGGCGGTGGGACGGCTGAAGACGCTGGCCGGATGAGCCACGGCGGAACGACGGGAGCCCGGCTCCCCGGAATGCCGGGGGGCCGGGCTCACCCGCGTACGGGACGGACTACTCGCCGTCCTCGTCCGTCGGCTTCTCCGACTCGTTGACCTCCTGCTCGAGGCCGAGCTGCTCCACGAGCCACCGGTCGAACTCGATGGCGGCCCGGACCCAGCTGACCGTCGAGGTGACGAAGTGCTCCAGGCTGACACCCATGCCGATCAGCATCTGGGCCTCGCCGATCAGGCGGACCGTGCCGTCGTCGTGGGTGTGGGAGTACACCTTGGGCCACAGGGTGCGCCGGTTCCAGTCGTCGACCGACTCCAGCAGCTGCGGCTTCTCGTCGATCTGGTGGGACCGGTCGTAGAACGTCCGCACCGAGAAGACCTGCTGGTCACCCTCGCCGCGGAACATGAAGTACGTACGGAACTGCTCCCACGGCGCCGCGAGGTCACCCTCGTCGTCGACGACGTACTTCAGCTCCATCTGGTCGAGGAGCTGCTTCACAAGATCCTGATCCGGGACGACGGGGCCCGCCGGTCCTTGCGGCTGCGGCTCGGGCTGCTTGCCCCCGAAGTTCGGAATCGAGGACGGGTCGATGGTCACCGTGAATTTCCCTTCGTACGGATCTGGCCATCCTCCCCCATGCGGGGAGGGGCGTGGCAAGCCCGCCGGGGGCCTGTCAGCCTTGGGCTGACATGATCCGGCCGGACGGGTGGACGTGCGGCGGACAGAGGCGGGGGCATGAGACGGACACCGAACGCGCCGACGGGGCCCGGAGACGCCGAGGAGGTGCCGCGGGGGCGGACCGGGTGGGGACTGTCCGCGGCGCTCGTGACGCTGTCGGCGCTGGTCCTGCTTCCGTTCCTCGTCGTTCTCGTGGGCCTCGTCCTGTCCGAGTCGGACGACCGGGACGGCGGCGGCCGGGCGTCCGGCGTCGTCCCCTGCTCCGAGGCGCTCGCGTTCGGCGGGGCCACCCTGCCGGACGGCGCCCGGCCGGTCGGCACGTGCACACTCCAGAGCTTCCAGGACACTCATTACAGCGCGGCCTTCCGCATGCCGCGCACGGGTGTCCAGAACTGGCTCGCGCACACCTACCCGGACGCCTCCGGACCCGAGACCGAGTTCTGCGCGGACGACGACGCGGATCTGTGTCTGGATCCGGACTACACGCGGGGTCTGCCGGACGGCGTGGACGCCCACGCCGTCCGGGTGAGCGTGGTGTACGAGGACGCCGGCACCGCCCTGGTGCGGTTCTCCGCGTTCACCGTGTGAGGCGCGTTCACCGCGTGAGCCCGTTCACCGTGTGAGGCGCGTTCACCGCGTGAGCCCGTTCACCGCGTGAGCCCGTTCACCGCGTGAGCCCGTTCACCGCGTGAGCCCGTTCACCGCGTGAGGCGCGGCGGCCCGCCGCCCGCCGGGATGACGGGCCGGCCCCGGCCCGGTGCGACGGACGGACGGGCCGGGCCGGCCCGTCCGCCGCACCGGTTCTACAGCGTCTTCCCGCTCGCCGGCCCCACGATCAGGTCGTCGCCGAAGCGGTCCACGCGGACCGTGTCGCCGTCCTTGATCTCGCCGGAGAGGATCTCCCGGGCGAGCCGGTCGCCGATCGCGGTCTGCACGAGGCGGCGCAGCGGGCGGGCGCCGTACGCCGGGTCGTTGCCCTCCTCAGCCAGCCAGGCCAGGGCCTCGTCGGTGACCTCCAGGGTGAGGCGGCGCTCGGCGAGGCGGCGGGCCAGGGCGTTGATCTGGAGCCGCGCGATCCGGCTCAGTTCCTCCTTGTCCAGTGCCGAGAAGACCACGAGGTCGTCGAGGCGGTTGAGGAACTCCGGCTTGAAGGACGCCCGGACCACCTCCAGGACCTGCCGCTTCTTCTCCGCCTCGCCGGTCGTCCGGTCGACCAGGTACTGGCTGCCGAGGTTGGAGGTGAGGACGAGGATGGTGTTGCGGAAGTCGACGGTACGGCCCTGCCCGTCGGTGAGGCGCCCGTCGTCCAGCACCTGGAGCAGGATGTCGAAGACCTCGGGGTGCGCCTTCTCCACCTCGTCGAGCAGCACGACGCTGTACGGCCGGCGCCGCACGGCCTCGGTGAGCTGGCCGCCCTCCTCGTACCCGACGTAGCCGGGTGGGGCTCCGACCAGCCGGGCGACGCTGTGCTTCTCGCTGTACTCCGACATGTCGATGCGGACCATGGCCCGCTCGTCGTCGAAGAGGAAGTCGGCGAGCGCCTTGGCCAGCTCGGTCTTGCCGACGCCGGTGGGGCCGAGGAAGAGGAAGGACCCGGTGGGCCGGTCGGGGTCGGCGATCCCGGCGCGGCTGCGGCGCACGGCGTCGGAGACGGCCTCCACGGCCTCCCGCTGCCCGATGAGCCGCCTGCCCAGCTCGTCCTCCATCCGCAGCAGCTTCTGCGTCTCGCCCTCCAGCAGCCGACCGGCGGGGATGCCGGTCCAGGAGGCGACGACGTCCGCGATGTCGTCGGCGCCGACCTCCTCCTTGACCATGGTGTCCTTCGCGACCTCCTCCTCGGCCTCGGAGGCGGCCTCCAGGTCACGCTCCAGGGCCGGGATCTCGCCGTAGAGCAGCTTGGACGCGGTGTCGAAGTCGCCGTCGCGCTGGGCCCGCTCGGCCTGTCCGCGCAGTTCGTCGAGCTTCTCCTTCAGCTCACCGACCCGGTTGAGGGACTGCTTCTCCTTCTCCCAGCGGGCGGTGAGGCCGCGCAGCTCCTCCTCCTTGTCGGCGAGGTCGCGGCGCAGCCGCTCCAGGCGTTCGAGGGAGGCGGCGTCGGTCTCCTTGCCGATCGCCAGCTCCTCCATCTTCAGCCGGTCGACGGCGCGCTGGAGTTCGTCGATCTCGACGGGGGACGAGTCGATCTCCATGCGCAGCCGCGAGGCGGCCTCGTCGACGAGGTCGATGGCCTTGTCGGGCAGGAAGCGGGAGGTGATGTACCGGTCGGACAGCGTGGCGGCGGCCACCAGCGCGCTGTCGGCGATCTGCACCTTGTGGTGTGCCTCGTACCGCCCCTTGAGCCCGCGCAGGATCGCGATGGAGTCCTCGACGGTCGGCTCGGCGACCAGCACCTGCTGGAAGCGTCGCTCCAGCGCCGGGTCCTTCTCGATCCGCTCCCGGTACTCGTCCAGCGTCGTCGCCCCCACCATGCGCAGCTCACCGCGCGCGAGCATGGGCTTGAGCATGTTCCCGGCGTCCATGGCGGAGTCGCCGCCGGCCCCGGCGCCCACGACGGTGTGCAGCTCGTCGATGAAGGTGATGATCTGCCCGTCGGAGTCCTTGATCTCGGCGAGGACGGTCTTCAGCCGCTCCTCGAACTCACCCCGGTACTTGGCCCCGGCGACCATCGCGCCGAGGTCCAGCGCGACCAGCCGCTTGTTCTTGAGCGACTCGGGCACGTCCCCCTTGACGATCCGCTGGGCGAGCCCCTCGACGACGGCGGTCTTGCCGACGCCGGGCTCGCCGATGAGGACGGGGTTGTTCTTGGTACGGCGGCTGAGCACCTGCACCACGCGCCGGATCTCCTGGTCCCGCCCGATGACGGGATCGAGCCTGCCCTCCCGGGCGGACGCGGTGAGGTCGGTGCCGAACTTCTCCAGGGCCTTGTACTGGCCCTCGGGGTCGGCGGTGGTCACCCTGCGCCCTCCCCTCGCCTTGCGGAAGGCCTCCTGCAACTTCTTCGCACTGGCACCCTGCCCCTCCAGTACCTCACCGGCCGCGCCGCCCTTCGCGGCGATGCCGAGGAGCAGGTGCTCGGTGGAGAGGTACTCGTCCCCGAGATCCTTGGCGCGGGCCTGGGCGTCGGCGACCACCGCGAGCATCTCACGGCTGGGCTGCGGCGGCGCGACCGTGGACCCGGTCACGCTGGGCAGCCCGGCGACGATGCGCTCGGCGCCGGCGCGCACGGCCGCGAGGTCGGCCTCCACGGCGACGAGCAGGTCGGTGATGTTCTCGTTGTCCTGCCCCTGGAGCAGGGCCAGGAGCAGGTGGGCGGGGGTGAGGTCGGCGTTCCCCTCGGTCACGGCCCGGTTGCTGGCCGCATTGATCGCGTCCCGGCTCCGGTTGGTCAGCTCGGCGTCCACGTTCTGGCTCTCCTCCTCGCGTCGGCCGTCGGCGGTCCGGCCGTGTCTCCCAGTGCTGACTCAGACAACGTACACAAAGTTGAGTCTATTCCACTCAAGGGAAAGAGGCGCGGGCCCCCTCGGCCGGTACCAGGGTCGTCTCGCACGACTGGCGGAGGCGCGACGCGAGGGCCTTTTCGGCCAGGCTCGGAACCATGTGATACCGCGAAATGTCCACGCAAACGACAGCGGCGTCACCGTGTTCAGGTCACGGTGACGCCGCTGCCGGGGGGAAGCACCTGAGCGATCTGTTACGACGGGGGAATCGCGTCAGGCACTGCGGGGGGTGGCCGAGATGGTCCTCACTTCGGGGACCTCCGGCTGCGCGAGCCGGTGGTCCCTCTGGTCCAGGTTCACAAAGATCATTCCGTACCGGATGGCACACCGCACGGGCTGCGGCGCCCCTCGCGGCCGCCGGAGGCACCGGTACGCCCGTACGTCGCCGTCCTCGTCCAGCGTGACGACGACCGGCTCACCGAAGACGGTCACCATCAGGGAGTCACCGGGGTGGGGGACCGCGGTGACCAGGTCGATGAAGTGCCAGCCGGAGCGGTAGGCGGTGGCCATCTCGCGCCGGAAGGAGCGGTCGTCGGGTGGTGTCGTCATGTCACGACCACGCACTGTCGTCCGTGGTGGCTTCTCCGTCCCCGCCGGCGGGCGAGGCGTTCACCATCGCCAGTGACCAGGCGCTGTCCGCTCGAGCGTCACCCTTCTCGACGGAGAGGCCACTCAGTGTTCCGAAGGCCACAACGGCGGAGAAGGCGGCGACAAGCACCGAGCGAAGCATTCTCTTAGACATAGTCGGCTTCGTCCTCACTTGAAGGTCCCCTCTTCCCCCGTCGGATAAGACGATGGCTCATTCAGGCACGTCATGGCCACACAATCGGTGCATCATGTTCCTGCACGTTCAGGACCCTGGGGGGTGGAGACTTGACAACAAATCAGGCCAAAACGATACATCCCCATGCCATTACTGAACTGTGTGAGGAGGGCGGACGCCTCTACTCGAACGCCCTGCGGACCGGACGTATTGCCCGCGGGGAGGCGGAGTCCGTCCCCTGCCTGATGGAGTTCGCGCTCCTCCACCCCGATCCCGACGACGCGAACTGGCTGCTCCCCGTGGCTCCCGCGGTCGCCCTCGCCCGACGGCTGAATCCCATCGAGTACGAGATCTCCGAACGCAGGCGCACCTCGATCGAGCTGGCCGCGGCCTTCGAGCCCTTCATGGCCATCAGCGCCCAGGGCGCGGCACCGACGCACTCGATCACCGTGCTGGAGGGTCTCGACCGCATCAACGCCGCCCTCGACCTGGCCACGGACCAGTGCCTGAGCGAGATGCTCACGGTCCAGCCGAGCGCACGGCACCCCGAGCGCAGGCTCATCGAAGCCCTGGAACGCGACAGGACGCTGATAGAGCGGGGCGTGCGGATCCGGACCCTCTACCAGCACACGGCGCGGTACAACCCCGAACGCCTGGCCTACGTGGACCAGTTCCCGAACGGGAAGGCCGAGTACCGCACCATCGACGAGCTGGTCGAACGCCTCGTCATCTGCGACGAGGCCGTGGCCTTCATCCCCATCCGGGACGACCGGCAGGTCGCCTTGGAGATCCGGCACCCGGGCCTGGTCAGCTACCTGATCAAGGTGTTCGAGTTCATCTGGAGCCGAGCGGTCCCCCTCACCGCCGGCGCCCCCTACGAAACGGCTCCCGACGGCATCACCGACATCCAGCACTCGATCGCCAAGCTCCTCGTGGAGGGCCACGTCGACGAGGCCATCGCCCGCCGCCTGGGCATGAACGTGCGCACGTGCCGAGCCCACATCGCGAAACTCGCGACGGTCCTCGGCAGCGGCAGCCGCGCCCAGCTCGGCTACCTCATAGCCCAGTCGGGGATCCTGGAACAGGGGCAGCAAGGACCCGTGGGAGAGGGCCACCCGTGACCGAGGAGACGTACGACCGGCAGACGGCGGCCGACCCCACCGTCCCGCACCCCGCGCACGGCCCGGAGGACCTGTGCGCCGTGGGGACGGAGGTGTACGTACGGGCCCTGCGGGAAGGACGGCTGCGCGCGTCAGCCGCACAGCCGGCACCCTGCCTCGCCGCTCACGGCCTGCTGCGGCCCGCGCTGGACGACGTGGAGTGGCTGGAGCCGGTGGCACCCGCCGTGGCCCTGCACAGGCTGCTGCGCGCTTCGGAGGACCGCGTCGCCGACGAACGCCGACGGTCGGAGCAACTGGCCGCGACATTCGAACCGTTGATGCGGGTGAGCGGGCGGTACGACACCCCGCCGGCCGACCCCCTGATCACCGTGCACAGCGACAAGGAGCACATCAGCTCCATCCTCGACGCGGCCATGACCGCCGCCACCGAGGTCCTGGCCATTCAGCCGCACAACAGCTACGCACCGTCCAAGACCCGGTACAGAGACGCCGCTCTGCGGCGCGACCAGGACCTGCTGGACCGCGGCGGCCGCATCCGGGCCATCTACCAGCACACCCTGCGCCACGCGCCACCGATCCTCGCGCGCTACGAACAACTCCGCGGTGACGTCCAGGCCCGCACCCTGGACGAGGTCACGGACCGCCTGATCCTCATCGACCGGACCGTGGCCTTCATCCCCGCCAACGAGGACCGCAGCCTCGCACTGGAGGTCCGCCAGCCCGCCCTCGTCTCCTATCTCACCACCACGTTCGACCGCCTGTGGCGCCTGGCCACCCCCATGCACCCGCAAGCCGTCCACCAGCCCACCCTCAACGGCATCACCCCCCGCCAGCGAGCCATAGCCGCACTCCTCATCGAAGGGCACACCGACAACGTCATAGCCGACCGCCTCGGCATGAACGTCCGCACCGCCCGCGTCCACATCGCCAAACTCGCCGCCACCCTCGGCAGCGAGAGCCGGGCACAGCTCGGCTACCTCATCGGACGGTCGGGGATTCTGGACCGGGAACCCTGACGACGGCGGGAGGCGGCGCGCTCCGCGGGGAGCCGTCCAGGCCGGCCTGGGCTATGCGCACCCCCAACTGCGTCCGGCTGGCCGCGCCCAGGGTCTCCGAGAGACGGGCGATGTGGGCACGGGCCGTGCGGACGCTGATGCCCAGCCGTTCCGCGATCACCGCGTCCTGGTGGCCCTCCGCCAGGAGCGCCGCGATGGACTGCTCGCGGTGGGAGATGCCCTCGATGCCGGTGTCGGGGAGGGGGGCGGTCAGGGGGATCGCGAGGCGCCACAGGCGTTCGAAGACCGTGACCAGGTAGGCGATCAGGGCGGGGTGGCGCAGTTCGAGGGCCATCGTGCGGTCGGTGTTGGCGGGGATGAAGGCCACCGTGCGGTCGAAGAGGATGAGGCGGTCGATGACCTCGTCCAGGGTGCGGGCCTCCACCGTGTCGCCCATCAGGTCCAGGTAGTTGAGCAGGCCCTGCCCGTGCCGGGCCACGTGCGTGTACAGGTCCCGCATCCGCACCCCGCGCCCGCGCAGCGCCAGCGCGCGGTGCAGTCCCTCCGACAGTTCGTGCTCACGCCGGATGCCGCCGGGCTGGACGGTGAGCACCTCCGTCGTGCACGCCTGCGTCGCCTCGTCCATCGCCCCCTGGATGCGGGCCAGGCCGTCGAGGACCCGGATCGCCGCGCCCCCGGCCGCGGCCGGCGTCTGGATCTGCCGTCCGAGATCCGCGTACCGCTCGAAGGCCTCCACCGCGGAGCCCACCCGCCGCTGGCTGGCGCTCATCTCGTCGTGGACCCCGCGCAGCAGCCGTGTCATGACCTCCTGCGGGGAGGTCGGCACCAGCCAGTCCATGTCGTCCGGGTCCGGGTGCAGCAGGGCCAGCTCCAGCAGGCAGGGCACCGGCTCGGCGTCCCGGCGCGGCACCCGGCCGCGCCGTACGGCCCGGGAGTACATGCGGTCCCCGGCCGCGCACAGCCGGTCGGCACCGTGTGGATGCTCATCCGCCCCGTGCCCGGCCATCGCCCATCCCACCCCCGGTTCCGGCTCCTTCCGCAGCGCAACTATGCGCGGCCGGGACCGGGTCCGCAACACGGCTCCGCAGGGAACGACGGCCGGAAAACGCTGGTTGCGGCCACTGTGCCCGGCGTGGCGGTGCCGGGCCGGAGCGGACTACTTCAGCCCGATCTCCGCGCAGGCCTCGGCGTACTTGGCGGTGCAGATGTCGGAGATCTTGTAGAAGCCGTCCGCGACGACGGTCTGCTCGATGTTCTCCCGCGTCAGGGCGACGACGGGGACGAGCTGCGCGGGGATGCCCTTGTGGCTGGGGCTGTCGACCTTGTCGCGGGCGAGCGCGTCGAACTGGATGTCCCGTCCCTGGACCCGCGCCACGGCCATCTCCGCGGCGCTCTCGGCCTCCTGCGGGTAGGACTTGTACACGCTCATGTACTGCTCGCCGGTGACGATCCGCTGCACCGCGGCGAGTTCCGCGTCCTGGCCGGTGATCGGCGGCAGGTCGGTGACGCCCGCGTCCTCCAGGGCCTTGATGATCCCGCCCGCCATGCTGTCGTTGGCGGAGTAGACGCCCGCGATGTTCTTCTTGCCGATCTTCTCGATCGCCTCGATCATGTTCGCCTCGGCGTTCTGCGCCTTCCAGTCCTTGGTGTCGAAGGACTGGGCGATCGTCACCTTGCCGGTCAGCTGGGCCAGCGCCCCCGCCTTGAACTGCTTGGCGTTCGGGTCGGTGGGCGAACCGTTCATCATGACGATCTTGTCGGAGCTGTCCGCGTCGCTGCCGAGCGCCTCGACGAGGGAGCGGCCCTGGACCTCGCCGACCAGCTCGTTGTCGAAGGAGATGTAGGCGTCGATCGGGCCCTCGGCCAGCCGGTCGTAGGCGATGACCGGGATGCCGGCGTCCTTGGCCTTCTGCACGCTGTCCCCGATGGACTTGGCGTCGACCGCGTCCAGGACGATCACGTCGACCTTGTCGTCGATCATCTGCTGCATCTGGGCGGCCTGCTTCGAGGGGCTCGCCTCGGCGTTGGCGTACTTGACGTTGCCCTCGTCGCGCGTGAGGTCGGCGATCTTCGCCTTGAAGAAGGGGTAGTCGAACTGCTCGTAGCGCGTGTTCTCCTTCTCCGGAAGCAGCAGTCCCACCGTGATGTCGTTGCCCTTGGTCGGGCTCGCCGCGTCACTGCTCTCCGACGCGTCCAGCGCACCGCAGGCGGCCAGCGAGAAGGTCATCAAGGACGCGGCCACGGATATGGCGATACGACGGGCACGGCTGTTCACTGCGCTTACCTTCCGACACACGGGTGTTGTGGTGACCCAGGTGAGGGAAGCCAACGCTGTCTTCACGAAATCGTCAAGAAGTACTAGACCAATGAGACATCACCGTTGCGAACGGGCCCGGAGGTTCGGTCGAACCTCCGGGCCCGTCACAGCCGTTCTGCCTGGTACGGCCGGTCAGTCCGGGGACTGACCGCGCCGCTTCGGCCGCCACACCACCAGGGCGCTGGTCTGCTGTACCTCTTGGTACGGGACCAGGTCCCGGCGGTACGAGGCGTGCACCGCCGCTTCGCGCTGGCGCATCGCCGACGCCGCGCCGTCGAGGGCGTCCTGCAGCTCCGCCATGCGGGCCTGGAGCGCGGCGACCTGGTTCTCCAGTTCGATGATGCGCTTGATTCCGGCCAGGTTGATGCCCTCGTCCTGCGACAACTGCTGCACCGTGCGGAGCAGTTCGATGTCGCGGGCCGAATAGCGCCGGCCGCGGCCGGCCGTGCGGTCCGGGGAGACCAGGCCGAGGCGGTCGTACTGGCGCAGGGTCTGCGGGTGCAGGCCGGAGAGCTGGGCCGCCACCGAGATGACGTAGACCGGGGTGTCCTCGGTCAGTTCATACGGATTGCGTCGACGACCGTCCATCTCCGTCAAGCTCCCTTCGCGGCCTGGAACAGCTCCGCCCGCGGGTCCTCGTCCGCGGTCGCCTCGCGATACGCCTCCAGCGCATCACGAGCCTTCCCCGTCAGGTCCCTCGGAACACTCACCTCGACGGTGACCAGAAGGTCACCGCGGGTGCCGTCCTTGCGGACCGCGCCCTTGCCCCTGGCACGCATGGTGCGGCCGCCCGGGGTGCCCGCCGGCAGCTTCAGCGTGACGGGCGGGCCGCCCAGTGTCGGGACCCGGACCTCGCCGCCGAGAGCCGCCTCGGCGTAGGTGACCGGGACGGTGACGGTGAGGTTGTCGCCCCGGCGTCCGAAGACGGGGTGCTCCTTGACGTGCACGACCACGTACAGGTCGCCCGCCGGGCCGCCCCGCTCGCCCGGCGTGCCCTTGCCGCGCAGCCGGATGCGCTGCCCGTCGGAGACCCCGGCCGGGATGCGGACCTGCATCGTCCGCGAGGACTTGGCGCGTCCGGAGCCCTTGCAGACGTCGCAGGGGTCCTCGGCGATCAGGCCGCGGCCCTTGCAGTCCGGGCACGGGTCGGTCAGCGAGAAGCCGCCGCCCGAGCCCCGGGCGACCTGGCCGGTGCCGACGCAGGTCGGGCACACGCGGGGCGTGCCGTTCTTGTCGCCGGTGCCCGAACAGGCCTTGCAGGGCGCCTGCGAGGACATCCGCAGCGGGACCGTCGCGCCCTCGATGGCCTCCGTGAAGCTCAGGGTGACCTCGGACTCGATGTCCTGGCCGCGCCGCGGCTGGGTCCGCGTGCCGGTGCCGGGACCGCCGCCGGTGCGGTTGAACAGGCCGCCGAAGACGTCGCCCAGCCCGCCGCCGAAGCCGCCGGCACCCTGGCCCCCGCCCTGGGCGCCGCCTCCGAAGAGGTCGCCCAGGTCGAAGTTGAAGGTGCCGCCGCCCGCGCCCGGCCCCGGGCGGAAACCGCCGTTGCCGAAGAGGGCGCGGGCCTCGTCGTACTCCTTGCGTTTCTTGGGGTCACCGAGGATGTCGTTGGCCTCGGAGATCTCCTTGAAGCGCTCCTCCGCCTTGACGTTTCCCTTGTTGGCGTCCGGGTGGTTCTCGCGGGCGAGCTTCCGGTACGCCTTCTTGATCTCGGCCTCGGTGGCGTCCTTGGGGACGCCGAGAACCTTGTAGTAGTCCTTCTCGATGAAGTCCTTGGTACTCATCCCCGACGTCCCTCCTCTCGCGCCTCTTTCGTCACTTCAAGCTCAGCCCTCGTCCGGGCCACCGCTCTCCTTGGTGCCGGCGTTCCCCGCGTTGTCCGCGGAGTCGGAGCCGTCCGTGGCCTCGGTGCTCTCCTCGGCCGGTTTGACCGTCTGCGCACCGGGCTGCGGCTCGGCGACCGCGACCCGCGCGGGGCGGATGGTGCGCTCGCCGATCCGGTACCCGGGCTGCAGGATCGCCACGCACGTCGTCTCGGTGACGTCCGGTGCGTAGGAGTGCATCAGGGCCTCGTGGATCGTCGGGTCGAAGGGCTCGCCCTCCTTGCCGAACTGCTGGAGGCCCATCTTGGCGATGGTCGTCTCCAGCGACTCCGCGACGGACTTGAAGCCGCCGACGAGTTCGCCGTGCTCCCGGGCCCGGCCGATGTCGTCGAGTACGGGAAGCAGCTCGGACAGGAGGTTCGCGACGGCGACCTCCTTGACCGCGACGCGGTCCCGCTCGACCCGGCGGCGGTAGTTCTGGTACTCGGCCTGGAGCCGCTGGAGGTCCGCCGTGCGCTCGTTCAGCGCCGTGCGCACCTGGTCCAGCTGGGCCAGCAGGCCCGCGTTCTCGCTTGCGTCCCCGGCCGGGGCCGCCCCCTCTTCGGAGGCGGCCTTCGGCTCGGCGTCGTCGGGAGTGGCGCCGGAGGGGACGTCGGGCTTCTCCTCGAAACCCGGGGTCTCCTCCGTCACGCGGCACCGTCCTTGCGCTCGTCGTCCACGATCTCGGCGTCGACGACATCGTCGTCCTTGTCACCGGAGGCGGCACCCGCGCCCGGGGCCTCGCCGCCGGCGGCCTGCGCGCCCTGGGCGTCGGCGTACATGGCCTGGCCCAGCTTCTGCGAGACGGCGGCGACCTTCTCCGTGGCCGTGCGGATCTCGGCGGTGTCCTCGCCCTTGAGCTTCTCCTTCAGCTCGGCGACGGCACCCTCGACCTCGGTCTTCACGTCGCCCGGGACCTTGTCCTCGTTGTCCTTGAGGAACTTCTCCGTCTGGTAGACGAGCTGCTCGCCCTGGTTGCGGGACTCGGCGGCCTCGCGGCGGGCGTGGTCCTCCTCCGCGTACTTCTCGGCCTCCTGGCGCATCCGGTCGACCTCGTCCTTCGGCAGCGAGGAGCCGCCGGTGACGGTCATCTTCTGCTCCTTGCCGGTGCCGAGGTCCTTCGCCGTGACGTGCATGATGCCGTTGGCGTCGATGTCGAAGGCGACCTCGATCTGCGGGACGCCGCGGGGCGCCGGCGGCAGACCGGTCAGCTCGAACATACCGAGCTTCTTGTTGTACGCCGCGATCTCGCGCTCGCCCTGGTAGACCTGGATCTGCACGGAGGGCTGGTTGTCCTCGGCGGTGGTGAAGATCTCCGAACGCTTCGTCGGGATCGTCGTGTTCCGCTCGATCAGCTTGGTCATGATGCCGCCCTTGGTCTCGATGCCGAGGGACAGCGGGGTGACGTCGAGGAGCAGGACGTCCTTGACCTCGCCCTTGAGGACACCGGCCTGCAGGGCGGCGCCGATGGCGACGACCTCGTCCGGGTTGACGCCCTTGTTGGCGTCCTTGCCACCGGTCAGCTCCTTGACGAGCTCGGCGACGGCGGGCATACGGGTGGAGCCACCGACGAGGACGACGTGGTCGATCTCGGACAGCTGGATGCCGGCGTCCTTGATGACGTTGTGGAACGGCGTCTTGCAGCGCTCCAGCAGGTCGGACGTCAGCTGCTGGAACTGGGCGCGGGTGAGCTTCTCGTCCAGGTGCAGCGGGCCCTCGGCGGACGCCGTGATGTAGGGCAGGTTGATCGAGGTCTCGGTGGACGAGGACAGCTCGATCTTGGCCTTCTCGGCGGCCTCGCGCAGGCGCTGGAGGGCCATCTTGTCCTTGCCGAGGTCCACGCCGTGGCCGGACTGGAACTGCTTGACCAGGTAGTCGACGACGCGCTGGTCCCAGTCGTCACCACCGAGGTTGTTGTCACCGTTGGTGGCCTTCACCTCGACGACGCCGTCGCCGATCTCCAGCAGCGAGACGTCGAACGTACCGCCACCGAGGTCGAAGACCAGGATGACCTGCTCGTCCTTGTCCAGGCCGTACGCCAGCGCGGCGGCGGTCGGCTCGTTGACGATGCGCAGGACGTTGAGGCCCGCGATCTCACCGGCCTCCTTGGTGGCCTGGCGCTCGGCGTCGTTGAAGTACGCCGGGACGGTGATGACCGCGTCGGTCACCTTCTCGCCCAGGTAGGACTCGGCGTCCCGCTTCAGCTTCTGCAGCACGAAGGCGCTGATCTGCTGCGGGTTGAAGTCCTTGCCGTCCAGGTTGACCTTCCAGTCGGTGCCCATGTGGCGCTTGACCGAGCGGATGGTCCTGTCGACGTTCGTGACCGCCTGGCGCTTGGCCACCTCGCCGACCAGCACCTCACCGTTCTTGGCGAAGGCGACGACGGACGGCGTGGTCCTGGCGCCCTCGGCGTTGGTGATGACGGTGGGCTCGCCGCCCTCCAGAACGCTGACGACGGAGTTAGTCGTGCCCAGGTCGATGCCGACCGCACGTGCCATGGTGAATAACCTCCAGCTGACTTGAGTGGAACAGGCTCAAGTGTGCACGACACCCCCCGCCGGGTCAACAGAGGTGAGTCGAGCTCACTCAACTCTTATCCGTTCCTTACGCGCAACGACGCGCTGACCTGGGCTTTCTCGGCGCGCCTGGCCTGCCGAACCGGGAAAATCGACGCCCGGGAGGGCGTACGGGCCGGGGTACCGGTCACCTCGGAGAGCCCCTGAGGCTCCACCCACCGCTGCGGCCGGAGCTGCGCCCGGGACTGCCCCGGCGCCTTCGCCCGCGCCCGGGGGCGCTCCTGCGGCTGCGCCTGGATCCGAGCCCGGGGCCGCGCTTGGTCCTGCGGCTGGTCCTGCGCCTGGTCCTGCGCCTGGTTTTGCACCCGGTCCTGTACCCGGGACGGCGTCTGCCCCTGCGCCCGGGCCGGCACCTGGGCCGACGCCTGGCCCTGCGCCTGATCTCGCACCCGGACCTGCGTCTGCCCTTGCGCCTGATCTCGCACCCGGACCTGCGCCTGGCCTCGCACCCGGGCCCACCCCCGCGCCCCGGGCCGCGCCTGCGCCCGTGCCCGTGCCCGTGCCCGCCCCCGCGCATACCCAGGAAACTCCGCGCGAGTCCCGTACGGCGACGTGCGGGCGACCCGGGTGTCCGCCCCCGCGCGCCGCTTCGGCGGCTCGTACACCCGCACCCGCAGCAGCGCCGCCACCCCGGCGACCGCTCCGCCCGCCAGCCACAGCACCACCGTCTCCTCCACCCAGCGGGTGTGCACGAGCACGCCCACGAGTACTCCGCAGAACGCGGCCGCACCGAGGACCACCACCGCGCCCTGCGGAGTGAGTCCGAGCCGCCGCAGCCGGTGCGCGAGGTGGTCGGGCCCGCCGCGCAGCAGGGGGCGCCCGGCCAGCCGGCGCGAGAGGAGTACGAGGACGGCGTCGGCGGTCGCCAGAGCGGTCAGCGCGAACAGCACCGCCACGCCGGCCCCGGGCGCGTGCCCCGCCCGGGTGAACACGGCCGCCCCGGCGAGCAGGAAACCCGCGAACAGCGACCCGCACGCCCCGAGCGCGATCCGCGCGGGATGCCGGTTGTGCAGCAGGAACCCGGCCAGAGCGGCGGCCAGCGCGCTCAGCAGCACCGCCAGCCCGTCCATCAGCTCCGCGGCGGCACAGGCACCGATACCGAAGGCGGTCACCACACCCACCGTGCCGGCCACCCCGTCGGCGTGGTCGAGCCCCCGGAAGGCGGCGGTGACCAGCGCCATCCAGCCCACGGCAAGCGCCCCCAGTACCGGACCGGTCTCGCCGTACGGCACCACGCACGCCGCCGCGACAGCCGTACCGGCGACCAGCCACCGCAGCCGCAGCCGCCAGACGTCGGCGGCCAGGCCGAGCGCGCCGACGGCGGCCCCGGCCACGAGCAGCCGGCCGACCCCGGTCCCGAGCGGTACGGCGCCGCCCCGGTCCCCGGCCCACGCGACCAGCCCGGTGACGAGGACCACGGCCACACCGCCGAGCAGGGGGACGGGCCGCTGCCGTCGCCGGTCGACGAGGGAGAGGCGCAGGGCGGGCCCCCTCAGCAGCGCGGTGAGCAGGGCGGCGAGGAGGAAGGAGGCGGTGGCTGCAGCGATCCCGTAGAGCACGGGCACAACCTATGCCTGAATCAGGCTGAATATCATGATTTGCGAAGAATGGCGCGTCCGACTCAGCGAGACCACCGGTCCCGGCGGACGGACCCCGCGACCAGGGTTGCCGCCGTCGGGTCGGCCGACCGGGGAACGCCACCCGCCGGCCCGGGGGAGGCCGCACCGGCCGGCCGCAGACGGCATCGGCCCGGTCAGGGTTGCCTCAGCGACGCAGATCACCGCACGTCCGGCTACAGTGCGGCAGAGGATGGGGGTAGTCTCAGACGGACTGAATAAGTTACCGCTTAGTAATACGACCCTCGCAACCTCGCAGGCCCGAGGAGCCCCCAAATGCAACTCGCCGCGATCATCGTGTCGCTGGTCCTGATCGTGGTCGGCGTCGCACTGTTCGGCCGCGCCGTCCTGCAGATCTACAACTCGATGCGGCTGGGCCAGCCGGTGCCGGCCGGCACGCGGACCAATGACCCCGCGCAGCGCACCCTCACCGTGGTCAGGGAGTTCCTCGGCCACACCCGGATGAACCGCTGGGGCGTCGTCGGGGTGGCGCACTGGTTCGTGGCGGTGGGCTTCTTCTCCCTGCTGTTGACGATCGTCAACGCGATCGGCCAGCTGTTCCAGGCCGACTGGATCCTGCCGGTCATCGGCGACTGGGCGCCGTACAACGTCTTCGTCGAGTTCATCGGCACGATGACGGTGCTCGGCATCCTGGCCCTGATCGCGATCCGCCAGGTGAGCAAGCCGAACAAGCCGGGCCGCAAGTCCCGCTTCGCCGGTTCCAACTTCGGCCAGGCGTACTTCGTCGAGGCCGTCATCCTCGTCGTCGGCGTCTGCATCTTCATGCTGCACGCCCTGGAGGGCGCCCTCCACCACGTGGACGGCTACGAGGCGTCGTTCTTCATCTCGTACCCGGTCGTCTCCGCGCTCCAGGACCTGGACGTCTCCACGCTCCAGAACCTCGTCTACCTCTTCGCCGGCCTGAAGATCGCGACCTCCTTCATCTGGATGATCACGGTCGCCCTGAAGACCGACATGGGCGTGGCCTGGCACCGCTTCCTCGCCTTCCCCAACATCTGGTTCAAGCGCGACGCGAAGGGCGGCACCGCGCTGGGCGAGCTGCTGCCGATGACGTCGGGCGGCAAGCCGATCGACTTCACCGACCCCGGCGACGACGACGTCTTCGGCGTCTCCCAGGTCGAGCACTTCTCCTGGAAGGGCCTGCTCGACTTCTCCACCTGCACCGAGTGCGGCCGCTGCCAGTCGCAGTGCCCCGCCTGGAACACGGGCAAGCCCCTCTCCCCCAAGCTCCTGATCATGTCCCTGCGCGACCACGCGCACGCCAAGGCCCCCTACCTGCTGGCCGGCGGCGGCAAGACCATGGAGGGCGAGGAGAAGGCGTCCGAGGAGCAGCTCAAGGACGTCCCCGCCACGGCCCTGGCCGAGGCCGAGCGCCCCCTGGTCGGCACCCTCGAAGAGAACGGCGTCATCGACCCGGACGTCCTGTGGTCCTGCACCACCTGCGGCGCCTGCGTCGAGCAGTGCCCCGTCGACATCGAGCACGTCGACCACATCGTCGACATGCGCCGCTACCAGGTCATGATCGAGTCGGCGTTCCCGTCCGAGGCGGGCACGATGCTCAAGAACCTGGAGAAGAAGGGCAACCCCTGGGGCCTGGCGAAGAAGCAGCGCCTGGAGTGGCTCAAGGAGCTGGACTTCGAGGTCCCGGTCGTCGGCAAGGACATCGAGGACCTCACCGAGGTCGAGTACCTCTACTGGGTCGGCTGCGCCGGCGCCCTGGAGGACCGCGCCAAGAAGACCACCAAGGCCTTCGCCGAACTCCTCCACATCGCGGGCGTCAAGTTCGCCATCATGGGCGGCGACGAGAAGTGCACCGGCGACTCCGCCCGCCGCCTCGGCAACGAGCCCCTCTTCCAGGAGCTCGGCATGGAGAACGTCATGTCCCTCAACGCCGCCTTCGGCGAGGAGATGGACGACGACGGCAAGGTCACCGAGGAGTCGCGCAAGCCGAAGTCGGCGAAGAAGATCGTCGCCACCTGCCCGCACTGCCTCAACACCCTCGGCAACGAGTACCCGCAGCTCGGCGGCGACTACGAGGTCATCCACCACACCCAGCTGCTCCAGCACCTCGTCGACGAGGGCAGGCTGCTCCCGGTGACCCCGGTCGAGGGCATCATCACGTACCACGACCCGTGCTACCTGGGCCGCCACAACAAGATCTACACGCCGCCGCGCGAGATCATCGCCGCCGTCCCGGGCGTCCGCAACGAGGAGATGCACCGCCACAAGGAACGCGGCTTCTGCTGCGGCGCCGGCGGCGCGCGGATGTGGATGGAGGAGCGGATCGGCAAGCGCATCAACAACGAGCGCGTCGACGAGGCCCTGTCGGTCAACCCCGACATCGTCTCCACCGCCTGCCCCTTCTGCCTCGTCATGCTCACCGACTCGGTCAACGGCAAGAAGAACGACGGCAAGGCCAAGGAGTCCATCCAGGTCGTCGACGTCGCCCAGCTCCTGCTGGACTCCGTCAGGACCCCGGCCGACCCGGCGGACGAGCCGGAGGCCGAGAGCGAGCCGACGCCCGAGCCGGTGAAGTAACCGGCCCGCGCCTTTCCCTCGCAGACACCCCCAGGTCCCGTCCGGACCTGGGGGTGTCGCCGTACGCCGGACACGCGCGTCATGGCCCGTACGCGCCCGCCACCACCGAGCCCGCCGCCGAGCCACCGGGGAACCCGCGGGTGCCCCGCCGGGGTCCCCCGCCGGGGCACCCGCGGGGGAACCCTCCGAAAGTCCTCGGGGAGCCCTCGGGAAACACCCGGGGAGCCCTCGGGGAACACCCGTAGGGGATGTCACAGCTCGGCCGCAAAGGCCGCCCCGGAAGGCCGGGTCCGGCACGTCACTCTCCGGGACCAGGTACGTTCGAAGGCGTGGCTGGATTCAGGATCGGACGCGGCCGGGACAACGGCGCTCCTCACGCGCGACCGCAGAACCCTCCGTACGGACAGCAGGCGCCCCAGGGACCGTCGTACGGCGGTCCCGCGACGCCTCGGCAGCCGTACCCGCAGCAGCCGTACGGGGGTGGCGGCCCCGCCCCCGGCGGCCCGTGGCCCCAGCCGCACGGCGGAGGACACGGCGAGCCGGAGTACTTCGGCGACGGCGGCGGCTATCCCCAGGGCGGCCCGCACCACCCGCAGGGAGGCCAGGCCCCGTACGACCCGTACGCGGCCAACAACCCGGGCCACACCCAGGCGTTCATGGTCGGCGACGACCCCTACAACCAGGGCGAGACCTACCGCGCCGGCGCCGCCCCGCCGCCCGGCCCGGTCGGCCCCCGCCTCCACTGGAAGGCCCTGCTGAAGGGTGTAGTCCTCGCCCCGAACCAGACCTTCCTCCAGATGCGGGACTACGCGATGTGGGTCCCGGCGCTCATCGTGACGTTCCTCTACGGCCTGCTGGCGGTCTTCGGCTTCGACGGCGCCCGCGAGGAGGCGATCAACGCCACCCTCTCGAGCGCGATCCCGATCGTCCTGACCACGGCCGTGGCGATGGTGCTGAGCGCGTTCATCCTCGGCGTGGTCACCCACACCATGGCCCGCCAGCTCGGCGGCGACGGCGCGTGGCAGCCCACGGTCGGCCTCTCCATGCTGATCATGTCGATCACGGACGCGCCGCGCCTGGTCGTCGCGATGTTCGCCGGCGGCGACGCGCCCTTCGTCCAGATCCTCGGCTGGGCCACCTGGGTCGCGGCCGGCGCCCTGCTGACCCTGATGGTCAGCCGCTCCCACGACCTGCCCTGGCCGAAGGCGCTCGGCGCTGCCGCGATCCAGCTGATCGCGCTGCTGTCGATCGTGAAGCTGGGCACCTTCTGACGAGCCGGCCGACACGCGGAAACCGCACACGTAGGGCCCCCGGCGTCACGCCGGGGGCCCTACGCACGTCTTCCGGACTTCCGGACTTCCGGAAACCAGGCACCTTCCGGAGAGCGGACGTCTTCCGAAGACCAGGCGTCTTCCGGAGATCAGGCGTCGAGCACCTGCCCGGCCCGTCGCACGACAGGTTCCTGAACCGACCACGGGAAGTTGATCCACTCGTCGGTCCGCTTCCACACGTACTCGCACTGGACGAGCGAGTGGGACTTCTCATAGATCACGGCGCTGCGGACCTCGGCGACGGTGTCCAGGCAGAAGTCCCGCACCAGCTTGAGCGTCTTGCCGGTGTCGGCGACGTCGTCGGTGATGAGGACCTTCTTCCGGGAGAAGTCGATGACGTTGGGCACGGGCGCGAGCATGACCGGCATCTCGAGCGTGGTGCCGACCCCGGTGTAGAACTCCACGTTCACGAGGTGGATGTTCTTGCAGTCGAGGGCGTAGGCCAGTCCACCCGCCACGAAGACCCCGCCACGCGCGATGGAGAGCACTATGTCGGGCTCGTACCCGTCGTCGGCGACGGCCTGCGCGAGCTCACGCACGGCGACGCCGAACTGCTCGTAGGTCAGATTCTCCCGAACATCACTCATGCGCGTGTCCCGCCTGCGTTCTCGCTGCTCATACCTGGGTCCGATGGAAGTTGAGGAAGGACCGCGAGGCCGTCGGCCCACGCTGCCCCTGGTAACGGGACCCGTACCGCTCGCTCCCGTACGGGTGCTCGGCCGGCGACGTGAGCCGGAACATGCACAGCTGCCCGATCTTCATGCCCGGCCACAGCTTGATGGGCAGGGTCGCGAGATTGCTGAGCTCGAGCGTCACGTGTCCGGAGAAACCCGGGTCGATGAACCCCGCGGTGGAGTGCGTGACGAGCCCGAGCCGCCCGAGCGAGCTCTTCCCCTCCAGCCGCGAGGCGAGATCGTCGGGCAGTGAGACGACCTCGTACGTACTGGCCAGCACGAACTCACCGGGGTGCAGGATGAACGGCTCGTCCCCCTCCGGCTCCACGAGCCGGGTCAGGTCCGCCTGCTCCACGGAGGGGTCGATGTGCGGGTACCGGTGATTCTCGAACACCCGGAAGTAGCGGTCGAGGCGCACGTCGATACTCGACGGCTGCACCATGGAGTCGTCGAAAGGATCGATGCGGACCCGCCCGGAATCGATCTCGGCCCGGATGTCCTTGTCTGAGAGAAGCACGCACCGAGGATACGCAAGGCGCGCGGAGCAGCGACAATCGCCGCCGCGCCGCGCGCCCGGTCCTACTGGAGTCCTACTGGGGGTCCCCCCGACGGGAGGCCGGCTACCGCTTTCCGGAACCCACCGGCACGGCACTCCGCAGCCGCGCACACCGCGGACATCGGACGAGCCGGCCGGGGCCGAGTCGCTCGGCCTGCTGCATCGGGAACGAGGCGGCGGTGAACACGTGCCCATCGGCACAGCGGAGGACGGTGCGATCCATCAAGTCCTTCAAGTCCCTTCCCCAAGAGCCGCGTCTGGCTTACTACCGTGACGACAAAAGCCACAGTACGGGATCAAAGAGACGTCTCTCCAGGCGGCACTCCGACCCCTCCCGGACCGCCCCGAGGCCCCCCACCGTACGCCCCAACTCCGGCCCCCCGCAGCCGCATCACCCCGCCGAAACGCCCGCCGGCCCCACGGCGCGAACACCGGGGGCCGGAGATGAGGTAGAGTGAGCAGGCGTCCAGGCACCGACCATGATCGGCGTCTTACGCGGGTGTAGTTTAGTGGTAGAACATCAGCTTCCCAAGCTGAGAGTGCGAGTTCGATTCTCGTCACCCGCTCCATGCGTAACCCCCAGGTCACAGCCCTGGGGGTTTTCATTGTCTAGACCATTCCGGGGGTTCCGTGCCCTCTGCGTGCCCCAAGTGCAGGTCAGCCGCTCCCTCTAGGGACTCTCGGGCGCAGATTGGGTCGACAGGGCACCCGACCGTCTCGAACAATAAGACGCCTTTTTGGTGATCTGGGTCACAAGGTCGGCAAATGGGGGGCCAGTCGCCGAAGCAAAGGGCCTCGCCATCGCTAGGCCGTGTCAGGGTGGTCGCTGCTCGGCTCACGCTTGGATGCCAAGCCCGGCGCTGCACCTCCGTGACCATGTCGGAGAAGAAGCGCGCCCCAGCAGATGGACAGGTCCTCGAACGAGGGCTGGAATCCTCCCTCGAGGGCGCCCGACTGTTCCGCGAGGCTTGGATCACCGGAGTGCGCAAGCACTTCCCCGGAGAGCCCAAGCCCGGCTACGTCACCCCCTGGGAAGAGACGCCCGAGTGGGAGCGCCAGGCCGCCGGCGCCGTCCACGACCAGGTGCGCCAGTTCCTCGACCTCAGCGACCGCCACGCCTCCCGCCTCACCCGCGAGCAGAAGAGCCGCTTCGTCGCCACCTGCTGGACCGCGCAGATGTACAAGCACTTCGGAAACCCGAAGCCCGGCCATGTCGCCGACTGGCCCGACCTGCCCGACTGGCAGAAGGAAACCGACGCCGACATCTTCGAGGCCATCGAGGACGCCTTGAAATAGACACTCGTTCGATTCCCTCGCAGTGCGCTCAAGGTGGTGCTGGTAGCGGACACCTCAGTACGTTGATGGTGGCACTTCAGATAGCGGCATCATCTCGCTCACCTGGCGCGATGGCAGAACCGAGGCTCCGTCATCGGCTGGGAAAAGCCCCCGCGCAGCGGCCCTACGAGCAATCGGGTCCCCCACCACCCGATCACGGGTGCGGCGAGGAAGATCACGGGGGAGGTCAGCGCACGCAGCGGCCTCATGGATACGGCGGCTTCGAGCAGCAGCAGGCCGCCGGTGTCAGTGCGCTTGGTGTCGCCCGTGGTGCCGAGCTGCTTGGCGAGGCTGTCGCCTACCAGAGGGAGGTAGACCTCGTCGATGAGCCTGCTGCGCACGAACGCGGACATCACGCGCGGCCGGTACTCGTCCAGGCGCAGACGGCTGCGCTCGGCGGAGACCAGTGCCGCGCGGCGGCGCTGGTAGGCCGGGTGGGCGGGAACCTCACGGGCGCGGAACTCCTGCGCACGGGCCATGAGCTCGTCGACCTGGACGGTCAGGGTCCGGTCGTGGACGCGCGGGTGGGTGCCGAGCAGCCCCTCGACGGTCTCGGTCACGAGGGCGTCCGCCTCATAACGGGGCAGGTCGGGACACAGCTCGGCGGCCACGGCCTCGGCCAGATCACCCGGGGCGAGGTCGGCGCCGGTCGCCGAGGTGTACGAGGTCAGCCATGCCTCGACGAGTTGCCTGCGGGCGGCCGGGGCGGTGAGAGGGAGGCACAGGCAAGCACGTCTTGCCAGCAGTTGCCTCGGCTCAGACCTTTTCGGCGCTCACGCGTGGATGCCCGGCAGTGAGCATTCCGACGTCTTGCACGTCGGAAGTCAGGATCGTCACCCTGCCGGGATGCTGCAGGGCGGTCGCGCACAGCATGGCGTCGATGGCGTATTTGTGGCCGTGCAGCCCCGCTGCCCGCAGCAAGGCGGCAGCGGATTGCGCGACGGCTTGGGTCACCGGCTCGACGCTCAGACGGGACAGGGTCCACCTCAGTGCGGCGTCGTTGATCTTCGGATGGATCACCTCGACCAGCACGGCCGCCGAGGTGATCACGGGCAGATCCGCGTCGCGAGCCGCCGTCAGCCACTCGTGGATTTCCCGATCCCGGTGTACGGCCTTCGCCAGGCCCTCACTGTCCAGGACCAGGACACCGCTCACGCGGCCGCCCCGGCGTTCGTGGCGCCTCCGGTCAGCCGGGCACGCTTGGCCGCCACGGCCTCGGAATCGGCCGGACCGTGCACCTTGTCGAAGTCTGCGATCAGCTCGTCCAGATTGTCGCGCTCGATCTGCCGCTGGGCCGCCTTCTCCAGGTAAGCCGAGACACCTCGCTTGCCGACCCGCTCACGGATGGCCTGCAGGGTTCCGGCGGTCAAGGTGACGGAGATACCACTGGTGGGGCCGTCGCCGGGCGGGAAGTCAACGTCGTCGTCAGTCACACTCCGAGTATGCCATTCGAAATAGCACAGCGGGTGGAAAGTGGCACCTCGCGGCTCCGATCGAATGACAGAGGCCCCGGCGCCAGGTGCTCGTGGATGCAGCCGGCGGTTTCGTGTGGATCAGTCGGAGCTACGTCTGGCGGGCGTCAGCGTCGCGGGTCGCGGAGGTCCACTCCCTGGAGCAGTCACACTGTGCATTCCTATCAGTACTGTCAGTATGGGTGCGTCGCGATACCTATCACGGTGAAAGGCACCGCCCATGGCTGATGAGTCTGTCCACGCCACCCTGCACACGTCACGAGGGGACATCAAGCTGACGCTGTTCCCGTCCCACGCCCCGGAGACCGTCCGTAACTTCGTGGAGCTGGCGCAGGGCACAAAGCCGTACGAGGGGATGAACTCCAAGGGCGAGTCCAGCGGGCCGTTCTACGACGGATCGATCTTCCACCGCGTGATCAAGGACTTCATGATCCAAGGCGGCGACCCCTCGGGCACGGGACGGGGCGGCCCCGGTTACTCCTTCAAGGATGAGATTCACCCGGATCTGAAGTTCGACAAGCCGTACCGGCTGGCCATGGCCAATCCCGGCACTCGAGACAGCAACGGTTCGCAGTTCTTCATCACCGTCGCACCCACGACGTGGCTCAACAGCAAGCACACCATCTTCGGCGAAGTAGCCGACAAATCCTCTACCGAAGTCCTGGACGACATCTCGCACGCTCGTACTGGCCCCTCCGACAAACCCCTTGAGGACATCGTGATCAAGCGCGTCACCATCGAGGGCAGTTAGGCGGGCACCAGGTGTCCCAGTGCCTCGCGAAGAGCCGTGCCCACGACGGGCCCCGCCACGGCCACCTGCCGAAGCTCGACTTAGCGCAGCCAGTGCCCCTCGCATGCCCCAACTGCAGGTGGCCACGGTGACGCCCAGCTGGGCCCGGCGCGCCGTAGCTACCGCAAGCCAGTACTCGCGCCGTGGGGGTTACGGGTTTCGGGGTCTGTCGGTACCGGCAGCGCGGGGCTGCCTGCCGACCAGTGGGGCGCGGTATCAACGGCAGGCCGACGGTTCGTTGAAACTGCGGTGCTCAACCCATGACGACCAGAACTGCCCGAGCCTCCTGCGGGGTTTCGGCCGTCAGGACCAGGGAGGCGGCGGCTTCGGCCGTCTCGGGCGCGGTACGGTCCGTGGCTTTCGGCGCGGTGTAGCGCAGTGAGATTTTCTTGAGTGGTGGCAGCAGGTCCGGCAGACCTGCCGTCGGCTGGCCATTGGCGGGCAGCAGGGGGGCGAGCGCCTGGCTGAGTGTGATGCCCCTTTCGAGGGTCGAGGTCGCGGTCCAGCTCGTCGACTTCGGGTCCTTGTCCGCCACGAGTTCGAACTTCATGAGCGGTGACTCCGCGTCCGCATGGCCGAGTGCGAAGGACCCCTTGGCCAAGACCTCTGAGGTCTTGCCCTTGGCGGTGATCTTCATTTCGGCGAGTTCGACAGTGGTCCGCAGGTCCGCGGTCAGCGGGAACTCGGCGGTCGCCTTCGCGTCGAACGTGCGCTCCTCGGCGGTGGAGACAACCGTGAAGCTGAGCTTCTGCAAGGTCAGCTCCGTCAGGGACGCCGGCAGGCCACTGCCCATGGTCTGCTCGGCCCAGGCGCTGATGTCGCGAAAGGCGATGTTTTCGGCCTCTGCGGTCAGTGTCCAGCTCTCAGCTTTCTGGCTCCTCCTGGCCGTCGCCTTGATTTCGGCCTCGCCTACGGTGAGCCTGCCGTCCAGGGTGAGCTCACGTTTCCGGTCTCCGTCGCCGACCGCCTTCACCGTCACGTTCGCGACCTGCACTCCGGCGATCTTCTGGGCGGCGGAGAGCTTCCCCGTGATGTCGTAGGTGCCCTTTTGGAGGTCGTACTGGAAGGAGAGCTCCCCGTTGGTGTCCTTGCGGAGGTCGGATGCCATGTGCTCGAAGAAGCCGCTGTCGTGGGCGAGCACGCCCTTTGCGGTCATGGACGGCAGTACGACCGTGACGGCGCTGCTCAGGCTGTACGCGGTCAGGTTTCCGGTCAGCGTGACCGACAGCCAGTCCTTCTTCTCTTCGGATTCCTCGGCCTCTTCGGATTCCTCGGCCTCTTCGGTTTCCTCGGTCTCCTCCGCCTTGCCGGTCTCCTCCGTCTCCTCGGTCTTTTCCGCCTCTGCCGTCTCTTCGGTCTCCTCCGCCTTCTTGGCCTCCTTGCGGGCGGTCGGGTCCACGGCGATCCGTGCTCGGACCGCGCCGAGTGTGACGCCTTCCGGCAGCGGCCACCGAGGCGCCAGGTCGATCTCGAGTTCTCCGCTCACCTGCTTACCGTCGGAGGAGCACTGGACGGTGACCTCGCGGAGCGTGGGCCGTACCGAGATGAGACAGTTCCGCCACTCGGCGGGAAAGCGCTCGCTGAACGCTTCCGCGCCGGTGCAGCCTGGCAGGTGCCCCAGGTGTTCCAGGGCCGGCAGGGCGAGTCCGTCGGGGAAGCCGGCTGACGCCGTGAGCACGCCGTCCCGCATCGAGGCGAGGAAAAGCACCGGTTCGGTGATGTCGGAGCGTTCCCACCGGGCTCCGGAGACGGCAGGTGGCCGTTTCTGTCCGGCTTCCTTCTTCGTGGCGGGGACCGCGTGGAGCACGACGACGGGCGACTGTGCTCCCAGCTCCCGGAGCGGACTGAGGTCGTGCGTGGGAAAGGGCTGCGGCAGTCGCCACTGCGGGGCGTCCACGGTCAGGACGAGTCCCGTGACCGTCCCGTCCTGGGCGTCGGACCGGAGGAACTCCGCCACGGCCGGGCACGGCTCCAGGCCCAGGCCGGGTACGGCGCAGCGCCCCCGTACCGTCACGCTCTCCGCAGTGGGCTCCGGCTCCAGGGACTCCAGGATTTTCAGCTCGGAGCCGAGATACGTGGTCAGTACGCCGCTGACCACGGGGTCGGCGAACTGGTCGGCCTGGAGCCGCAGACTCCCGGCCCGTGCCATTTCGGTGATGGTGTCGACGGACAACGGCATTGCTGACTCCCGTCCTCGGTGGTGTGCGGCCGGCCGCGGCCGACCAAGTGGTGGTGAAGGCAGGGGTCGGCGTCATGGGCGGACCCTGGAGCGCCGGGTCTCCTCGCCCGGCGGCCTAGTTCAATCGGCGGAGACAGCGTGGTCTTACCGACGTCGAAGTGGCTGTCGCGGCCGGTACCACCGTGGCCTCGTCGGCCACCGCCGCGGACGTACCGGCCTCACTGTCCTTGCCCGGTGCCGCCTCGGCCCGCCGCGCCGCTGTGGCCGCCACTCGCGGTCCGGGAACCGCTGCCGTCCGTCCTCGATGCCGTCGCCATCAGCCGGCGAGAACGGGGAAGAAGTACGCGTCGGTCCTGCCGCCTTCCCCGGCCTGCCAGATCTTGTACCACTGGCCCGCGTGCAGTGGGACGGTGGCCGAAGCCATCCACACGTCAGGAGTCTTGCCGTAGTCGATGGACGCGGCCGCCACGGTCTCGTACACCCCTCCCCATGCCCCGTCGGTGTTGATGTCCACGAAGATGGTCCTGGTGGCATAGCGATCGGCGGTTCTGATCCACAGGAGCAGCACGCCGTTGGAGGGTGCCTGGCGCTTGGTGTCGTCGAACGCGCCGGTCAGCTTCGTGGGTGCGCCGAGCACGGAGGAGATGTGGGCACGAGCGGCCGTTGCCTTGCCCTTGATCCAGAGATCGCCGTCCGCCATCCCGCTGTAATTGGTGGAGCCGACGAGTGCCTTGTCGGTTGCGGCGAGTCGTTTTGCCGTGAGGTCGTTCCTGACCCGGAGGTCGCCTTCCGCCATCCCGGTGTAGTCGGTGGAGCCGACGAGGACCTTGTCGGCCACGGCGAGCTTGACGGAGTGGATCTCCGGGGCGGAGAGCTTCTGGCTCGTGGTGAGGGCGTCGGCCACGACGAGTGTGGCCTCTTTTCCGTAGACAGCTCCGTAGAAGTGGCTCTCCTTCTCCACCACCACGGCACCGTCGACGGTCAGGAGTTGGTGCCCACGCAGGTTCTTCTGACCGCCTGCGGTGATCTTGTCAACGGTCAGTCGCGGGATGACAGGCTCCGCGACGGCGACCGCGGTCGAGAGGTGGTGGGTGATGGTCTCGCCGGAGCGCTGCAGCGTCACTTGGACACGGAAGTGCGTGTCGCGGGTGATGTCGGTGACGGGGAGCTGCCATTTCTCCTGGCCGCTCAGCCGCGCGGGCTCCCTGCCGTCGTAGTGGACCTCGCAGACGGCGTCCGGCGGTGCGGTCCAGGTGAGGACGGCATTTCCCCGGTGCTCCGGCTTGAGCAGAGTGACGGGGGTGGCACTGGGGTTGCCCTCGGTGTCGACGGCGTGGACGGCGAGGTTGCCGACCACGTCGTCCGTCAGGGCCTCCTCCGGCGGGTACTTGGCGACGGAGAGGGTGACCTGGTGGTCCTCCCAGGTGTTCCCGTTGTCGACGCTGACGGTCTCCCGGATGCGCAGCAGGGCGGTTCCGGTGCGGGCATTGATCCTGAGGTCCTTGACGCGCACGAGGAGTCCGTGGGTGGTGAGGGAGACCGACTCGCCGTTGGCGGGGACGACCTTCAGCTCCGTGCCCCTGCCGGGGAAGGCTGCCGTCTCGTCCTGGGGCAGGGTGAGGAGGACTCCGTCCTGGAGCTGGTCGACGGTCCACTGGTCGGCCGGTTCGACCGAGGCCAGGAGATGTTGGCCCGCGGGCACGAGGTCTTGGGCGAGGTCGCCGGTGGGAAGTACGACGACGATCTGCTTGCACAGGACGGGAACGGTGCCCGAGTTGGACACGACCAGGTAGAGACGGGCCGGCCGGCCGGTGGCCGGTGTGGCCGGGGCCGTGGCCAGGCCGTAGGTCAGGCCGCTGGTGCTGTCGCGCTGGCCGCTCATGTCAGGTTCTCCTTCGGCTCTTGCGGCGGTTACCGGGACGTGGCGGGGGCCGGCGGGGGCGGGTCGTAGGAGGTGAGCAGGCCGGAGCGGAGGACGGGGGCCCGGCCGGTCCAGCTCGGTGCGGTGCTCGCGGCCGAGGTGGCGAAGCGGGTCCAGGCGCCGTCCGGGGCGCGTTCCGCCCAGGTCCACGTCCGGTCGTCGACGGTCCGTACCGGCAGGGCGACGGCGTCCTCCTGCGTGGCGGCCGCCGAGGTGAGCAGCGGTCCGCTGCGCAGGACGGTGCGCATGCGGCTCAGCGGCCCGTCGGTGAAGCGGCGGGGGATCTCCAGTGCCGTGGTGGGCAGCAGGCCGGTCGTGGCGTGCACCGGGGCATGCGGGTCCACCAGCAGAGTCAGGAGCCGCGGCGTCCCGGCCGTGACGCGTAGATGGATGCCCTCCCCGACGGCGGCGAGGTGCGGATGCGTGCCGTCCGGTGCGACGACGGTACGCAGCACGCCGGGTTCGTCGTCGGTGAAGTAGCCCACCAGTCCGTCGCCGACGCGCTGTCGTTCGCCCAGGCGCACCGGCCAGGGGTAGCCGGTGAAGTCGGGACTCGGCGGCTCGTGGTCGAAGACGTGCTTCCAGCCGGGGTCGGTGGGCGGCGGCCCGTCCAGATCCAGGCGGAGGCGGCAGCGGACGACGGCGAGCGGATGCCCGGCGAGCGCGGCCGGGACGGCACCGGTGGTGGGCGTGACGTCCAGCAGCGAGGTCTTCAGGACGTCCAGGGCGGCGGGCAGCGGGCTGTCGCCGCCGGCACCCCGGAACCAGGTGATCAGCTCCTCCAAGTACGGGAGAGCGGCGTACAGGTCGGCGGTGGCGCCGGGCAGCGGTGACCACGCCGCTTCCGGGTCGGGCCGGCCGATTCGGTACGCCTGGCGGAGCAGGCCCACGGCGGTGCCGTCCGGGGTGTACACCGTGAGGGAGTTGTCCACCGGGCTGGGGACGATCCAGCCGACGATCGGATTGCCGTCTTCCAGGTGCGTGGCCTGGTACGTCTCGCGGGTGGTGTCCACCAGTTCCAGCCGCAGACGTGCGGCCTGGGGCAGGCGCGGCGGCAGCTGGACGACATGGTCCGAAGCGGTGCCCAGGACCTCGGGAACGGCCTGCGGGCGGTGGTGGCCGGCGACCACAGGGCGCCGGAAGGCACTCGCCCGGCCGGTTCCCTCCGGGGTGATGACGTTCAGGGCACGTCCGAAGGAGTCCACAACGGTGAGCCTGCGGAAGCGGAACTGCCCCGCGCGCAGTTGCTGGAACCCGGAGTCCGGCCAGCCGCCGAAGGACTTGGGGAGCGGGCCGGGGTCGGGGCTGGTGCGGTAGGCGTCCCCGATCAGTTCCGCCAGTTCGGGCGGTGCGCCCAGGGGTGGGAAGCCCTGGCCGGGGTCCTGGCCGATGAGCAGTTCACGCAGCCCTGCCAGGGTTCCGGCCAGGACGTCGCCGCGTTCCATGCGGTCGGCGAGGGCGTCGTAGTGGGGGGACGGGTCGGGGCAGTGGAGCGCGTACTGGCGGACCCGGTCGGCCAGGGTGCGGGGCAGGTGGTCGCTGAGCAGCGTCCGGCCTGCGTAGTCGCGCGCGGGCTCGGGCCTCGGCCGGGGGCAGACGTAGTCGGTGCCGTCGAACTGCCACTGGTCGTACGGCAGGGGGTGGTATTCGATGTGCCAGAGCAGGTGGATCGGCTGCCAGGGCTGTGTCCAGGGCTCGTTGCCGAAGGCCGGGGCGGTGCCGACGTGCGGGGCGGGCGCCGCTCCCGTGTCCCCCCGGCCGCCCTTCGGGCGCAGTTGCACGACCGGGCAGTCCGGGTCGAGCAGGAACGCCTCGCGCACCAGGGCGCGGGTGACGGCCGGCATGGCGGAGCGCTCGTGCGGGCCGAGGTCGAGGGTGTTGCACGCGAGGTCGGGATGCTCGGCGGTCAGCCCGCCGGGCGTGCCGGGGTGTGCGACCGCGGTCACCGTCCGGTCGCCGGACCGGCAGGGCAGTTGGGCGTCGTCGGGGGTGGGCATGGAGCCGGCGCCCTGGAGGACGACGGAAGGGTCCAGGGCGCGGTGGAAGGGGTCGAGTGCCACGCGCTTGAGGTCCCAGCCGGTGGGCAGGCCGTGAACGCCGGCGTACCGCCGGACCGATTCCGCCAGTTGTTCAGGGGTATCGCCGTCCGGGAGGCCGGCGCGGAGCCGGTCGAGTTCCTGCCGGCCGGTGCGCACGCGGGCGGCGAGGCTGCCCTCGCGCCGGGGGTCGAGTTCCTCCGTCAGCCGACGGTGGTAGTCGGGCGGCTGCACGGGCAGGCCCTGGAGTCGCCACATGCCGTACAGCCTGCGGCGCAGCCCGGCCAGCTCGCGGTTCGCCCGGTCGTAGGCGTGCTGGGCGGCGTTCAGGCGGGCCTCGACGGTCCGGCCGTGCTGCTCGTCCTGGGGGGAGGTCGGGCCTTCCGAGTTGCTGGGCGGCAGGGCGTGCCAGGCGTACGAGGTGGTGCCCTCGGCGAAGCCGGCGGTGAGCAGGGCGTCCGTGAGGTGGAACGTGTTGTCCGGTTCGTTCGCCCGGGCGAGGGTGCCGGACTGGAGCTGGTCGAGCAGCGCGGGGACGAGGGTCGCGGTCGTCCGGGGAACGGTCGCGGCCGTGTCGGCGGCCAGGGCGGTGAGCGCCGAGCGGGCGCTGTCGGCGACCGCCACGGTCGGGTCCGGCCGCCGCTCGCGGGAGGGGTCGAAGCGGCGCAGGACGCTGTGGACTCGGCCGGTGTAGACGCTGCGTGTGTCGGAGGGCGGGGTGCTGTCGGTCTGCCAGCCCAGGGAGGCTGTTCGCTTCCGGCATGCCTCTGGGTCGGCGAGCGGGTCGTCCGAGTGCGCGGCGAGCGGGTCGTCGGAGTGCGCCGTGTGCCAGCCGATGACCTGGTAGCCCAGGCGGTCGAAACGGTCGGGGAGTTGCGCCAGTGAGTCGTGGAAGGAGAACACGTCCTGGCAGTGCGGCTGGAACGCGGCGAACGACAGGGCCCCGGGGCCGGTCGCGGTGAGGAAGGTGGGCTGCCCCGCCGCGGGCTCCGTCCAGCGCGCGGCCTCGGTGTGGCGGCCGATCCGGGTCGGTGTGACGTGGCCCCGGCCGGGCCGCAGATAGGGCACGGTGCCGGTGCGCTTGTCGAGGAAGTCGCTCTCGACGACCCATGCGGCGGTGGTGTACTCGCCGGTGGCCGTGTAGGCGTGCCGGACGACCAGCCAGCGGTTGGGGGCGGGCGGGAGCGTGACCTCGCCGCCGGGGGTGGTCGCCCGTCGTAGCGCCGCCGGGAGTTCCCAGTGCAGGTACACGCCCCGGTGTGCGGGGTCTCGGGCGAAGTTCGTGTCGGTGCTTGCGAAGGGCGGCGGCTCCGGGGAGCGGTGGACGCCGAGCAGGTGGTAGTTGGGCACCCAGCGCTGGAAGTCCTGGTCGCCCATTTGTTCGTTGACGACCAGAGCCCGGAGCCTGACGGGAACGAGGAGTTCGGTGGTCATCGGCGGGTTCCTCCGAACGTGAGGGTGAGCTGCTCGGGGGCGCGCACCAGTTGCATGGCGAACTCGGCCGGGGAGATGGTCGTCCGGGGCGCGATCTCCGCGGCCAGCTCCCGGGCCAGAACGGCCGCGAGCTTGCCGACGTCCAGCACCCGCGGCCCGGCGGGGCGGGCCATCGGTGCCGGAACCGAGCGTTTCGGCGGCGGGGCGGCATCTCCGCGTCCTTGGCGGCGCAGTACCACCTCCCCTTCCTCGTCGGTGCCGAAGTACAGGCCCTGAGGCGGTTCGCTGATCGTCAGGCTGTGCGGCACCCGGTCGAAGAGCACCAGCAGGACGTCGGCCCCCAGGGCTTCGTTGTGGATCACCCGGACCGGTTCGGTCCCGGCGGAGTGGGCCTCGACGCGAAGGGCCGGCCAGCCCGGGACGAGCGCCGAGCGCAGCAGGAGTCCTGCGGCCGGAACGGGCCCGTGGCCGGCCAGCAGCTCGTCCAGTTCGGTGTCGGTCGCGGTGTCGGCGTCGGGGTTGCGGTCCAGGCTGCGCGCGCCGTCGAGGAGGGCGTCGAGCCAGCCGCGGTCGACATGGAACAGGCGCAGGCTCTCGGGCGGCAGCATCCGCTGGTCCGGGACGAGACAGTCGAACGGCACTCCTCTCAGCGTGCGCAGTCCCGCCAGCCACTTCGCCGCCTCCGCGGCGTCCGGCGACGGCGTCCGCGGAGTGGAGGCGTGGCGTGGGACGTCGCGGCGCGGCGGGACGGGGGCTGTGGGTGCGGCCCGAGGGCGCGGCTCGTCCTCGGGGACACCGAGGGCCGTGGCCAGCACGTCGGCGGCGTCGCCGCGCAGCAGTTCCTCGAACACCTCGCGCGGCGACTCTCCGGCCACCGCTCCGGTGGGCAGGGCGCCGTAGAGCTGCCGCTGGTACGTCGCGTACTGACGGTCGGTCGCCCGGCGCAGCCTGCCCTGGTGACGCAGGCGGACCAGGGTCGTGGCGAATCCGGGATCGGCGAGGGCCAGGGCGCGGCCCGTGTTCCAGGCGCAGGCGTAGCCGACGGCGAAGGTGCCCGTAACGGGTTCGTGGAGCAGGAGGCCGTCGGCGTCGGGGAAGTGGCCGTCTGCGGGGCGGGGCAGCTCGGGTGCGACCCGGGGGAGGAACGGGCCGCTGTACCACGCGAGGGTGCGCTCGCCGGAGTCGGTGACGTGGGTCATCGGGACCAGGCCCTGCTCCAGCAGGTAGCTCAGGTCCTCCCGCAGTCCGGTGCCCGGGTCAGGGGCCGGGCGCAGCGGTGCGGCGCTGTGCTCGTCGTTGTCCGGGGTGAAGCGTTCGGCCAGCCGGCCGAAGCCGTCCCGGGCCGTGGGGCAGGAGGTGAACGTCCAGTGGTGCAGGGACACCAGGCGCACGTGCTTGCCGTCGGGCTCGGGCTTGCCGTCGGAAGTGAGCGGCGGTGCGTGTCCTTCCAGGGATACCAGGTGGGCCACGTACCGGCCCTGGTCCTCGCGGGGGAAGCGGGCCGTGGTGACGACCGCATACGCGTCAGGGGCCGGCGGGCCGTCCTGTCCCTCGGCGGGCGCGGCGTCCTCGCCGCCGACGCGGACGTGGGCGAGGTACTTGAGGTCGGACGGGTCCGGCAGGAGCTGTGCCAGCAGGTCCTGCGGTACGTCGACGACGTGGCAGGGGGTGTCGAGCAGGACGGGGTCGACGGCGTTCGGGTCCAGTCGGGGACCGGAGACCGCGGGGTCGCCGGTGAGGAGCCGACCCACCGTCACCGAGGTGGTGGTGCCCAGGGCGTCGGGGTCACCGGGCAGTTCTCCCTCGCCGAACAGCAGCAGCGCCAGCCAGGGTGTCCGGACAGGGCTTCGCGTGTCGGCGGTGAAGGGCTCCCGCTGCCACGGCAGGGTGGCCGCGTCGAGGGTGATGTGCGGGAGCAGCCGGTGGAAGGAGCCCTGGCTGTGGGCGGCCGGGTAGACGGCGTGCACCCACGAGGGGTCGAGGCGGAACTGCGCTGCCTGCACGTTCACGGTCTGCTGCACCGGCTCGAACCGGGCTCCCGGCAGGTCCTCGGCGGGTAGCCGCTGGTCGACGGTGATCCGGTAGCGGCCCGCTGTGATGCCGGGCAGCAGGTGGTCGTGGAAGGTGATGGGGCTGGCGCCCGCCGGTGCGGTCGGCCCGGCCGGATGCGTGGTCATTGCGGTCCTTACGGGCGGGTGAGGCGCAGGGGCAGGGAGGAGAAGGCCGCTTCGTCGGCGTAGCGGTTGAGCTCCGGGCCGGCGCCTTCGAGGAGGTAGCCGGCGGCGGCCAGGGCGGCGATTGCGTCCTGGCGCTTGGCGGGGTCAGCCATGTCGTCCTTCAGTGCCTTGCTGTCGGATGCCTCCCCACGCGCCCCGGTGGCAGCCGCGGCCGGATCGAGTGGCAGGGTGCCCTCGCGCGGCGGGCTGTGACCGAGGCGCCCCCGGGCGCTGGACTCGGGGTCCTCGGGCAGGCGGGGGGCCGGGACGCTGATACGTGCTCCGCTGACCAGGCCGCGGACGAAAGGGTCCTCGGTGGTGAGTGCGCCATCCGCGCTTCCCGTCCCCCACAGCGCGGCCGGCTGCGGCGTGCGGTGGACGGTGACGCCCCAGTCCGGCTGGACTTCGGCGGTCGGGGGGTTCTCTCCGCCGCCGGGCCTCTCCTTCTCGACGGTGACCAGGAGCGGGACTTCGAGGCCGGTCTTGCGCATGGGCCGGATGTTGACCCTCGTTCCGCCGCCCTCGGTCCTGTCCTCACCGTTGACCTTGACCTTCAGTACAGAGGCGGGGACGGCGCTGCTGACGGTGAAGGCGAAGCCGTCGCAGGTGGTGTGCCACGTCCTGGACGCGTCGGAGTCGCTGCCGGCCGGCTCGCTCTGCCGTGCCGCGGCGGCGTGGTCGGGGTGCAGCCCGTCAACCGGGGCGAGCGTCAGCGGCTGCTGCGGCAGCAGTGTGCGGAACTGCTCCCAGCCGATGGGGGCGGGCCGGGCCCTGGACTCGCCGAAGTCGATGGGGATGTCGATGCCCAGCACCTTCACGTGCGCGGTGCCGCCGAACGGCGGCCCCCACACCGACAACCGGGCGCCCAGCGACTTCTCGCCGCTCCAGCCGAACGCCAGCCACACCTGAGCGGTGATGTCCGCCCACACGTCGATTTCGTAGTGGAACGGTGCCCATTCGACCAGGGCGTCGAAGCCGACGTCGACCCGGGCCTTGGCCCACGAGCCGTCGTAGCGCAGGTCCAGGCGGCCGCCGGCCATGACGGCCGAGGGCGTCAGCGCGAAGTAGCTGGTGCCCTTGAGGGTGACGGAGGAATCCGGGGCCCAGTCGACGCCGACCGGGTCGACCCGCGGGTAGTGCGCGGGCGGGGTGTAGCGCGGGTGGTAGCCGCCGACGGTGAAGACGAAGTCGCCGGGGTGATCGCTGCCACCGAACCACAGGCGCAGCGCCGCTCCCCCGGTCAGGTGGACGGACGGGTCGAGCAGGAAGCTGTCCGGGGAGAGGCGGGCGTCGACGGCGAGCATGTCGGCGGATCTCCGGTAGACGGCGGAGATGGCCAGATCGACGTCCGCGTACGGCTTGGCCGACTTCTTCTTCGGGTCGGGGAACCGGGCCTTCGCCGAGCCCAGCAGTCCCACCACCAGGTCGTCCGCACCGAACTCGGCGAAGGCCAGCGCCTTGCAGTGGACGGTCCCGAAAACCTCCGCGTTGAGACCGAAGGCCAGCCAGGTGGAACCGTCCCGCGGAGTGACCCAGGCGGGGGCGGTGTCGGACCCTTCGGTCAGTTTCGCGAGCATCTCCAGCGGCCGCAGCGGCGCGCCGTCGCCCGCGTCACCGATCCCGCGCAGCAGAGGGAAGTCGGCGACCTGGTCGATGGTGGGCACGCGCAGACTGCTGTTGTACCCGAACCCGGCCTTGAGGCCGGTGATCCGGAAGGCCGGGGGGCCGCCGAACTTCGCTCCCAGCTCGGCGTAGAGAAAGAGCGACTGGGTGCCGTCGCGCAGGACCTGGTACGCACCGATCGCCGTGAAGCCGGCGGCCGGAGTTCTGACCAGGGCACTGCCCTCGATCAGGATCCGGTAGGGCGAGGTGTCGGTGACCGGCCTGTTCACGAACGCGCCGGACATCGCCAGCGGAGGCTTGTCGAAGGTGAGGCTCAACCCGTCCAACCGGCCGACGGGTGCGCTGCCGCCGTCCAGCGGCATGCCCAGCCCCAGTCCGTCCACCTCGATGTCCAGGGGGCCGGCGTGCAGGCCGGCGTCGCACAGGACCCAGATCTTCCCGTCGCGGTAGGTCGCGCCGAGCCGACGCAGGTGCAGCGATCCGACCGAGCGGTCGAGGCCCGCCCAGGCGACGGCCGGTACCGCCGCCGCGTCCGTCCCGTCCGATGCGAACGCGGCGAAAACGGGTGAGGCACCGTCACCGACCGCCGGCTCCTTCGACTCCTCGGCGGACTTGCCGCGGACCAAACGGAACACCAGGGGGGCGCGCTGCTCGTCCCCCCACGCGTAATCCAGCGCCACCAGGGCGTGCCCGCGGGCCTCCTCGGGAAACACGGGCCGGCCGTCATCCAGGTGTGACACCCGATCGTTCAGCGACTGGACCAGCTCGGCGGTGAGAGCGGGGGAAGCGATCACGGCCCTCACGTTGGTGATTCCGAGGTCGTGGTCGGGGCGAATGTGATCACGGACAAGGGGGAGGTCGGACAGTCTGGCGCTGAGCCGTGTGTCGACGAGCAGGGCGAACAAGAGACGCCTTCCAGAGCGGAGAGGAGGTGGGAGGAGTCGAAGGATTACGTTGAACCTCGCGGCTCGCTCTCCATGGTCACCGCGGTTTCGGAATCGGCAATTGCAGTGGTGGCACCTCTGTCTTCGCACCACCCTGGACCGCGTCGAAATCATTTCGTCAGCGAGGCGCTCAAATTCACTAAGCATCCGCTTCTCATCGCGATACGAAATGGCACGGGGCACCTCACAGGATCCGACCCTAGTCACACCGAGCACATGCCGGAACGTTTTTTGAACGGACCTCGACCTAGCATTCACTGGAATAGGTGAGCCACACACTCAGGGGCTGAACGATCGAGTTCTATGATCGAACTTACTCCCGTTCACGGCGATCGCCATTCAAGCGGGCGCAGCGCATGCCTCGCGCCGTGCCACCCGCAGGACCGCCGAAGTAGCACTGTGACCTGCACTGTCCCTGACCACTCTCGTCGCCTTCCCCCCTACGGCAGCTCCGTGCGACACGGCCGACCTCCTCCACCTCCCCCGCGATGCCATCCACACAAGTCCTGGAGACCACTCCACGACGATCTATAAAAAGGCCGAAAATCATGCGCCCTCCGCGCGCCGGTGAAATGCCCCCTCAACGCGCCCACCCTTGGGGTGATGAAGGCGTTTGACACCGCTGCGACCAGTGGCCGATGACCATCGACCGTCCGGCTGGTTCCGCCTTTCACATTGAATCCGTCCGGCCGTTCCGAAACCGTCGCAGCCCGCTTGAGATCCCCCCGAACCGTACGAGGAGAAACTCAACTCAGCATTCCCACCGGCCCCGCGTGAAAGCCGGAGCGTCAGAACCACCGGCTGTCTCAGCCCCTGCCGACCGGAACGATCGGCTGCACCGGTACGAGGGCGACGGGCTCGCGGAGGTATTGCCCGGCGGTGACCGATGGATCGGGCTCCCACAGCAACGCCGCAGGAACCACCTACACCCTTCGGGTACACCGCTAGAGCCTCACGTCCGGAGTGAAACCGGAGGTGTGCGGCTGCAATGGCGCCTTCAGCCCAGAGAGACGAACGAACCGCTGATCGCAGCCGAATCCTCATGGGGACGCCTCAGCACTCCATCACCAGGCACCGTGCCCACAGCATGCCCTTGAGAGCGGGTTCTCCTTCCGGACGGTGGCGTCGAGGTCGGCGGCGACCTCTTCCTGTCGCTCGTCGTCGGAGTGCTGATGAATCGGCGCGGTCTGCTCGGAAGACTGGCCGGCGCGGATCGTCGTGTCCTTGAGGTGGCGTGGGCCTACGAGGCCGCCCGTTGCCTGAAGCCCCCGGCCAAGAAGCTGGACGTCCCCGTCGTCGCCGTTCCTCGACTCAACTGCGGGCCTGAGCAGCGCACCGACAAACACCCCACGGCCGGCGGTCTACGCGACTCCGGAGAGTTTGGAGGACAACACCGACCTGGTCGTCGTTCATCGACTCCGCTCAGGTGTGAGTGCCGGCTTCAGTAGACCTTCTCATTCCGTATCGGCATCTCACAGCTGGTGCCGGACGGAAGCCGAATCCGACGTGGTGCTGAGACATGCAGGTCGCGCCTGTCCCCCGGTCTCGTTGAACGCCGACGCCCGGAAGGCCGAGTGGCCGCGCCGGGAACAGCCGGTGCGTCCGGCGCGGTTGCACCGACCGAGGGACCGGCGCCGCACGGCGGGAGCACTGAGACCGCGAGGTCGTCCGCCCCCCACCAGGATCCGGGCTCCAGGATCGCGGCACGCCCGCCGCGCACTCGGGCCGGGACTCATATCCGCAGGAGGACTGTTTCATGACTGACCAACCCTTGACGCTCATGGCAGTACACGCCCACCCCGACGACGAGGCAACCGGAACCGGAGGTGTCCTCGCGCGGTACGCGGCGGAAGGCATCCGCACGGTTCTCGTGACGTGTACCGACGGCGGTTGCGGTGACGGGCCGGGGGGTGTCAAGCCGGGCGAGCCCGGGCACGATCCGGCGGCCGTCGCCGTGATGCGGCGTCAAGAACTCGAAGCGAGCTGCGACGTCCTGAAGATCAGCGATCTGGAGATGCTGGACTATGCCGACTCCGGGATGATGGGCTGGCCGGGCAACGACGCCCCCGGATCCTTCTGGCGGACCCCCGTGGACGAAGGCGCGGCCCGACTCGCGGAACTCATGCGGCACTACCGGCCTGACGTGGTCGTCACCTACGACGAGAACGGCTTCTACGGCCACCCCGACCACATCCAAGCCCACCGCATCACGATGGCGGCGCTGGAGATGACCGCGCTGACACCGAAGGTGTACTGGACCACGATGCCCCGCTCGGGGATGCAGCGGTTCGGTGAGGTCATGCGTGAGTTTCATCCGGACATGCCGGAGCCGGACCCTGCCGAGGCCGCCGCGATGGCCGAGATCGGCCTGCCCGACGATGAGATCACCACGTGGGTGGACACCACCGCGTTCAGTGGTCAGAAGTTCGACGCGTTGGCCGCGCACGCCAGTCAGGGCGACAACATCTTCTTCCTCAAGATGGGAAAGGAGAGGTTCGGCGAGTTGATGGGCGTGGAGACGTTCGTACGTGTCCAGGACGCCACCGGCGCGTCCCTGCCCGAGAACGATCTCTTCGCCGGACTGCGGTGATCCGCCCGTAGGGCCGGCCGGGAAAGCGCATCGGCCGCACGGCGCGATCGAGCGGGTCGCGCGAGTCCGATTCTCGTCACCCGCTCCACGCAGAACCCCCAGGTCATCGACCCGGGGGTTTCTTGTTGTCCAGTCCAACCCCGGGGCGGCGTGCCCTTCGCGCGCGAACCGTGCGACGGATGGTCCGCAGCACGGGCAGACCCGCCCGTCCGTTCGCCTGACCGCCGCAACCCGCCTGGCACCGCACCGACCCGTGGCGGACAGTGATCGGGAACGTGCATACAGCCCTAGTCGTTGCACCGCTCACAGACGGAAACAAGGAATCAAAGAATCAAGGAATCAAGGAGTCACGCTTTGTCCGCCAGACCGACGGACCCCCCGGGGCACAGTCCCCGACCATCCCGCCAGGTTTTCACTGAGCCCGGCACGCGGCGGGGTGGTGTTCGATGAGTGCCGCGAATGCCGTACTGGGCCTGCTGGCGGTCTTGGTGTTGACCGCGGGCACCGGCTATTTCGTCGCCCAGGAATTCGCATACGTCTCCGCCGACCGGCTCGCTCTCGCACGGGAGGCCGAGGCCGGGGACAAGAAGGCCGCTCGCGCCCTGAAGGTGCTGGAGCGGCTGTCGTTCATGCTGTCCGGCGCGCAGCTGGGCATCACGGTCACGGGCCTGGTCGTCGGTTTCATCGCCGAGCCGTCCGTGTCCGCGCTGCTCAGGCCGGCGCTGTCCGGCACCGGCATCCCTGACGGCGCCGTCAGCGGCATCTCCGTCGTACTCGCCTTCGTGGGTGCCACGGTCGTGCAGATGGTGCTGGGCGAGCTGGCCCCGAAGAACCTCGCGATCGCCGTGCCGGAGCGCCTGGCGAAGTCCCTCTCCTCGTCCACACTGGCGTACCTCAAGGTCGTCGGCCCGGTCGTGCGGGTCTTCGACGGCGCCGCGAACCGGCTGCTGCGCAGGATCGGCATCGAGCCGGTCGAGGAGCTGCACCACGGCGCGACCCTGGAGGAGCTCAGCCAGCTGATCGGCGAGTCCCACGAACAGGGTGAGCTGCCCAAGGACACCGCCGCCCTCCTCGATCACGCCCTGGAGTTCTCCGAGCGCACCCTCGACGAGGTGATGGTGCCGCGCGCGGATGCCGTTTTCGTGCGCAAGGACGCGAGCGCCGCCGAGGCCGTCGAGCTGATCGCCGAGCACGGCCACTCGAACTACCCCGTCTTCGCAGACCACCCTGATGACATCACCGGAGTGCTGGGCGTACGCGAGCTGATGGGCCTGCCCGCCGAGCGACTCGCCATGACGACCGCCGGTGCCGTCGCCCGGCGCCCCCTGCTGCTGCCCGACACACTGCCGCTGCCCGATGCCGTGACGCAGATGCGCGAGCAGGACGACGAGTTCGCCGTCGTCCTCGACGAGCACGGCGGCGTCGCGGGCATCGTGACGTACGAGGACGTCGCCGAGGAACTGGTCGGCGACATCGCCGACGAGACCGACACCGTCACCGAGATCGCGGTGGCCGACCGGGAAGGCTGGCTGGTGGACGCCGGGCGCCGCCTCGACGAGGTGGCCGAGGCCACCGGCATCGAGCTTCCCGAGGAGGACGACTACGACACCGTGGCCGGCCTCATCGTGGACCGGCTCGGCCGCTTCCCGACGATCGGCGACCGGATCACCGTAGAACTGCCCGACGGCGACCGGGCGGTCATGGACGTCCGCGTCCTCGACCGCCATGTGCCCAAGCGGGTGCGATTGCAACGCATGACGGAGAAGACGGTGGAGCAGGCATGAGTTTCCCGATGGCGCTCTTCGTCACCGTGTTGCTGCTGATCGGCAGCGGGTTCTTCGTGGCCGCCGAGTTCGCCCTGGTCGCCGCCAAGCGGCACCGGATGGAGAAGGCCGTGGCCGAGGGTCAGCGCGGCGCCAAGGCCGCGCTGACCGGCATGCGCGAGCTGTCACTGATGCTCGCCGGGGCCCAGCTCGGCATCACCGTGTGCACGCTGGGGCTGGGGTCGGTCTCCAAGCCCGCGATCTCGCACGAACTCGATCCGCTGCTGCACAGGCTGGGCCTGCCGAGCGGTCTCAGCTACGGCATCGCGTTCGCCGTCGCGATGATCGTCGTGGTGTTCCTGCACATGGTGGTCGGCGAGATGGCCCCCAAGTCCTGGGCCATCGCCCACCCCGAGCGCTCGGCGATGCTGCTCTCGCCGGCCTTCCGCGGGGTGGTGAAGGTCGTACGACCACTCATCGCCGTTCTGAACAAGATGAGCAACGCGCTGGTACGCCTGTGCCGCGTCACCCCGCGCGACGAGCTCGCCTCCGTCCACAACCGGGAACAGCTCACGCACCTCGTCGAGGAGTCGCAGCGGCTCGGCCTGATCAGCGAGACCGACTCGGAGCTGATCACCCGGTCGCTGACCGAGCCCCAGCTGCCCGTGGGTGGGCTTCAGGTGCCGACCCACGAGATCGCGTCGGTCCACGGTGATGCGGGGCTCGACGACATCCTGCGTCTCGCGGCCGACGGCGATCGTACGCGCCTGCTGGTCCGTGAAGAGGGCGAGGACGGCGCCGTACTCGGCTCGGTCCACGCCCGCGACGCATTGGTCGCCCGCACCCGGGGCCGTGCCACGAGCGCCCGCGAACTGGCCCGACCGGTACCGGAGCTGACCGAGGACGACACGGTCGCCGACGCGATCGAGCTGCTGCGCAGACGCAGGGCCTCGCTCGCCGTGGTCCGCGACGGCTCGGGCCGGCTTACCGGCATGGTCAGCCTGGACGATCTGCTGGCGCGCTTCCTGCAGCCGCAGACCGCGTAGCAAGCCCCTTTCAGGACCGCGAGGACCGCACATCGCCGTCGACGACGGTGCCGGAGACGACACGGCCTCCGGCACCCGTCGACGGCCCCGAGTCCTTGTCCTTGCTCCTTCAGCGCCTTCGCCTCACTCTCGAAGATCCGCGCCGCCTTCCCCGCCGAGCGCGTCAGCTCCGGCAGCTTCCGGCAGCTTCCGGCAAGCCCGCCTTCCCGGCCCGCCCGGCCGGTAAGTGCGGTCACCCCTGGCTCTGGTCCAGATGAGGAGCGTGCCTGTCGGCATCGGCGTCCTGCTCGACACCTTCCTCGCGCGTACGGTCCTGTACCGGCCCACGACCTCGGCCGCCGGTTCTGGTGGCCGGGCGCCCTGTCGAGGCAGAACGGACCGGGATCCCGGCCCGGCAGTCCGCGCCCGGGATGAGGAACGGGTCCGCACCGACGCCCCGGCACACCATGACGAGCAGGTCGCGCATGAGACGGCGAACCGCCGTGGCGGGCCGCAGCAGCGCATCTACGTCCGTTGTCCTGATCGTTCACAGCCGGCGGGCCGCCGCACCTCGCTAGTAGGACTCGTCACCGTAATCGGGCGCGCCGCTCTCGCTGTTGTCGGACGCGGAGTCGTCACCGGAAGAAGACCCGTAACTCTCGCCGGACGAGGACGAGGACGAGGACGAGGACCAGGATGAGGACGCGGACCAGGAAGAGGCGTCGTAGGTGCTGGACCCGCTGTCGGAGGAGCTGTCGTCGTCGGTGGCGGCGGACGAGCGGGGGGTGCCACCGCTCGGGCGGCGGGTGCGTGGGCCACCGAGGTCGTCGCTGCCTGTCCACCGGGGGACGGGCAGGTCCTCCGCCGCGTCCAGGGGCAGGGGGGTGGTGGTGGGCGGGGTCGCGTCGGTCACCGTACCCACAGGGAGACCAGTGAGTACGGCATCGTCCGGGAAGGACGGCTCGACCAAGCCGTGTGAGGCGGCGTAGCCGTCCGGGAACCGGAGCGCCAGGCCGGGGCCGACACCGTCGGCGGTGTCCGGGGGGATCTTGTCCAGGAGGAGGGCGCCGGCCGGCGGCAGGGCGACGAGAGGGCTGAACGGCTTCGAGGGGATGCGCCGCAGCGAGGAACGACGGCGGACGAGACGGCGGATGCCCCGCTGCGCCTGCCGTGCCTGCTGCTCCAGCTTCCGCGCTTCGTGCCCCTGTGCCTCCGGGTTGACCTCGGAGAAGGCCCGGATCGCGGTGTCCAGCCAGTCACGGGTCTCGCGCACCTGACCCGTCGCGGCCCAGGCGAGCCCCAGGTTGTACGCGGCCTGCCCGCGGCTGAACCCGTCCTCGGCCGGGAAGGCACGGAAGGCCTGCAGGTAGGAGTCCCGGGCGGACGGCAGGTCGCCGCTGTGCAGCTGTGCGTTCCCCAGATGCAGGAGCGACTGGCCCTCGCCGTGGCTGTCGCGGGCGCGTCTGCTGTGTTCCACCGACCGCTCGTGAAGTGCGAGGGCGCGCGGGACATCTCCGTGACGTGCCTCCACGACGCCGAGGCTGTTGAGGATCGCCGCGATTCCGCGCCCGGTCTTGCAGGCGTCCGTCGTCCCGGGGGGCCGCTCGCACGCCTCCAGCACGCTCTCGAGCGCGGCGACGCCCTCGCCACCGGGCCGCAGGGGCTCGCCCAGCTCGCTCAGCGCCCGGTACATCAGCGAGACCGCCATGTGGGGGCGGCCGTCCCGGGGGTCCCATGCGTCCACCGCCTGCCGGTAGGAGGCCAATGCCTCGCGCAGCAAACCCCGTTGGTGACACGCCCTGCCGATCTCGCACAGCAAGTGGCTTCGGTGTGACCGGAGGCCGAGACGCGACGCGAGGCCGGCCGCCACCCCGTGGGCGAGCAGCCAGTCGTCCCAGTGCTTGCGCAGGTCGAAGAACGGGGTCAGACCCGACGCCAGGGACACGGCGCGCTCCCGCGCCTCCTCGTGGTGGTCCTGGGCACGGACCACCGCGGCCACCAGATTCGGCCGCTCCGCGTCCAGCCAGGCGAGCGCGGAGCCGACCGTGCGCAGGGCCTCTCGCGCGCGGGCGGCGGAGTACGGCGCCCGGCTCCGCGACAGCTCCTCGCAGGCGGCGGGGCGGGGGCGGCGGGGCGCGCCGGGCAGCTTCCGAACGGCGGTCGCGGCGGTCACCTCGTAGTGGTCCATGAGCCGGGAGAACGCGGCCTCCCGCTCGTCGGCGGCGACCTGCCGGCCGTGCTCCCGGGCGTAGAGCAGCACCAGGGACTCGAAGCGGTACCCGTCGTAGCCGATGCTTCGTTCGACGAAGCGCAGGCCGTGCAGCTCACTCAGCCGCTTGGCGGCCGTGAGCGGCGAGACCGCGGCGAGTGCGGCGACGGCGTGGACCCCGATGTCGGGCCCGGGGTGGAGGGGCAGAAGCTGGAGCAGTCGCCGGGCCTGGGGCGAGAGCAGCCGGTACGACTCGTCGAGGGTGGAGCGCACGCTCCGGTCTCCGGTGTCCAGTTCGGCCAGTCGGCTCGAGGAGTCGGCGAGCCGGTCGTGCAGCCTGCCGACGGACATGCCCGGGCACGCGACGAGAAGGTGTGCGGCACGCATGAGGGCGAACGGCAGCCGGTCGCACAACTGGGCCACCGCCCGCGCGCCCTCTGGATCGTCGCTGACCCGCCGGTCCCCGACGAGCGCGTGCTCGACGACGGCGCCCAGGAGGGCCACGGCGTCGCAGAGCGCGAGCCGGTCGAGCGGGTGGAACGCCGCGTGTTCGTCCACCAGTTCGGTCAGCTGCCGACGGCTGGTGACCAGCATCCGACCGGTGCCGCCGGGCGGCACGAACGGGGTGACCTGTTCGGCGGCGGTGGCGCCGTCCACGACGATCAGCATCGGCTTGCCGTGCTTCTGGGCCTGGTCGAGCAGGAAACGGCCGTAGAGCGCCCGCTGCTCGTCGGGGGTTTCCGACCGGGGCACAGATCGTCCCAGCGCCACGGCCAGCAGGCGCAGTGCTTGGCTCATCCCGTCGCCGGGCCGGTTGTTCGCCTCGATGAGCAGCTCGCCGCTGAACCAGCGGCGCTCGGCACGCCTCGCCTCCTGCGCCACCGCCCGGATCAGGAGAGTCTTGCCCACACCCGCGGGGCCGTGAACGACCACCGGGCCCGCAGCACCGCGGCCGGGGTCGAGTCCGGCCAGCACCTGCCGGGTCTCGCGTTCCCGGTCGATCCACGGGCCGACGTCGGGCATCCAGCCCACCGCCTGGACCCAGACCGGCCGGGCCAGGTGGATGTGCTGCTGGTTGTGGTCCCCGGTCTGCTGCGGGCTGTTGTGGTACGTGTTCCCCGTCAGGCGCGTGACGTCCTGACGCCCCCTGCCCGGAGGGCCGGGGATGCCCGGCTCGCGGCTCACTCGTCGGAGCCGTAGTTGATCTCCTGGTGGTTGTAGTTCCCGTGCTGCGTGGGGGACTTGTTGTAGGTGTTGCCGTGGATGTTCAGCTCCGGATACCGGTCCGCCACCCCCGGAACCAGGGAGACCAGCCGCCTCAGCTCCGCCTCGGCCGGCTGCCGGACCCGGTCGTCCTCGTCACCGAGCAGAGCGGAGAAGTGCTCCTCCCACAGACTCACCTGACGGCTGGTCGCCTCCGCGTCGTCAGACGCGTGGAGCAACGCCGTCCGATGCAGATCGCGGTCCACAGCGTCCTCCTGGTCCGGACGGCGCCGGAACATCCGGACCACACCGCCACGAACGCTCCCCCACGCCTCCGTCCCGGCGGCCTGCACGACGGCAGTACCGCCCGCCGCGGCCAGTGCCATCAGCGACTCGGTCAGCATCCCCGCACCCTCTCCCCTGGACACGAACGGCACCTCCCTCCTCCCCGCCCCGTCCGCGTACAAACGACGTCACCAGTGCACGCATTCACGGCCCGCAGACTGATCACGAATCGATCCGCACGCGCCCCGGGAGGTGTCCGGCCTTCGAGACCACGTCCAAGCCGGCACCAGCCTGTCGTGCTCACCGGTTGGAGCCATCGGCAGTTCCTGACCGGATGGTCTCGACCAGGAGTCGGCTCGTGCACCTGCTCCGACCCCTCACCCACTACTGGAATCCCACCGCGTGCTCGGGGTGCCTTCTGCATCCGGCGACCGGTCGGTCCGCCCTGCTCGACCACTCACGCGCCGGAAACGGCGCTGTGGGGCCCCTGACCAGGGACCGCCCTGACCGGGGACCGCATCGTACGCAGTTGCAAGGAGCCCATCCGCCTCCGTCAACAGGCACCGGCCCCTGAGCGACGGACTGTCCGGCACGGACCGCGGTGTCCTTGAGCGTGGCCCCGGAGCGCGTGGACAGGGGGCGCCCCGTGTGGCGGAGATCGTAGAAGCGGAAGCCCTCTGACATGCCGACGGTCTCACGTGCCTTCCGCCACGTCCGTCACTTCCGCCCGACCGGCGAGGAAGAGGCGGCCGTGCCGCATGGGCTCGTGGACATTGGAGCGACGTCCCGTGCTCACGACAGGAGTGTCATGACACCGTAACCGCGCTTTCCAGGGGGCCGCCACACCGTTCAGGATGGTGATCGACAAGGCAGAGACCAGCCGGAACGACCAGTCCGGCCCGGCCACATCACCATCAGCAGGGGGAGTCCCATCATGCTTCGCACGCACCGCCGCAAGTCCGTCCTCGCCGCCGCGGCCCTGGTGGCCACGACGATGCTGCTGACCGCCTGTCAGGGAGAGGACACGGAGGACGGCAGCAAGTCGACCGGGGCCACGGCCTCGGACTCGGCCGCCAAGGGGAAGTCCGACGCCGGTGGGAGTGGCACCGGCACCGGTACCGGCAGCGAGTCCCAGTCGGGCGAGAAGGGCTCGAAGAGCGGCATGGTGTCGGGCAAGTGGGTCGGCACGGTCTCCTACCTCGCCCCCGGCAAGTACACCGTCACGGACGCGAACAACGCGGAGCAGGCGTTCTTCACCTCCGAGGACACCGACATCGAGGGCGCGGGCAAGATCTGCGGTGACGCGAACGGCCAGGCCGCCACGCCGTGCACCGAGGAGGAGCTCGAAGCCGCGGCCAAGAAGGGGTTCGGAGCGACGGTCGACGTCAAGGACGGAGTCGCTGTCAGCATCATCGAGGACCACACCGACAGCGGCAACGGCGGCGGCGACGGTATGGGAGAGGGCGAGAGGTCGGGGCTCTTCTCGGGCACGCTCGGGTACATGGCCCCGGGCAAGTACTCCCTCAGCCGTGACGGTGACGAGCGTGCGTTCTTCACCGGCACCGACACCGTCATCAACGGCGCCGGCTGGATCTGCGGTGACGCGGAGACCGTCACGCCCTGCACCGAGGAAGACCTCGAAGCCGCGGCCAAGAAGGGCAGCGTCGCTGTCGCCGTCCAGGTCGAGGACGGGGTCGCCGTCACCATCGACGAGGAGCACAACTGATCGCGGACCCGAGGACCATCCGTTCCTTGAGGGTGGCCCCCGAACGGGTCGAGAGCGTGTGGCCGGTGTGGCTGAGGTCGTAGAAGCGCAAGCCCTCCGGCAGACCGGCGACCGTGCGGGCACGTCGCCGCTTCCGCCCGAACGTCGTGCGCCGGAAGGCCGCGCCCTTCTCCGCCACGAAGCCCAACCCGTCCGGGCCCTTCTCGGCGAACCAGTCGAGGTGTCGCCTCAGCTCCTTCCGGAGGGAGTCCGGGAGGACGACGACGCGAGCACCCGCATCCGACTTGGTCGGACCGGGGGCCCGCCTGCCGTTGGTCCGTTCCGGCTCGGCGACCCGCACGCGTCGACGCCCACGTCACGACGGCGAGGCCGGCCAGTTCCTCCGGCCGCATGGGACCGTAGGCGTCGAGGTAGGCGATGAGCCGGCCGCGGATGCCGACGACGTCTGCGAGCGCGTCGATCTGACCGACGGTGGCGATACGCCGCTCCGCCGATGACTCCTTGCCCGCCCCTTTCGCAGGACGCCGGACGAGCGAGAACAGTACGCTGGGTCGCGCGGGATCGGGCCCGCCGCACAGTGTCCGGGAGGCGTGTCATGACTGCCGAGATGGTGGCCCCGGCGTGGATGCACCAGCAGATCACGGCCGAGGAGTACGAGTCGTGGTCCGAGGAACAGTGCGCCGGCATCGAGATCGTGGACGGAATGGTCGTCGTGAGCCCCAGCGCCTCCAAGCGGCACAATCGGCTGGCCCGGCTCCTGGCGAACGCCCTGGACGCCGCAGCCGGTCCCGACTGGAACGCCGACACGGATTTCGACGTCCGGCTTCAGGACGTCCCGCTGACCAACCGCCGCCCCGACGTCATCGTCTACCGTGCGGACACGATCGACATCACGCCCACCCGGCCCGACCACGTACTGCTCGTGGCCGAGGTGGTGTCGCCGGGCTCGGAGACCACCGACCGGATCGTGAAGGTGGACCAGTACGCCAAAGCCGGGATCGGTTTCTACTGGCGTATCGAGCAGGCCGCGACGGGCACACCCCTGGTGTATACGTACCTGCTCGATCCCGCGACGAGGACGTACCGCGAAGGGGACGTGTTCGCCGGCGCCCTGAAGATCACCGCCCCCTTCGCAGCGGAGATCGACCTCGGCCAGATCTGAACCGATCGCAGGGCAGGCAGAGGGGCTGCTCAGGTTGCGGTGGTGCGCCCGACAGGCTCCTGCGGATCATGTGCGTAGGCAACCGAGGCTCCCTCGGGCGAGCAGAGTGACGCCGAGGACCGAGTCCACGGTCATGACCGGACGCGGACCACGGCGGTCGAGGATGCGGCCGACGGGGATGCCGGCGAGCGCCGACACGATCAGGGCGGCGGAGAAGGCGCCGGTGGTGGCGGTCGTCGACCGGGCGGTGTCGGCGGTGATCCGGGGTTCAGGACGGGGAATGCGTAGCAGACGAATCCCCAGCTGGTGATCTGGGTGACGCACAGGGCGGGCAGGGCGGCGCGAGGCCGTGACCGGTCCCCTGTTCCGGTCACGGCCTCGCTGGTGCGGAGGTCGGCCATCGGCGGGTCAGCATCATCCGGCGGTGTCGGCCGGTTCCTCGGCAGTGGCGTCGGCGTCGGCGCTCTGCTTGGGCAGGGTGTCGGCGTCGGCCTTGACCACGTAGACCTCCCAGGGCTCATCGCCGCTGAGCGAGCGCCCCTTCACCGCCGAGGAGGCCGAGCGGACAGCCCGCATGTTCAAGGCCCTCGGAGACCCGGTACGGCTACGCCTCTTCTCGGCCGTCGCCTCCCACGAAGGCGGCGAGGCCTACGTGTGCGACATCTCCGACGTCGGCGTCTCCCAGCCGACCGTCTCCCACCACCTCAAGAAGCTCAAGGAGGCCGGCCTGCTGACCTCCGAGCGCCGCGGCACCTGGGTCTACTACCGCGTCGAGCCGTCGGTGCTGGCCGCGATGGGGCAACTGCTGGCCGTCCGGTAGCCCGCTCGGCCACGCCCGTCATCGCCGTGTCCGCGCCCTTGCGGCTGATCGCACGCGGATCATCCTGCGGCGTCGAGGAGTTCGGCGACAGCGCGGGCGGCGTCGCGAGCCGGTCGTCCGACGCCGATGAGGGTGGCGGAGGCGGGACCGGTCCAGTCGCCGTAGCCGAGGAGGTGCAGGCGTGGCTCGTCCGCGACCCGTGTGCCCACCGTGGCGATGTGCCCGCGCCGGCCGCGCAGACCAAGGGGCGCCAGGTGCGAGAGGGCCGGGCGGAAGCCAGTGCACCAGATGACCGCGTCGGCGGGCGCCCGCGTGCCGTCGGCCCAGACGGCGCCGTCGCGGTCGAGGCGTTCGAACATGGGTGACGCCTTGAGCCGCCCGGCGTCGCGAGCCTCACGGACCGGCGGTACGGCGACGATGTCGCCGAGCGAGGCGACGCCTCCCGTGTCGGTGCGGCCGGCGTCGAGAGCCCGGCGGCGGGCGGTGGCCGCGTCGAAGAGGGCGCGGCCGTCGATGTCGTCGGCGAGGTAGCGGGGCGGGCGCTGGGTCACCCAGGTCAGTTCGGTGTGGTGGGCGAGGTCGGCGGCGATCTGTGCGCCGGAGTTGCCGCCTCCGACGACGATCACCCGTCGGCCCGCGAAGTCCTGCGGTCTGCGGTAGGAGACGGTGTGCAGTTGACGGCCCTCGAAGTCCCCGCGGCCCGGGACGGCGGGGAGGAAGGGGCGCCACCAGGTGCCGGTCGCGCTGATCACCGCGCGTGCGTGCCAGGTGCCGGAGTCGGTCTCGACTCTCAGCAGCCGTCCGTCGTCGTGCACGCCGATGACCCGGACCGGCCGCCGCACGGGGAGGTCGTACCGCTTCTCGTAGTCGCTCAGGTAGGCCACCACGTGCCCGGCCTCGGGGTACTCCTCGCCCTGTTGCGGCGGCATGAGGCGACCTGGGAGGGAGGAGAAGGCAGCGGGGGAGAACAGGTGCAGGGAGTCCCAGGTGTGCTGCCAGGCTCCGCCGGGGGTGGCCTGGGCGTCGAGGACGACGAAGCCCAGGCCCCGGCGGCGCAGGTGGTAGCCGGCGGCGAGCCCTGCCTGGCCGCCGCCGATCACCACCACGTCGGTGTGCTGTGTCATGCCGCCTGTGCCGCCGCGCGCGTGGTGCACCGGACGGTGCGGGCCGTGATCCGGCCGGGTCGTCCGAGGAGGGGTCGCCCGCGCACGACGCGGTGGGCGACGAGCGTGTGCTCGGGGCGGACGGCGGCTCCGCAGTCGTGGCAGACGCCGACGGCCGTGCCGGTCGTTCCCTGTGCGCGGCAGTGCATCAGTAGTCCCTTCCCTCGGTGGTCAGGGCGGACGGGGTGAACCTCTTGCGCCAGGCCAGGGACACGTAGACGAGGCCGATCAGGACGGGCACCTCGATGAGCGGTCCCACGACGCCGGAGAGGGCCTGGCCGGAGGTCACGCCGAAGGTGGCGATGGCGACGGCGATGGCTAGCTCGAAGTTGTTGCCGGCGGCGGTGAAGGCGAGGGTGGCCGTGCGGTCGTAGGCGAGGCCGATCGCCTTGCCCAGCAGGAAGGTCCCGGCCCACATCACGGCGAAGTACACCAGCAGCGGCAGCGCGATGCGGGCGACGTCGAGGGGCTGGGAGGTGATGGTCCTGCCCTGCAGGGCGAAGAGGATGACGATCGTGAAGAGGAGGCCGTAGAGCGCCCAGGGGCCGATCTTCGGCAGGAACTTGGACTCGTACTTCTCGCGGCCGAGCTTCTTCTCGCCGATACGGCGGGTGAGGAAGCCGGCCAGCAGCGGGACGCCGAGGAAGATGACCACGTTCAGGGCGATCTTCCACATGGAGATGTCCAGGTGCTCGCCGTCGCCCAGGCCGAGCCAGCCGGGCAGCAGGTCGAGGTAGAACCAGCCGAGCAGGCCGAATGCCAGCACCTGGAAGACGCTGTTGAGTGCGACCAGGACGGCTGCGGCCTCGCGGTCGCCGCAGGCCAGGTCGTTCCAGATGATGACCATGGCGATGCAGCGGGCCAGGCCGACGATGATCAGGCCGGTGCGGTACTCCGGCAGGTCGGGCAGGAAGATCCACGCGAGCGCGAACATCACCGCCGGGCCGACGATCCAGTTGATCACCAGGGACGAGGCCATGAGCCCGCGGTCGCCGGTGACGGCGTCGAGCTTGTCGTAGCGGACCTTGGCCAGGACCGGATACATCATGATCAGCAGGCCGAGAGCGATCGGCAGGGAGATGCCGCCGATCTCGACCTCGGCGAGGGCGTCGTTCAGGCCCGGGACGGCTCGGCCCAGGCCGAGGCCCACGGCCATGGCGATGAGGATCCATACGGCGAGGAAGCGGTCGAGCGTCGACAGCTTCGCGACGACGGAGGACTCCTCGGCGGTCGTCGCGGGTGTGTCGGTGCGGGTCACGGACAGGCCCTCTTGTTCTCGGCGGCGGTGCGGGCGGACTCGGCCAGGTCGGCGAACTGGCCGGCGAGCGAGGCGATGACGTCCGGACGGATCTTGTAGTACGTGTAGCGGCCGCACGGCTCCGTCTCGACGACCCCGGCCTCGCGCAGCACCCTCAGATGGTTGGAGAGGTTGGTCTGCCGGGCGCCCGTCTCCTCCACGAGGTGGGTGGTGCACAGCGTCTCTTCGGCGAGCAGGGTCACGATTCGCAGCCTGAGCGGGTCCGCCAGAACCCGGATCAGGTCAGTGTCGACTGACGTCATCATGTGCTGATACTGTCACATCAGTGATGACTGACACCACTGGGTGCTGAAGTCATGGGCGCCTGATGCCGTCGCGAGACAAGAGAGACCTCCTGATGTCCGACAAGCCCTCCGTGCTGTTCGTCTGTGTCCACAACGCCGGCCGCTCGCAGATGGCCGCCGCGTGGCTGACCCACCTGGCCGGGGACCGCGTCGAGGTCCGTTCCGCCGGCTCGAACCCGGGCGAGAACGTCAACCCCGCCGCCGTCGAGGCGATGCGCGAGGTGGGCATCGACATCTCCGCCGAGGTGCCGAAGATGCTGACCGTGGACGCGGTCAAGGAGTCCGACGTCTGCATCACCATGGGCTGCGGCGACACCTGCCCCGTCTTCCCCGGCAAGCGGTACCTGGACTGGCGGCTGGAGGACCCGGCCGGCCAGGGCGTCGAGGCCGTCCGCCCGATCCGCGACGAGATCAAGGTGCTGGTCGAGGGCCTGATCAAGGAGATCGTGCCCGAACCGCGGTCATGAGCACGGCCACGCGCATCCGCGAGGTCATCGTCATCGGGCGGCCCCGCGGGCCGCACCGCCGCGCTCCGCACCGCCCGCGCCGAGGCTCCCTCGGGCGGGCAGATCCCGGAGGCGTGGCCCCCGTCCCCCCGGGACTCACGCGTCACGCCCGAGTCCGTCGTCGATGCGGGTGCGCAGGGAGCGCAGCGCCTGTCTGAGCTCGGCCGGTTCGATGTCCGTGAGGTCGGCGTCGAACGTCAGAAGCAGACCTGCCGGCCCCGAGCGCCGGGACATTCCGGAGGAGCGGACAGGGCGTCACCTCCCGCCCCGGCGCTTCGCGGCCGCCCGCATCGGCCGGTCAGCCGGCCGGTGCGATCTCCAGAGCGGGTCCCGGCAGGGCGGACCGCAGCCGGCGGTCGTGGGTGACGACGATGAGCGTGCCTTCGTAGGAGGTGAGGGCGGTCTGGAGGTCCTCCACCAGGGAGGGCGAGAGATGGTTGGTCGGTTCGTCCAGCAGGAGCAGGTCGTGCGAGCCCGTGACCAGGCGGGCGAGTTCGAGGCGGCGGCGCTGGCCGGTGGACAGGTCCCGTACGGGCCGGGGCAGGTCGGCCGCACGGAACAGGCCCAGGGCCAGCAGTTCGTCGGCGCGGTCCTCGCCGAAGGCCGCGAGCAGGGAGCGGCTCTCCTCTCCGGGAGGGGCCGGGGCCGCCACCTGGCGCAGGATTCCGACCCGCGCGGGCCGTCGCACCGTGGCACCCGGCTCCGGTGCCAGTTCGCCCGCCAGGACGCGCAGGAGCGTGGTCTTGCCCGCACCGTTGGGACCGGTCACCAGGAGCCGGCCGCTCGCGGGAACATGGAGCGAGTCCAGTACCAGGCGCCCCGGCACGCGCAGGTTTCCCACCTCCACCGCACGGTCCGCCGATCCCCCGATGTCCGCGGAGAACCGCAACGGCTCGGGGGGTGCGGGCACCGGGTTGTCGGTGAGCCGCTGCAGCCGCTCGCGTGCGTTGCGGATGCGGCTCATGGCACCGTGGGCGCGTGAGCGGGCCCTGAACGCGCCCGCGCCACTGAAGGCCCAGGGCCCTTTGCGCGGGATCGCTTCGAGGCGGCCGATGTGCGAGTCGGCGAGCCGGGACTGGCGGGCCACCTCGGTGCGCCACTGCTCGTACTCCCGCTCCTGCGCGGCGCGTTCGGCGGACTTGGCGACGAGGTATCCCGGGTAGCCGTCGCCGTAGCGGCGAACCGCCCGGGTGCACGGGTCGACCTCCAGAACGGTGTCGGTGACCCGGTCGAGGAACGTCCGGTCGTGGGTGACGGCGACGAGGGTGCCCCGGTGAGCACGCAGCCGGTCCTCCAGCCAGGCCACGGCCTCGTCGTCCAGGTCGTTCGTGGGCTCGTCCAGCAGCAGCAGCTCGGGCGCCGAGGCGAGCGTCGCGGCCAGGGCGAGGCGGGAGCGCTGACCGCCGGAGAGGGTGCCGATCCGCCGCGAGCGGTCCAGACCGGCCGGTTCTCCGAGGTGGCGCAGAGCGACGTCGACCCGGCGGTCCGCGTCGTATCCGCCGCGCGCCTCGAACTCCGCCTCGAGCACGGCGTACCGGTCGTGCACGGCCGGGTCGGCGCCTTGGAGCGCGGCGCCGGTCGCCCGTATCCGCCGTTCCAGGGTGCGCAGTTCGGCCAGGGCCAGGTCGATGGCGTCGCCGACGCGCGCCGTCTCCGGCAGGTCGAGTGTCTGCGCCAGGTGCCCTGTGCCGCCCGGTGCCACGACGCGGACCTCGCCGTTGTCGGGCCGCACCGTGCCGGCGAGGAGCCGTAGCAGTGTGGACTTGCCGGAGCCGTTGTCGCCGATGACGCCCGCCTTCTCCCCGGGCCGGACCGTGAAGGACACGCGGTCCAGGACGAGGTGGTGGCCGTAGCGCTTGCTGACGTCGGTGACGGTGAGCTGGGAGACGGTGGTGCGTGCGGCGGACGGTGCTGCGGGCGTACGGATCAAGTGGGGTCTTCTTTCGTCCGGGAACGGAGATACGAGAAACGGGAGCGAAGCGATACGAGACGTCGCGTCTCGCTTCCCTGGAAGATAGCCCACGCGGCACGGTCACGCAAGACGCTACGTCTCGCCAGCTGACGGCGTCGGCGTCGGCGGCAGGACGGCGGGCGAAGCGGGCGGGACCGGGCCACCGGCCCGCACCGGCCGCCGCGTCGCGTCGTCCGCACGCCGAGTTGTCAGACGCCGAGTTGTCCGCGAACTCCGCCGGGATCGTCCGTGATCGGTAACAGACGCATCCCCCGGCCGCCGTTCTCCGTCCTGTCAGGTGGTCTAGAAGCGACCGAGGGTTCGACGGGCAACGGCGGGAAAGCGGGGCGGACATGGCACGGCACGGTGGCGGGCGTGGCTGGTACGGCAAGGTGGTCGGGGCGGCGCTCGGCGTGACGGTGCTCGCCGTCGGCGCCTCGGTGTGGACCGCGCAGGCCGGCTCCGTGGGCGGCCCGTCGCCGGCGGCGACCGCGTCGGCCACGCCGGGCAGTGGCGTAGAGCCGGTCGACGTCACCATCGTGCACGCCTCGGACAAGGGGCCGCGCGGCGTCAACATCACCATCGACGACGGCCCCGACCCCGTGTGGACCCCTCAGGTGCTCGACGTGCTGCGCGAGTTCGGAGTGAAGGCCACGTTCTGCGTGACGGGGACGCAGGCGCAGGCCCACCCGGACCTCGTGAAGGAACTGGTCGCGGCCGGACACCGGCTGTGCGACCACGCGGTGTCGCACGACACCGCCATGGACAAGAAGTCCGAGGCCTACCAGTCGAAGGAGATCCTCGACGCCGAGCGCATGATCACCGAGGCGTCGGGAGGCGTACGGCCCGTGTACTACCGGGCACCCGGCGGCGCCTTCACCCCCTACAGCCGCGAGCTCGCCGCCTCCCGGGGCATGCGCCCGCTGGGCTGGAACGTGGACACCAAGGACTTCGAGCGGCCGGGCGCGGACGCCATCGTCGCCACCGTCGAGCGGGAGCTCCCCAACGGGCCGACGCTCCTCTTCCACGACGCCGGAGGCGACCGCTCCCAGACCGTCGAAGCCCTGCGCCGCGTCCTGCCCTGGCTCAAGGAGCAGGGCTACTCCTTCGGCTTCCCGGTGCGCTGAGGCCGCGGTCCCTCCGCGAGCGCCACGTCGCGGAGGGACCGGCGTTCATCGGGGGCCGTCAGGGCCGCTCGATGGTGATGAAGGGGTCCCACTGGAAGTAGCCCATCAGATTGCGGTGACGGTCCAGGATCTGGAAGTAGAAGTGGTACACGACCTTGCCGGTCCTCTTGACCGTCGTCCGCCAGTAGTGGTCCTCGTACTCCTGGACCGTGAACGCCGGCGTGCCCTCGGTCCCCTCCTGCGGCATCGGGTAGACGCCCTGGACCACCTCGATCTCCGGCGTCCTGATGAGCACGTGCTGGTTGTCGTTGCTCACGTACCGGTACAGGAGTGCCTTGTAGTCACTGCCGAGCGACAGCGTCGTCTCCCGCCACTTGACGCTGTCCCCGGGCTCGGCCCGGAGGTTCAGCTCGGCGCCCGACGTGCCGATGATGTGATCCTGACGCGTGGTCATGTAGATCAGGCTCTCGTCGGCGTAGGTCGGCGCGTCGGGGTTCTTCGACGCGTTGGGGTTCCGTTCGACGATCGTCGCCGCGTCGAACGCGATCATCACGTTGATTTCGGCCATGTCCTGCCCCCTTCGGATACGGGTCGTGCTCTCTGCTCCCTGACGGTCCGGGCGGCCCGTCAGACGGTCGTGCCGGGCTTCGGCACCTTGTACGCCATCGCCCGCGGGTAGTCGTGCCGGCGCAGGCGGACGCGGACCAGCAGCGGTCCGGCGTTGACCGGGTCGGCGGGGTCGGTGAGGCGGGCCAGCAGGTCGTCCAGCTCCGCGGTGTCCGCGACGGCGACCCCGTTCGCCGGGGTGTCCCGGCCGGCGAACACGGCGGCGAGGCGGTCGTAGTGCCAGGGGTGGAGCACGTTGTAGAAGTCCGGGTCGGGCCGGTCGGCCTGGCCGGACCGGTCGGCTTGGTCGTTCCCGGCGTAGTAGGACGGGTGGACCAGCATCTGCTCGATGCCGTAGAAGTGCCCGTTGTCCATGACGAACACCACCGAGCGCAGCCCGAGCCGGGTGTGGGTGGAGATCTCCTGGCAGGTCTCCTGGAAGGCGCCGTCGCCGACGAACACCATCGGGCGGGCGGGCGTGCGCTCGGGGGCCAGCGCGGCGCCGGTGGCCGCGCCGACCGACCAGCCGATGGACAGCCAGCTGACCTGGGACAGGAACCCGCCCGCGGGCAGCGACAGGTTCATCGAGCCGATGAGGGAGAAGGCGGCGTCGGAGACGACCGTCCAGTCGTCCCGGGTCTCGCGGGCCAGGAAGTGGTTGATCCGGTCGAACACGCCGTCGTAGGTGAGGTGCCCGGGGTGTCCCCGGCGCCGGGAGCGCGAGCCGCTGAGGTGGAGGGAGGCCCGGTGGTGTTCCAGGGCGGCGGGGCGGTCCTCGGGCGCTCCGTGGTGGGCGTGGGCCTCGGCGTAGTAGTCGGCGGCAAGGCCGTCGGAGCCGTACGCCTTCACCAGGGCGTCCTGGAGGGCGGGCAGCAGCTGTTCGAGCTGGACGTCGGGGAAGTAGGAGGTGCCGACGCTGACGCCGCCGTTCGCGGCCATCACCCAGTCGTCGCCGACGCACTGCTCGCCGCCGAGGTTCTTCGAGGTGGACCAGGCGCCGAGCCCGATGCGGCAGGTGGCCCAGTCCTTGAAGACCCAGTGCACGTCCGGATGGCTGGCGTGGCCGTTGTACACGCCGTGGAACTGCGGCAGGTCCTCGTCGACGACGGCCTTGGCGCCGACGGTGGTGCAGAACGGCACCCCGGTGGCCTCGACCAGGTCGGTGAGCCGCGCGCCCAGGCGGAACCGGTCGATCTCCTCGCCGGCCCACACGACCGGGCGGGGCCTGCCGTCCGGACCGGGATGCTCCTCGATCAGGGTGAGGATCGCGGCGACGGCGCTGTCGAGCATGGTCTGGCCGCGTGCGCCGAGCGGCCGCTCGCGGCGGCTGATCGGCTCCTGGGGCTCGGCGCAGGGCTCGTCCCACAGGTCCTCCATGACCTCCAGGTAGACCGGTCGGCGCTCGGTCAGGCAGGCGGTGAGCGCGGCGTCGATCTGGCCGGGGGCGAGGCCCGGGTTGGAGATGACCTGCGCGTCCACGGTGACCTGCCGGTAGACCTCCAGGTTGCTCTCCGTGCGGGGGCTCATGTGGGAGGTGAGCAGGCCGAGGGCGCGCTGGTTCTGCCACTGCTCGTAGGGCGGGGAGGCGTTGACGGCGACGAGCGGGACCCGTTCGACGTAGGCGCCGCCGCAGGCGTTGAGGAGGTTGAACGCGCCCACGCTGTAGGTGACCGCGGCCGCGCCGACGCCGTGGATGCGGGCGTAGGCGTCGGCGGCCTGGCCCGCGCCGCCCTCGGTGGGGGTGCCGACCCACTCGATGTCGCCCTCGGCGTGCAGCGCGGTCAGGAACGGGCCGAGGTGGTTGCCGGGGACGCCGAACAGGTGGGTGATGCCCAGCTCGGCCAGGCGCCGGGCGAGGTAGCGGGCGACCGTGCACCCGGGGTTGATCGCGATCACGACGAGTTCTCCTCCCTGTCCGGTCCCGGGACGGTGACCGGCGGGGCGTGGTGGACGGCGACGGCGGCCCGGACGGCGCTCTCCAGGGCGCCCTCGATCCAGGCGTGTTTGAGGGAGGTGTGCTCCCCGGCGAAGTGCACGGGGCCCTCGGGCCGGGAGACGTCCAGGTGGAAGCTGGTCATCTGGTGCGCGGTGTAGATGGCGGCCTCACCGAAGGCGTACGGGTCGCGGGCCCAGCTCTTGGTGGCGCCCCGGCCGCTGAAGAACACCTCGATGCGGCGGCCGTGCAGGGCCTGGAGGTTGCGCAGGGCGTAGACGTAGCGCTCGGCGGGGCGCATGGAGTCCCAGCGGGCGGCGTCGTCGGACCAGCAGTACGAGGCGAGCACGACGCCGCCGGTGCTGCCCTCGACCCGGTGCGAGGGGTAGTACATGAACCGGTTGGGGTTGTCGGTGGCGGAGCCCCCGCCGAAGCTGTGGGTGGCGGGGCGGACGGCCGGGCCGCGCAGCGGCATGGTGCCGTCGATCCGCCGCATCTCCTCGGTGACGCCGCTGTCCTTGACCGCGGCACCGAGCAGGCCGGCCTCCGGGTCGGGGAGGGTGACGCGGGTCCGGGCGCCCTGGTCGGCGCCGAGCCGGTAGTACTCGTACAGGCCCGGCGCGATGCCCTCCAGCTCGTCGCGCCAGTCGTCCTCGGTGAACTCCCACCACCGGTGGCTGAACTCCAGCAGCACCTTGGTGGCCTGGTCGTAGTGGGTCTCGATGACCGCGCGGCGCTTCTTGTACGACATCGAGGGGACGATCTCCACGAAGCGCAGGGCGGAGAACGGGACGGTGACGATCGCCAGGTCCGCGGTCCACAGGCGCGGCGGGGCCTGGGGGTCGTTCTCGGCGACGGTCTGCACGGCCACGCCCCAGCCGTCGGGGCCGACGGCTCCGGTGCCCTCGGGGTCGGTGTCGCGGCTGGGGTCGTGGTACTCGAGGCGGATCATGCGGTGGCCGAGCCGCACCTCGTCGCGCAGGCCCTGGTGGAGGGCGTGCGGCAGGCGCCAACTGCCTCCCGGTATCTCCCAGTAGCGGACGGTGGGGTTGATGTCGCTGCGGCTCAGGAAGCTGTGGAAGAAGGAGAGGTGCAGCCGTGAGGACATGTTCTCCAGCGTTCCGACGGCCTCGATCGCCTCGTCGCTGAGCCCGGCGTGGTCGCGCAGGAATCCGCCCATCGAGTAGCCGTCGAAGTCGCGGATCACCCGGGCCCAGCCCTCGACCCATTCGTCGAACGGTTTGTTGACGCGCTTTCCGTCGACGACGTCGGAGTAGTAGTCGCGCACGCTCTCCAGCGCGTCGTCGACCATCTTCACGACGGGGGCGCGGACCTCGTCGTCGGTGAGGTGGAAGCCCTCGTTGATCCGTTCGGGACCGGCGGCGTAGTCGGCCCGCCGCACCTGGACGCGGTTGGCGCGGATCCAGGAGTTGCCGCGCTTGTCGGGTTCGCGGAAGTCGGGGCTGTCGTCGCCGTAGGTCCACGTCCGTCCGGTGAAGGAGGTGTACGTCACCGGCGGGACGGGGACGTCGGGGCCGCTGCCGGTGGAGGGGTCCACGTCCACGTTGTAGAACTGGCGGCGGCCGAGGCCGAGCTTGTCGACGAGGGCGAGGACGAGCGGGTGGAAGTCGGGCAGCCGCATGGCACCGGCCTCGGCGTACTGGGCCGGGTCGGCGAAGGGCTGGTGGTGCTTGGTGGCGCGGAAGGTCTTGATGCGTCCGCCGACCCGGTCGGCGTTGGCCTCGAGGATCGTGACGTCGTGGCCGGCGTCCTTGAGCAGACGGCCCGCGACGAGGCCGGTGATGCCGGCGCCGACGACGAGGATCTTCTTGCGCGGGTGGCGGGTGGTGCCGAGACGGCCCGTGTCGATCAGGGTGTGGAGGTAGTCGAGCTTGAGGTCCCTGCCGTCCGGGCCGACGAGCAGGAGTTCGCGGGCAAGTCGGAGACAGGTCTGCCAGCGTGCACGGGTGGCGGAGTTTTCCCGTGAATGGTCGGTCATAGCTTGCGATCGTAGAGATGGAGAAACGGTTTCCCGGATCGTTTCGCGGACAAAGTCCAAAAAGCGGCGATCGCACTGCTCGACGGGAATTCGACTTGCCCGTATTACTCACGACGGACCGGTGGTCCACCAGGGGCGGATGGGGAAAGAGAAACGCAGCCGAATCGATAATTCGCTCACGGAAGGCGGAATTCCCGCTGCTTCCACGGTGGGCGGCCCCACCGGCCGACGGGGGCGGGAAGGGGTCCGGAACGGTGATTTTCCGCCCAGTCGTCGCCGCGGCCTTGCGCGGTGTCGCGGCCGCCCTGTGCGGTGTCGCCCCGGCCCTGCGCGGTGTCGCCCCGGCCCGGGCGGCGCCCGGCCGTACCGGCGCGGTGACCACGGGCACCGGCCCGGGCGACCGCGGGAACCGGCTCACCGGCTCCCGGGGCCCGTTCCGTGGCGTCGTCGGCCCCGAGAGCCCTGCACGCGCGATCAGCCGGCGACCGCCAGCGGGGCGGTGGGTTCCCAGACGAACCCGTCCGGGTCGCTGAACGGGCGGTCGGCACCGGAGAGCACGAGCCGGTGGGAACCGGTGCCGTCGGCGGGGGCGCCCGCGACCTTGGCGAGGCCGCGGCGCTTGTACAGGGACAGCTTGACGGTGCCCGGCCCGGCGGCGAACTCGACGTACTTGCCGCCGAAGCTCTTGCCCACGGTGAGGCCCTGCCCGACGTAGAACCGCTTGCTGGCCTTCACGTCCTCGACGCCCAGCAGGAGCACGATCTCGTCGACGTCCCGGGTGACCGGGCCGGTGTCCTTCTTCGCCGACGTCGCGATCTGCCAGACCGTGCCGTCCGGGGCCTGGACGACGCCGCCGTAGCCCCACAGCGACTTCGCGGCGGGCTTGAGGGCGGTGGCGCCGGCGTCGAGGGCGGCGCCGACGAGGGCGTCGACGTTGCCCGGCTGGGACACCACGAGCGACAGGGTGAAGCCGCGGAAGCCGGTGGTGGGGGCCTGGGAGGCGCGCAGGCGGACCCGCGACGGGTCCAGGGCGAAGGCGGCGGAGTAGAAGCGGGCGGCCGCCTCGATGTCGGCCACCTCCAGGGTGACGGAGTCGATGGAGTTCATGCCGTCGACGGTATGGGCGGGCGGCTCGCCCGCGCTTCTCGAAAACTGACCGGGCCGCACGGGCCCGGCGCACGTGATCTTCGCCGGTTGTTCATTCGGCGGTCCGGCGCCCCCTCGTCCACGGCTGAAACGATTCGGCGTCGCAGTGGTCCGTAACGGAGGAACGATGTCCCCGAAGAGCAGGAGAGCCTGCGCCGCGTTCGCGGCCCTGGCCGTGACCGCCGGCACCCTCGCGGGCGCGGGCGCGGCCCACGCGGATCAGCGCGAGCGCGGCCACCACCGCCCGCAGCGGCCCGTGGCCTTCGAGCGCACCGCCACCTACCCGGTCTTCCGGAACCGGCCGGCCGGCGAGGACCCGGCCGCCGCGACCGTCGCGGAGATCTCGGCCGTCAGCGAGGACGGGCGGACCCTCGTCCACACCGACGCGGCGGCCCGGCGGATCGGTTTCCTCGACATCGGCGACCCCGACCGCCCGCGCGGCCTCGGCACCCTGTCGCTGGCCCGGCTCGGCGACGCCGAGGACGAGCCGACCTCGGTGTCCGTGGTCGGCCAGTACGTCCTGGTCGTGGTGAACACCAGCGCGAGCCACACCGCCCCCTCCGGCCGGCTCGACGTCATCTCGCTGCGCGACCGCGAGCGGGTGGCGAGCTTCGACCTCGGCGGGCAGCCCGACTCGATCACGATCAGCAAGGACCAGCGGTACGCGGCGATCGCGATCGAGAACGAACGCGACGAGGAGGCGGCCCCGCCCGGCGGCGAGGAGGGCGATCTCCCCCAGGCGCCCGCCGGCTTCGTGCAGATCGTCGACCTGAGGAAGGGCTCGTCACCCGCGCACTGGCGGACCCGGACCGTGCCCCTGACGCGGGCCGACGGTTCGGCGCTGCCCGTGCTGGCCGCCGCCGGGATCGCCGCGCCGACCGACCCGGAGCCTGAGTACGTCTCCGTCAACGGCCGCGGCCAACTCGCCGTGACGCTGCAGGAGAACAACGGCGTCGTCCTCGTCGACCTGCCGACCGGCCGGATCACCAAGGCGTTCAGCGCCGGCACGGCGACGGTGGACGGCATCGACACGGTCGAGGACGGCACCATCGACCTGACCGGGTCGATCACCGACGTGCCGCGGGAGCCCGACGCGCTGGGCTGGATCGACGACCGCTACCTGGCGACCGCCAACGAGGGCGACTGGCGCGGCGGCACCCGGGGCTGGTCCGTCTTCGACAGCCGGACCGGGAAGGTGGTCTGGGACGCGGGCAACGGCTTCGAGCGGCTCGCCGTACGGTACGGGCTGTACGACGAGGGCCGGTCCGAGAACAAGGGCAGCGAGCCGGAGGGCCTGGCGATCGCCGAGTACGACGGCGTGCGCTACGCCTTCGTCGGCTCGGAGCGCGGCAACTTCGTCGCCGTCTACGACATCAGCCGGCCGGCCCGTCCGGTCTTCCGCCAGCTGCTGCCCACCACCAACGGCCCCGAGGGCCTGCTGCCGATCCCCTCGCGCGGCCTGCTCGCGGTCTCCAGCGAGGAGGACGACGCCGAGGCGGGCGTACGGGCCACCGTGAGCCTCTTCCGGCTGGGCAGGAGCACGCCCGGCACCCCGGCCGTCCCGGGCGTCGTCTCGGCCGCCGACGCCACCGGCGCGCCGATCGGCTGGGGTGCGCTCGGCGCGCTGTCCGCCGTACCCGGCAGACCGCACCAGCTGTACTCCGTCACCGACGCGGCGTACTCCACCACCAGGATCCTGACCCTCGACACGGCGCGCGCGGGCCGGCCGGCGGTCGTCACCCGGGCGCTGACCGTCAAGGACGCCGCGGGGCGGCCGGCCGGCTACGACGCCGAGGGCATCTCCGCCCGGCCGCGGGGCGGGTACTGGCTCGCCGTCGAGGGCGGGACGGGTGCGGGCAACCGGCTGGTCCGGCTGGACCGCGACGGGGTGACCCGGCAGGTCGTCCCCCTGCCGGCGGACGTCGCCGCGGGCCTCGGCAAGCAGGGGCTCGAAGGGGTCGCCGCCACCACGGACCGGCGCGGCCGCGAGGTGGTCTGGGCCGCGCTCCAGCGCGAGGTCGAAGGCGACCCGGCGGGGGTCGTGCGGCTCGGCCGGTACGACGTCGGGGCCGGTACGTGGAGCTGGTACGGCTACCGGATCGGCTCCACGACCACGCCGGGCGACTGGATCGGCCTCTCCGAGATCACCGTGGTCGGGGACCGGCTGGCGGTCGTCGAACGCGACAAGCTGAACGGCCCGGCCGCCAGGGTCAAGCAGATCCACACGGTCGACATGCCGGCGTCGGCGGCGCCGTCGGGGTCCCTGCCGGTACTGCCGAAGCGGCTCGCGTACGACGTCCTGCCCGCCCTGCGGGCCACGAACGGCTGGACCCAGGAGAAGCTCGAAGGGCTGGCCGTGGCCGGCGACGGCCGGGTGCACGCCGTGACCGACAACGACGGTCTGGACGACGCCACCGGGGAGACCGTCTTCCTCGTTCTCGGCTCCAGCAGGAGCGTCTTCGGCCGGCGAGGCTGACGGCCGGGCCGACGGCGGGCATGCGGGCGGTCACCGGTGAACGGCCGGCGACCGCCCGCCCCGAACCGCCGAACCGGGGAGCGAAGAACCGGTGCTGAGCGGGTCAAGCCGGTTCGAGCTGCGGCTCCGTCTTCCGCGCCGGTGCCGCGGCCTTCGGGTTCCACAGTCTGGCGGTCCGCACATAGCCGTAGACGACCGAGACCATCGCCAGAACGAGAAGCGGTCCGAACGCCCAGGGACGCGCGGCCATTTCCATCGGAAGAAAGCGGGCCGACGCCAGGAGCGCGGCGAAGACCACCGTTCCATAAGTGACCAGCTGTATTCCCGGCCGGTCCCAGCCGTGGTCGAACGAGCGCAGCGCCGCCTCGATCGTGACCGCGAACACCACGCCTGCCAGAATGTCTATGCCGTAGTGATAGCCGAATCCCAGCGTCGCGCCGAGAGTGGCGATAAGCCAAAACGTTCCTGCAAAACGCAGAACGCGTGGGGCCCTGCGGGAATGGATGAAGATGGCGGTCGCCCACGCCGTGTGCAGGCTGGGCATGCAGTTGCGGGGTGTGACGCCGTCGTACGTCCACGGGTGCGGGGTGCTGACCGGCGGGGGCGTGTGCGGCCACAGGTTGGCCATCGCCCACTGCTCGCCGCCGGTGCCGAACGCGCCGGTGCCGTAGGTGAAGACCGGCCCGACCACCGGGTAGATCATGTACACGGCCGGTCCGAGGAGACCTATCACCAGGAACGTACGGACCAGATGGTGGCGCGGGAAACGGCGCTCGGCCGCCACGTTGCGCAGCTGGTACAGCGCGACGACGACCGCTGCCACCGCGAGTTGGGCGTAGATCCAGTCGAGGACGTGCTCGCCGACCGGGCCCGTGGCGGCGACCAGCCGGCCCGCCAGCCACGACGGACTGCCCAGCGCGTGATCGGCGATCGCCACGTAGGGGTCGAGTACCGCCGGGCGGGTCTTCGACGTGACCAGCAGCCAGGTGTCGCCCGTCTTGCGGCCGGCCACCAGCAGCAGGCCGAGCCCGACCCCCTTCAGCATCAGGACCCGTTCCCGGCCGGTGCGGCGGGTGACGGCGACGACCGCACAGCCCAGAATCACCCACAACGCGCCGTTGCCGAAGGAGTGTCCGTCACTCACCCGGGCGTCGAACGCCCACCGCACCAGCAGGAAGGCGACGTCGATGCCGATCGCGGCACCGGCCGCGACGAACCGCTCCCGCCAGGTGAGCACCACCATCATCAACGCCATGCTCGCGTACAGCAGCGGCCCCGACGCGGGGGCGAACACCACCTCTTTCGCCTGGTTGGTCAACGGCCCTGGCAGGCCGTAGCGGCGCGCGGCGATCTCCAGCGCGATGCTGAATCCGAGGGCCGCCACACCCGCCACGACCCAGAGTCTCGTACGTGGTCGACCCCATGCGGAGAAGGTATTTCTCCACTTTATTCGCGAAAATACCTGTGATGGCATTTGTCTCAATCTTCATGGTTCCGGAAGAGCAGCCCGTCGGCAGAGGAGACGGGAGGATCACATTGCGGGTTCCGGTCCTGAATTGTCGAGACCGACGCCGACGCCCCGGGGGCCGGGGGAGAAAAGAGCGGCGGGCCGCCGCCCGCCGCCGTACCGCGGGCCGGCCCGGCGGGCGTTCCGTGCGACCGCCGCGGCTCCTTCGGCCCGGCGGAGGCACATACTGGTGGCAATGACAAAGCCAGTCGGATCAAAACGCCATGCGTTGCCCACCAGCCCCTTCAAGGAGCCGGTCGCACTGCCTCCCAAGCACTTCGACGTGGGCGACCGGGTCACCCACGACACCTACGGCCTCGGCCGGGTGATCGCCCTCGAGGGCGGGATCGCGGTGCTCGTGGACTTCGGCTCGGCGCAGGAGCGGATCACCGTGCCCTACGCCAGGATGAGCAAGCTCTAGGACCACTCCGACCACACCGCGCACCGGGAGCCGCCCACGGCACGACAACGCCCCGCGCCCGCGCCCACGGGCGCCGGGCCACGTCCGCCGCCCTCGACGTGCGACGTGTCCTTTGTCTCCACGGGCCCGTCTCGCCGCCTGTGGCGCTTTTGCCGTACCGGCGGGGCGGAAGGCGGCGCAGACACCATCGCCGGTGGTCATCACGCCGCCGACGGGAGCCCGGACGGCAAGACTGCGACCTCCGGAGGGCAATATCTGCTGCCATGACAGGAGAAATCAACAGGACGCCCGGGGAATATTCCTCGGTCGGCCAGTCGGAGCAAGATTATTGCCGGCTCCCGGTCGATCACGGCGTGCTAGTGTCGCTGGAAGTTGCAGTTGTGGTTGCCTGAAGGTTTTGTCCGACGGGGTGATCATCACGGCGACCGGAGTTCACACAGGGTGAACTCCGAGCACCGTACCGAAGGAGAAAATTATGGCTTCCGGCACCGTCAAGTGGTTCAACGCGGAAAAGGGCTTCGGCTTCATCGAGCAGGACGGCGGCGGCCCCGACGTCTTCGCCCACTACTCGAACATCAACGCCCAGGGCTTCCGTGAGCTGCTCGAAGGCCAGAAGGTGACCTTCGACATCGCGCAGGGCCAGAAGGGCCCGACGGCCGAGAACATCGTTCCCGCCTGACGCTCACGCATACTTCGCAGCTGGGGCCCGCGCCTAGGGGTGCGGGCCCCAGCTCGCCGCGTTTCCGGGCGCAGCGCGCCCTGCGGGGTTCCGCTTCTCTCCCCGCGCATTCAATTCCCTCGCTTTCATCAATTCTCTCGGTCCACTCGGCTTCATACGCCGAGACCGACCGGGGCCGGCTCGTTCTTGCGATTCCCTGCGCCGCTCTTTTGCTGCGGGTCTCCCTTGATACGTGCCATATCAAGGAAGGTTCCCCATGAACCGCGTACGCACCAACGACCGCCGACGCTCCGGTGGCGGCGGCCCCCGCCGCTCGCAGACCTCCGGCCGCCGGCCGTCCGCCCCCCAGGGCGGCGAGTTCGCGCTGCCGAAGACGATCACGCCGGCGCTGCCCGCCGTCGAGTCGTTCGCCGAACTCGACATGCCGGCCCGCCTGCTGGCCGCGCTCACGGCCGAGGGCGTGACCACGCCGTTCCCGATCCAGGCGGCGACCCTGCCCAACTCCCTGGCCGGCCGCGACGTACTCGGCCGCGGCCGCACCGGCTCGGGCAAGACGCTCGCCTTCGGCCTCGCCCTGCTGGCCCGTACGGCCGGGCAGCGCGCCGAACCGCGACGTCCGCTCGGCCTCGTCCTCGTACCCACCCGTGAGCTGGCCCAGCAGGTCACCGACGCGCTCGCCCCGTACGCCCGCTCGCTGGGCCTGCGGTCGGCCACCGTGGTCGGCGGCATGTCGATCGGCCGGCAGGCCTCCGCGCTGCGGGGCGGCGCGGAGATCGTCGTCGCGACGCCCGGACGGCTCAAGGACCTCATCGACCGGGGCGACTGCCACCTCGGCGACGTCGGCATCACCGTCCTGGACGAGGCCGACCAGATGACCGACATGGGCTTCATGCCCCAGGTCACCGCCCTGCTCGACCAGGTGCGCCCCGATGGCCAGCGGATGCTGTTCTCGGCCACCCTGGACCGCAACGTCGACCGGCTCGTCCGCCGCTACCTGACGGACCCGGTGGTGCACTCCGTCGACCCGTCGGCCGGTGCCGTCACCACGATGGAGCACCACGTGCTGCACGTGCACGACACCGACAAGCACCGCACGACCACCGAGATCGCGGCGCGGGACGGCCGGGTGATCATGTTCCTCGACACCAAGCACGCCGTGGACCGGCTGGTGAAGCACCTGCTGAGCAGCGGTGTCCGCGCCGCGGGCCTGCACGGTGGCAAGTCCCAGCCGCAGCGCACGCGGACCCTCGCCCAGTTCAAGGACGGGCACGTGACGGCGCTGGTGGCGACCAACGTCGCGGCCCGCGGCATCCACGTCGACAACCTCGACCTGGTCGTCAACGTCGACCCGCCCAGCGACCACAAGGACTACCTGCACCGCGGCGGCCGTACGGCCCGCGCCGGCGAGTCCGGCAGCGTCGTCACCCTGGTGACCCCGAGCCAGCGGCGCGACATGACCCGGCTGATGGCCTCGGCCGGTATCACCCCTCAGGTCACGCCGGTCCGTTCGGGCGAGGCGGAGCTGTCCCGCATCACCGGGGCGCAGGCTCCGTCCGGTGTCCCGGTCGTCATCGCCGTACCGGTCGTGGAGCGCCCGCGCCGCGCCGCGTCCGGCGGGGGTTCCTCGTCCCGCGGCCGCCGCAGCCGCTCCGCGCAGGGCCGCGCCGGCCAGGGGACCTCCACCCAGCAGAACCGCGCCGGCCAGGGCCGCGGCACCCAGGGCCGGCCCGCCGGCGAAGCCCCGCGCCGCAGGCCGCGGCGCCAGTCCGCCGGTGGCTCGGCGGCCTAGGGACGACCTGCTCCAGACCCACCGCGAACGGCAACCCACCCGTCCCATCTCCCCCTTGTGGAGGCATCATGCGCTGTGTCATCGCCCGGTACCCGTTCGACCTCACCAAGGGCGGGGTGCTGGATTCGATGAAGGGCGTCACTCCCGAGCCCATCACGGGTGAGTCCGTGACCATCGGCCGCCGCCGCTACCCCGTCAAGCAGGTCGGCGAGGTCGTCACCCGGCAGGACCGCCGCGACTTCTCCAGCGGCGAGGTCACCCGGGCCATGACCCGCCTCGGTTTCACCTGCCACGCCGACCCCGCGGCCGCACCGGCTCCGGCGCCCGCCGCCACGCCGGTCGAGACCGCGTCGGCGCTGCTCGGCGGTACGGCACCGCTGGACGCGTAGCCGCGGGGACGTCTGAGCAGAGGGCGGGACGGAGGCGGAAGCCTCGGTCCCGCCCTCTCTCTGTCTCTCCTGCCGGGTTCTCCTACCTATCTCCTACCTATCTCCCACCTGTCTTCTACGTCCCTTCTGTGTGCTTCTGCGTCAGGAGGGTCCCGTAGCAGCCGCGTCGTGGGGCTCCGACGGCGTCGGCGCCGTGCTCGGGCGGGCCGACGGCTCGGCGGCGGGCGGGGTGCTCGGCACCGCCGACGGTGCGGAGCCGGGCAGGGAGGCCGACGCGGTGGGCGGGGGCTCCTCGGGAGCGGGCCTCTGCGAGGGTTCGCGGGGCGGGGCGGGACTCGGTGCGGTCGTCGGCGCGGTCGTCGGCGTGGGCCCGGCGGGGGCCGGGGCCAGCGGAGCCGTCGGGCGTGCGGGCGACGCGGGGGCCGCCCAGTGCAGCGGCAGCGCGACCAGGGCGGCGGCGGCAGCGGTCGCGGCGGCGCCGGCCGCGGCGCGCAGCAGGCGCCGCCGGGACGCCGCCCGGCGGACCGCCTCGTAGCGGCCGGGGGGCGGTCCCAGGTAGTCGCCGCCCGGCCGCAGCACGACCAGCAGCGGATCGTCGTCGTCCCACGCGGACCCCGGGTCGTCCTGGCCGTCCTGGCCGTCCTCAAGGCGTGTGGTCAAGGCTTCTCCTCAGATGGACGCGGAGCAGTTCGCGGGCCGCGTGGAGGTCGGCCTTGACGGTTCCTTCCTTGCGCCCGGTCAGCACGGACACCTCCCGGATCGGCATGTCAGCGTAGTAGTGCAGGAGGATCGGCACGCGCAGTCGCTCCGGCAGGGACTGCACGAGCAGCCGTACCGAGGGGTCGGCCTGCTCGGGATGCGGGCGGACGGCGACCTCCGCGGTGACCCGGCGCACCGCCCGGCGCTCGCGCTCCAGTTTGCGCCAGTGGTCGCGGACGAGGTTGGCGGCGGTGACGTAGAGGAAGCCGCGGGGCTCCTCCACGGACGTCCAGCGGGCCCAGAGCCGGGTGAACGCCTCCGAGGCGATCTCGTGGGCCGTCTCGTCGTCGTCGACGAGCCGGCGGCACCAGCCGGCGAGGCGCGGATACAGGGCGGCGAACAGTTCGGACGCCGCCCTGTCACGGGACCGTTTCAACACTCTCCATGGTCGTGGGGTAGGGGCCGCACGGTACGGACGGCCGGTCAGGAGGCCGCGGGACGCGTCGCGTTCGTGGTCGCCTGCATGGTCGCGGTCGTGGTCGCGGTCAGTTCCGCGAAGACGATGACGTTGTCCCGGTACTCCTCGCCGATCCGCGGGCCGCCGCAGGTGATGAGCCGCAACTCCGGGCGGTCCACGTCCCCGTAGACGTCGTCCGTCGGGAAGTCGGCCCGCGCCACCGTCCGTACGGAGGTGACCGTGAACTCCGCCGTCGTGCCGTTCTCCAGTTGCGCCTCGATCCGGTCGCCTCGGTGCAGCCGCGCCAGGTGCCGGAAGACGCCGTCCCCGTGGGTGCCGACCGTGACATGGCCGAGGAGGACCGACGGCCCCACCTGGCCCGGCGTCGGCGAGTGCCGGTACCAGCCCGCGCGGTCGTCGTCCGTGGCGGGCGGGACCTCCACCGTGCCGTCCGACGCCAGTCCCAGCCGCATCACCGGGGTGTCGACCCCGATGGCCGGGATGCGCAGGCCGGCCGGGACCGAACGGCCCAGGGGCCGGGGCGGCTTGGCGGCGGCGTGCGCGGGCGGCGCGGTGGTGGCGGTGGGCGTGGAGCCTGCGGGCGTGTCGCGCCCGGCCTCTCGGCCGGCGCCGCATCCCACGAGGAGTACGGCCAGCGCGGCGGCGGCGAGGGCGCGCCCGGAGCGCGGGGTCATGCCCCGGTCGCCGCCCGCCGGCGACGTACGACGAAGAGGACCGCGCCGCCCGCGACGAGTACCGCGCCGGCGCCCGCGCCGATGAGTCCTTCGTCGGTCCCGGAGGACTCCGTTGCCGTCACTCCGGTGTTGGGCGCGCCCTCGGGCACGGCGGAGACCTGGCCCTCGGCCGGTGCCGGGGCGGGTGCCTGGGACGGTTCGGCCACCGGAGCCGGGGCACTGACGGACGGTACCGGCACCCCTGCCTCGCTCGGTTCGGTGCCGGAGCTCGGGGCGTCGGTGGCCGGAGGCTTGGAGGGGACCGGGGTGGGGTCGTCGGCGAACGCGGGCGCGGTGCCCGCCAGGACGACGGTGCAGGCCAGTGCCACGGCGCTGAGGATGGTTCGGCGCATCGGGTCGCTCTCTCTCATGGGTCGGCGCGGGTGCGTGCCGCTCGGGGTGCGGTCGCGAACGCGGATCGGACGGAGAGACGAGGCGACGACGGGACGGGTTGTAAAGAGATGGCAAAGTCCCGGGCCATGCAGAAGGCCCGCACCTTGCGGTGCGGGCCTTCAGTGCTGTTCGCGCGTCTTAGGCGGGAACGATGTTCTCCGCCTGCGGGCCCTTCTGGCCCTGCGTGACGTCGAAGTTGACCCGCTGGCCCTCCTGGAGCTCACGGAAGCCCTGGGTGGCGATGTTCGAGTAGTGGGCGAAGACGTCGGCGCCGCCGCCGTCCTGCGCGATGAAACCGAAGCCCTTTTCGGCGTTGAACCACTTCACGGTACCGGAAGCCATGTCTTTTACTCCTAGGCAGTGCTGGAGGCCCGCACCGTGCGGGCCTTCACATCGCTGCGATGATCACCTGCCCGGAAAACCGGTAACACAAATGGCAACCACAACTGCAACTGATGTCCAGCCTAGCACGAATTGAATCGGCCGCACAGAAATGAATCGCCAGGAAAGATGCTCTCGATTTAGCGGAGGATAGTTTTTCCGGCGTCCGCCGAATATCTGTTTCGCAGAGGTCAGGTTTTCACTCGCCGCGCCGCTCTCCGTTCCCGCCGGGCCGCCCGGCCTCGCGCCGGAGCTCCTCGTTCATGCGCAGCGCCGCGTCCAGATCGTCCTCCAGGCGGACGATCCGGCAGGCGGCCTCGATGGGCGTTCCCTGGTCGACCAGCTCGCGGGCGCGGGCGGCGCGGCGCAGTTGCTGGCGCGAGTAGCGGCGGTGCCCGCCGTCCGAACGGGTCGGGCTGATCAGCTCCGCCTCGCCGAGGGCACGGAGGAAACCGGGTGTGGCACCGATCAGCTCGGCCGCCCTGCCCATGGTGTAGGCCGGGTACTGATCGTCGTCGAGCCGGTCGGCGGCCTGCGGCCGGTCTTCGGCGGTCAGCCTGCTCTCCGGGGACATGCATACCTTCCCGCGGACCGCTGGGGACACGGCCCGCCGCAGGGAATCCGGTTTCCCTGCACCTGAACTCTAGTCGCGCCCGTCGGATACCTCCCGCGGCGAACACATATCCGCAGGGCGCGGCGGGCGTGCCGGTCCGGTCGTGCCGGGTCGGAAGGCGGCGGGACGGAAGGGACGGGGTGAGGCGAGGCGAGGGTGGGGCGGGGCCAGGGTGGGGCGGGGCCAGGGTGGGGCGGGGCGAGGGTGGGGCGGGGCGAGGGTGGGGCGGGGCGAGGGTGGGGGCAGAGGCCGGGGACCGGGACGCCGTACGCGCCAGGCGGGGACGCCCGGGGGACGTCGGCCTCGGCGTCGGGTGTCGGGCGCCGGCCTCTGCACCGGTCCGGTCCACCCGGGCCGGCCCCGCCACCCCGGGGGGCACCGCCTCGCAGGTCACCCTCGCAGGTCACCCTCGCGGGGTCCGCTCCGGTCATCTTCCGCAGGGGAGGTCCACTTCCAGGGTCGTCGGTCCGCCGGGCGGGCTGGCCAGGCGCAGGGTGCCGTCGTGGGCCGCGACCCGGCGCCGGATACCGGTCAGGCCCGAACCGCCGCCCTCGTCCGCACCGCCCCGGCCGTCGTCCTCGATCACCAGCCGCAGCCGGCCGCCACGCGCCCGGACGGTGACGGTGGCCCGCCCCGCCCCGCTGTGCTTCGCGATGTTCGTCAGCGCCTCCGCCACCACGAAGTACGCCGTCGCCTCGACCGACGCCGCACACCGCTCGGGCACGTCCGCCGTCACCCGGCACGGCACCCCGCAGTCCGCCGCCAGCCCCGACAACGCCCCCGCCAGCCCACGGTCCGCCAGCACCGGCGGCAGGATCCCCCGCGCGACCGCGCGCAGCTCCGCCAGCGCCTGCTCCGCCGCCGACTGCGCCCGCTCCAGCAGCTCGTCGGCACCCGCGGGATCACGCGCCGCCATCCGCCGGGCCGCTCCCAGCAGCACCGTCACCGACACCAGCCGGTTCTGCGCACCGTCGTGCAGCGACCGCTCGATCCGCCGCAGCTCCGTCGCGTGCGCGTCCAGCGCCGCCGCCCGGGTCGCCGTCAGCTCCGCCACCCGCAGCGACAGGTCCGTCTCCGGGCCCGCCGCCAGCAACCGCCGCGCCGGGCCGGCCTGCAGCCGCGCCATGCCCGGCCCCAGCCCGAGCAGGATCGCGACCCAGCCGAGGCCCAGCAGGCCCACGGCGACGGCGTCCGGCCAGGTCTCGGCGGTCCCGATCCCGATCGACGTACTGGTGACGCCCTCGGGCACGAGGCGCCACCACAGGGGGAAGGTGGTGTCCCGGACCGCGCTGACCGGGAGCAGGAGACCGAGCAGGCCCAGGAGGAACCCCAGGGTGGCGTGCCGGGCCAGCCAGCGCAGCTCGCGCCGGGTGGTGGCGTCGGCCAGGGCGGGCCGCAGCCGGGTGGGCGGGGGATCGGGCGGGATGATCTCGGGGCCCCGGTGGGAGAGGCGTTCGCGTTCCCTGCGGGCCAGGGCGTGCAGGGCGCGCAGCACGGCGGGGGCGAGCAGGAGCCCGACGCCGGCCGGCGCGGTCACCGCGGCCACGGCCAGCAGCACGAGCACGCCCAGCGCCAGGGTGGCCGTGCCGAGCCCGCCGACGAGCTGCCCGGTCGCCGCGCCGGCGGCGCTCAGGGTCCGCAGGGCGCTCTGCCGCACGGACGTGATCGGCACCGTCATCCGCCCGCCTCCCTGAGAGCCGCTCGCCGCACTCCGGCGTGCCCGACCCTATGCCGCCCGGCGCCCCGGCGGCGGGCGCGGAGCCGGAAAGTACAGCCTGCTGTACCTCGGACCGGGCGGCTGACGGGATCGGCCCGAGGGGGTCCGGGTCCATAGCGTCGGTGACGGACCGAGAGCGAAGCCACGGAGGACGCCGCCATGACGCACCAGGACCCCTACCGCCTGAGCACACCCCCGCCCCGCACCACCGGGCAGGACGGCCCGGACGCCGTCTCCCGCGGGGACGTCCTCCGTACGCTGCTGTGGGCCGTCGTCGTGGTCAGCGCGGTCGCCAACATGGCCGCCTCCCTCGCCGGCGCCCCCACCGTGGTTCACCTGGCCAGCGGCGTGGTCACCGTCCTCGCCGCCGGAACGCTCGTCGTGCGCGGTCTGCGGGGGCGTCGATGAGCACCGCGGTCGCGGCGGTCACCGCGCGCAGGGCGCCCGCCATCGCGCTGGCGAACGTCGCCAGGACGTACCCGGGTGGCGTGCGGGCCCTCGACGACGTGTCGCTCACCGTGGAGCACGGCACGTTCCTCGCCGTGATGGGGCCCTCGGGGTCCGGCAAGAGCACCCTGATGCACTGCGCCGCCGGCCTGGACTCCCCCACGTCGGGCAGTGTCCGCATCGACGGCCGGGAGATCTCGGGGCTGAACGAGACCCGCCGCACCGAACTGCGCCGCGAACGCGTCGGCTTCGTCTTCCAGGCGTACAACCTGATCCCCTCGCTCAGCGTCGAGGACAACATCACGCTGCCGCTGCGGCTGGCCGGCCGGCGCCCGGACCGGGACTGGCTGCGCACGCTGACCGAGCGGGTCGGACTCGCGGACCGGCTGTCGCACCGGCCGGCGGAGCTGTCCGGCGGGCAGCAGCAGCGGGCCGCCGTCGTACGGGCGCTGGCGGCGAAGCCCGCCGTCGTGTTCGCGGACGAGCCGACCGGCGCGCTGGACCTGCGCAGCGCCCACCAGGTGCTGGACCTGCTGCGCGCACTCGTCGACGACCTGGGCCAGACGGTGGTGATGGTCACCCACGACCCGGCCGCCGCGGCCCGCGCGCACCGGGCCCTCGTGATGGCCGACGGCCGGGTGGTGGAGGCGCTGGAGCACCCGACCGCACCCCGGCTGGCCGAGCGCCTCGTCGCGTTGGGGGAGCGGTAGACCGTGCTGCACCTTGCCTGGCGGATGGCCGCCCACCGGATCACCGCCTTGCTCGCCGTGGCGTGCGCGGTGCTGGGCGGCGCCGCGCTGATCACCACCACCGGTGTACTGGCCGAGTCCGGCCTCCGCTCCCAGCTGCCGCCCGGGCGGCTCGGCGGCGCGGACGTCGTGGTCGCGGCCGACCAGGAGTTCCACCCGAGCGGGGACCTGCCGGTCGCGCTGCCCGAGCGCGCCACGGTCCCGGACCGGCTCGTCGGCCGGCTGGCCGCCCTGCCCCACGTCACCGAGGCCGTCGGTGACATCGGCTTCCCGGCGGCGCTGGTCGACGCGCGCGGACGGGTCGTGCCGTCCGCCGAGGACCCGGGGACGGCGGGTCACGGCTGGTCGTCGGCGAAGCTGCTGGCGGAACCCCGCGTGGAGGGCCGGGCCCCCTCGGGTGCGGGCGAGGTCGCCGTGGACGCGGCGGCGGGCGTCGCGGTGGGCGAGCGGGTCCGGGTCGTGGCGAACGGCCGCCCCGCCGCCTCCTACCGGGTCTCCGCGGTGGTCGACGCCCCGGGCGCGGGCGTCTACTTCGCGGACGGGACGGCCGCGCGCCTGGCGGGACGGGACGGTGCCGGCGACGGGCCGCGCGCCGGGACCGTCGACCTGATCGGCCTGCGCGTCGACGACGGTGCCGCGGAGCGGGTCGCCTCGGCGGTCCGCGAGCAGGTCGCGGGCACGGGGCTGGAGGTCGTCACCGGTGCGGACCGGGGGGAGGCCGTGGCGCCCGGCGTGGGTTCGGCGCGCTCGCTGCTGATCCTGCTCGCCGGTTCGCTCGCCGGGATCGTGCTGCTGATCACCGGGTTCGTCGTCGCGGGCGCGCTGGGCGTGACGATCGCCGGGCAGCGCCGCGACCTGGCGCTGATGCGGGCCGTCGGGGCGACCCCGAAGCAGATCCGCCGCCTGGCCGCCGCGCAGTCGACGGTCGTCGCGGCGGTGGCCCTGGTGCCGGGCGTCGCGGTCGGCTACCTGCTGGCGCACCGGTTCCGGCGGATGCTGGCGGACCGCGGGGTGCTGCCGGAGGAACTCCCCCTCACGGTCGGCCCGTTGCCCGCGCTCGCCACGCTGCTCCTGATGGCCGGGGCCGTGCAGCTCGCGGCCCGGTGCGCGGCCTGGCGCACCTCCCGCATGCCGGCCACCGAGGCGGTCGCCGAGTCGCGCAGCGAACCGCGCACCCCGTCACGGGCGCGTACGCAGGCCGGTCTGCTGCTGATCCTCGGCGCGGGCGTGATGTCGGCGGCGCCGCTGCTGTCCCGGACCGTCATCGGGGCCTCGGCCACGTCCATCGCGGGCATCCTCGCCGCGATCGGCCTGGCCCTGTCCGGCCCGGCCCTGGTGAAGCGCGCGGGCGAGGCGGCCGTACGGCGCCTGCGCCCCGGGGTCACGGCCCCGACCTGGCTGGCGCTGGCCAACGTACGCGCCTACGCGCAGCGCCTGTCGGGCGTGGTCAGCCCGCTGGCCATGGCGGTCGTGTTCGTCCTGACGTACACCTTCGCGCAGACGACGGTGCTGGCCGCCACCTCGGACGACACCCGCACCGGCACGCTCGCCCAGTACGAGGTGAGCGCGCCGGGCCTGGGCGGGCTGCCCGCGGACACGCTGCCCGCCGTGCGGGACGTGCCGGGCGTGCGGGCGGCGGCGCCCGTCGGGACGACCACGGTGGTGTGGGAGTACGAGCAGTTCGGCGAACCCGTGGCCGAGTCCGCCCCGGCGATGGTCCTCACCCCGGACGCCCGGGACGTCGTCGACCTCGGCGTCACGGACGGCGGCCTGGCCCGGCTCACCGGTGCCACGGTCGCCGTGAGCGGCGAGGCGGCGCGCACCCGGGGCACGGGACTCGGGGAGCGGCTCCGGCTGGTGCTCGGCGACGGGACGCGGGCCGACGCCGAGGTCGTCGCCGTGTACGACCGGGGCCTGGGCTTCGGCCCGGTCGTCCTCTCCCGTGACCTGGCCGCCGGGCACACCACGACCGGCCTCGACCAGAGCGTCCTGGTCCGCACCGACGGCACCCCCGCGGCCGGGCAGGGCCTGGCCGCGCTGGCCGCCGGCCGTACCGGCCTGGCCGTGTCGGGCACGGACCCGGACCCCGCCGGCGCGGACACGCCGCCCGAGGTGTGGGTCAACCTGGCCACCATCGTGGTGCTGCTCGGCTATCTGCTGCTGAGCATCGCCAACAAGCTGGTCGCCGCCACCGCCCAGCGCCGCGCCGAGATCGCCGCCCTGCGCCTGGTCGGCACGACGCCCCGGCAGGTCCGCGCGATGATGCGCCGCGAGGCCGCCGTCATCGCCGCCGCGGCGCTCGTCTGCGGCCTGCTCCTGTCCGCCCTCCCGCTCGCCCTGCTGGGCCAGGGCTTCCTCGGCCGTCCCTGGCCGGCGGGCCCCGCCTGGCTCCTCCCGGCGGTGGCGGCCACGGTCGCGCTGACGTCCTTCCTCACCATCGAACTGCCCACCCGGCACGCCCTGCGGACACCTCCGGCGGACGCGCTGCGGGCGGATTGAGGGAGGCGGAACGGCCGGTGACGCCGCCGCACCCCCGGCCCTGACGGGCTGGGCGTGCGGCGGTTGTGGTTCACCCGCGGGCCGGGCCGCTCGCTCGTGGAGCGACTCCCGCCGGCCGAGAAGGCGGCATCGGCGCGCCGGCCGGCGCGCTCACCCGGGTCGATTCCGGAACGGCATGCGGCAGCGCCGCCTCGGGGTTCCCCTGGTTCGTCCCTGACCGACCCCCGGAATCGACCCTGACACGGCACCTGACGGACGGTGGCACGCCTAGCGTGCCCGGAAGGACCGCCGAGTCTGCTCCCTGCCTGAGCAGACCTGCCATGCCCGGTCTCGACAGGAGGACGATTCATGCTCTTCAGGGGCACATCCGCGTTACGGCGCGCCATGGTGCGGAGCACAGCCGTCATCGCGGGGACCGCCGTCGCCGCCACCGTCGGTTTCGTCGCCGCGCCCGCCGTGAACGCGGCACCGCCGACCGCCGGAGCCCTGCACTGGGCTCCGTGCGACGACCCGGACCACCCGGGCGCCGAGTGCGCCACGTTGGAGGTCCCGGTCGACTGGTCCCGCCCGCACGGGCCGACGTTCGACCTGGCCGTGGCCCGCCGTCAGGCCACCGACCCCGACGCCCGGGTCGGCTCACTGGTGTTCGGCCCCGGCGGGCCGGGCGACTCCGGCGTGGAGCGGGTGGTGGGCGGCATCAGCCGGTTCAGTCCCGAGACCCGCCGCAGGTTCGACATCGTCAGCTTCGATCCGCGTGGCGTGGGCGGCAGCAGCCCGGTGACCTGCTCCAGCGACCTGCTCGCCCGGCGTCCGTCACCGGTACTCGCGAGCCAGGCGGACTTCGACGCCACCCTGGCCTACAACAAGCGGCTGCGCGCCGACTGCCGGGCACGCACCGGCCCGGTCTTCGACCACCTCGACACCGCCCAGACGGTCCAGGACCTGGACGCTCTGCGGGCCGCCCTCGGTGAGGACGAACTCACCTTCCACGGCAGCTCGTACGGCACGGTGCTCGGGGCCCAGTACGCCGAGACGTACCCGCTCAGGGTCCGTGCGATGGTGCTGGAGAGCGTGCTGGACCACAGCGTTTCCAGCACCCGCGGGTTCCTGCGGTCCGGGGCGGCTTCGGCGCAGGACTCCTTCAACGAGTTCGGCAAGTGGTGCACCGGCAACCCGGCCTGCGCGCTGCACGGCCACGACGTCCGCGCGGTCTGGCAGGAGGTGCTGAACCGGGCTGAACGCGGCGAGCTGGAAGACCCCGCCGAGCCGGGAACCGCCCTCTCGTCGGCGGACCTGGTCAACAAGATCGCCTTGCGGAAGTTCTACAACGCGGACTACGCGGAACTGGCGACGGCCGTCGCGGATATGGCGGCAAGCGCCCCGCTGTCCGCTTCACCCACCTCGGTATCGCCGCTCCCGCCGGCGGTCCCCGTCTTCTGCGCGGACTGGCACCTTCCGGTACGCGATCACCAGGAGTACGCGTCACTCGTCAGAATGATGAAGCGGACCGCACCCGACCTGCCCCACCTGTTGTCGATCCAGATGACAGTGGCATGCCTGGGCGGGCCGGCCGCCAACCCGCAGCACCGCCTCTCGGTCCGCGGCGCCCCGCCGATCCTGGTGTCCAACGCCCTCCACGACCCCGTCACCGGCTACCCCTGGGCGGTCTCGGTGGCCCGGCAGCTCGGCCGCAGTGGCGCGCTCCTCACCTACGAGGGCCGAGGCCACGGCAGTGTCACCCGCGGCCCCTGCATGGAGCGCGCGGTCGACGCGTACCTGACCGGCCTGACGGTGCCCCCGCGCGGCACCAGGTGTCCGGCCCTGCCGTCCTGAGCGGGCCCAGCCGGCCTCCCCGCGTCTCCCCGGTCGGCGGCCGGGGAGACGTCAGATGCAGGACCCTTCCTTCTCCACGGTGTCGGGCCGGATGCAGGACGTCCCGGCGGCGTACTCGCCGCTGCGGTCGTAGACCTGGAGGACCGCCGTCTCGTCGATCTCCCACCAGCCCGCGAGCGCCTCGGCGACGTACTGGCTCTGCTTCTCCAGAGCCGTCATCTTCTTCCGCTCCGCCACGTCACCGCTGTCGATGGCCTCGTAGTCGACGGTCGGATGGTCGGAGGCGGCCTCCAGGGCCGGGTAGGCCAGTTTGCGCTCGTAGCCGCGCCACCCCTTGAGGTGGCGGACGGCGTTCTTCTGCTCGGTGGTCCCGTGCTCGGTGACGTACTCCTTGAACTGCTCGAAGGTGCCGGGGGTGTCGGCGATCTCCGCGAGCGACAGGGTGACCTTGCGCGGCTCGGGGCCGGCCGTCCGCTCCGGCTCCTCCTGCGTGGCGGGTTCCGGTGAGCCGGCCGGGGCGGACGCGGTCGCGCCGGGGCCGGCCGTCGAAGCGGCGTCCGGAGAAGGGGAGTCGGGGGAGTCGTCACCGCACCCGCCCAGCATCGCGACGAGCGCGCTCACCATGACGACGCCGCACACGAGGGTCGACCCGTTCTTCCTCCTGCTGCCCACGTACACCATCTCCGTCGAGTGCCGGAGGGCTTGCCGACGGGCGTCACCGCAGGCAGGGCACCCTCACGTGAATGACGCGTGATCGTACATGCGGGCGCGCCGTGCGCTGCGCCCCGGGTCAGGCGGAGGCCGTCGTCCACTGGCGGAGCAGTGCCAGTTGCTGGTCCCTGGTCGGGGCGACGTCCTCGGGCTCGTCGCGGCGCCAGGTGAGCAGGTCGTCGACGGGGGTGGCGCCGGTGGCGAGGCGGGTGAGGAGGGTACGGGAGAGGCCGTACTCGTCGGGGGTGTGGATGCCGCTGGGGACGGCGGCCAGGGCGGTCGCCTCGACCGTGCCGTCGCCCTCGGTCTCCACCCGTACGGTGAAGGCCGGGGGGAGTTCGCCGTCGCCGGTCAGCATGGCGTAGACCGAGTCGAACGCCATCGAGGCCAGCCGCCGGGCGGTGGACCGCACGGCGACGTCCTGGACGTCGAGCCCGCGGACGTCGTCCCAGGCCCAGAAGCGGCCCTGGCCGAGCCCGAGGATCTCGACCCCGTCCTTGGTCAGGCGCACTCCGGACGCCGTGCCGATGGGCTCGGCGCCCACGTACACGGCGTCCTCGGTGATCCAGAACAGGCCGACCATGGCCATGAGCGCCTCCCACAGCGGTGTCGGCGCCGGTGCCGACGCCGTTTCGCTGTGGGAGACGCCCCTGGTCATGCGGGAGTTCCCCTGGTCGTGCGGGAGTTCCCGGGGTCAGGCCACCGGTGTCGTCGGGCCCACCAGTTCCGTCAGGACGTCCTCCATCGTCACGAAGCCCAGGACCGCGCCCGTCTCGCCGGTGACGGCGGCCAGGTGGCTGTCCTCGGTGCGCAGGGCGGTGAGGGTGTCGTCGAGCGGGGTGTCGATGCGGACCCGGGTGACCCGGTGCAGGGCCGTGCGCGGGAAGGGCCGGTCGCGGTCGGTCAGGCCCAGCGTGTCCTTGATGTGCAGGTAGCCCAGCACGGTGCCGCCGGGGCCGGTGACCGGGAAGCGGGAGTAGCCCGCGTCCGCGGCCATGCGCTCCAGTTCCGCCGGGGTGACGGTGTGGCCGACCGTGCGCATCTTCTGGGCCGGGACCAGGATCTCGCCGACCGGGCGGGTGCCCAGTTCCAGCGCGTCGCGCAGCCGTTCGCCGTCGGCCGGGGTGAGCAGTCCGGCCTCGCTGGCGTCGACGACCATGCGGGCCAGCTGGTCGTCGGTGAAGACGGCCTCCACCTCGTCCTTCGGCTCCACCCGCAGCAGCTTGAGCAGCGTGTTGGCGAAGGCGTTGATGCCGAAGACGAACGGCTTCAGGGCCCGGGTGAGGGCGACCAGCGGCGGGCCGAGGACCAGCGCGGTGGTCGCCGGGGCGGCCAGCGCGATGTTCTTCGGGATCATCTCGCCGATCAGCATGTGCAGATACGTGGCGAGGGCCAGGGCGATCGCGAAGGCGACCGGGTGGACCAGCGCGTGCGGCATGTGGACCGCCTCGAACACGGGCTCCATCAGGTGCGCGATGGCCGGTTCCGCGACCGCGCCGAGCACCAGCGAGGAGACGGTGATGCCGAGCTGGGCCGTGGCCATCATCGCGGAGATGTGTTCCAGGCCCCACAGGGTCATCCGGGCGCGCTTGTCGCCCGTCTTCGCGCGCGGCTCGATCTGGCTGCGGCGCACGGAGATCATGGCGAACTCGGCGCCGACGAAGAACGCGTTGGTCAGCAGCGTCAGGGCGCCGATGAGGAGCTGTACGGCGGTCATCGGGCCACCTCCGGCTCGCGGTCGGCCGACGGGGCCGGCGCGGGCGCGGTGACCCGCAGGCGGTCGGCGCGGTGGTGGTCGACGTCGAGGACGTCCAGGCGCCAGCCGCCCAGGTCGACGACGTCGCCCTTGGCGGGGATGCGTGCCAGGTGGGTGGCGACCAGGCCGGCCAGTGTCTCGTACGGTCCGTCCGGCGCGGTCAGGCCGATGCGCTCCAGGTGGTCCAGACGGAGCGAACCGTCGGCCTCCCAGGCCGCGCGGCCGTCCGCTTCGGCGGGGGCGGGCAGCAGGTCCGGTATCTCGACCGGGTCGTGCTCGTCGCGCACTTCGCCGACGACCTCCTCCACGATGTCCTCGACGGTCGCCACGCCCGCCGTACCGCCGTACTCGTCGATGACGACGGCCATGGTGCGGGTGGCGCGCATGCGCTCCAGGAGCCGGTCGGCGGGCAGGCTGTCCGGCACCAGGAGCGGCGCGGTGGCCAGCTCGGTGACGGGGGTGGACCTGCGCCGGTCCGGCTCCAGGGCCAGGACGTCGCGGATGTGCACGGTGCCGATGACCTCGTCCAGGCTCTCCTGGTAGACCGGGAAGCGGGACAGGCCGGTGGCGTGCGAGAGGTTCGCGGCGTCGGCCGCGGTGGCGTGGGCCTCCAGGGCCTTGACGTCCACGCGCGGGGTCATGACGTTCTCCGCGGTCAGCTCGCTCAGGTGCAGGGTGCGCACGAAGAGCTCGGCCGAGTCGGCCTCCAGGGCGCCCTCGGCGGCGGAGTGCTGGGCCAGGGCGACCAGTTCCTCGGCGCTGCGGGCGGACGCCAGCTCCTCGGCCGGTTCCAGGCCGAAGCGGCGTACGAAACGGTTCGCGCTGTCGTTCAGGTGCCGGATGAAGGGGCCGAACGCGGTGGTGAAGCCGCGCTGCGGGCCCGCGACGACCTTCGCGACGGCCAGCGGGCGGGAGATCGCCCAGTTCTTGGGGACCAGCTCGCCGACGACCATCAGGACGACGGTGGAGACGACCACGCCGAGCACGGTCGCCACCGTCGGGGCGGCGCCGCCGAGGCCGATCGCCCGCAGCGGGCCGCGCAGCAGCACCGCGAGGGACGGCTCGGCGAGCATGCCGATGACCAGCGAGGTCACGGTGATGCCGAGCTGGGCGCCGGAGAGCTGGAGGGTGAGGGACCGTACGGCCTTCAGGGCGCCGTCGGCACCGCGCTCGCCGGACTCGGCGGCACGTTCCAGGTCACCGCGCTCGACGGTGGTGAGGGAGAACTCGGCCGCGACGAAGACCGCGCAGGCCAGGGTGAGGAGGAGGGCCAGCAGGAGCAGCAGGACCTCGGTCACCGTGCCACCCCGCTTCCCTCACGCGCATACAGGGGGGACTGCGGGCCGGCCATGGCACGGCCGGTACTGGGAGGCTCCATTACGGAACGGGACTCCTTAACGGGGTCGGCGGGCGCCGGTACCAGCCGGTCGCCCGAGGTTTTCCCTCTCATGGTAAAGGACGGGCAAAAGCATGGGGAGTCCCCACATACCCCCGGATCCCTACGCTTCTACTCGACTGTAGAGAACGGCGGGACGGCTCCGCTTGTTCCCCTCGGCTCCGACGGCGATTCCGGGGGCGGGGACGGCTTCGAGGGCGGCGGGGAAGCCTGGTAACTTCTACACGGGTGTAGAAACTCGCCCGCTCTCCCGACCCGTACGGAGTTCTCATGGCCCTGTGGGACCGCTTCAAGGAGTCCGCGTCGCAGATGCAGACGCAGCTCGTGGCGAAGAAGAACGACCTCAAGAGCGGCGCCTTCCGCGACGCGAGCATGGCGATGTGCGCGCTGGTCGCCGCTGCCGACGGGACGGTCGACGCGTCGGAGCGCCAGCGGGTGGCACAGCTCATCGCCACCAACGAGGTGCTGCAGAACTTCCCCGCCGACGACCTGCGCCGCCGCTTCGAGGCCAACTTGGACAAGCTGACCGCCGACTTCGCCTTCGGCAAGGTCAGCGTCCTCCAGGAGATCGCCAAGGCGAAGAAGAAGCCCGCCGAGGCCCGGGCCGTGGTGCAGATCGGCATCGTGATCGGCGGGGCCGACGGGGACTTCGACAAGGACGAGCGGGCCGTCGTCCGCGAGGCGTGCTTCGCCCTGGACCTGCCGCCGCACGAGTTCGACCTCTGAGATGTCTGAGGCTTCTGGGGTCCTTGGGGTCCCTGAGGCCTCTGGTCCCTTCGACGCCACCGGCCATGCCGTAGATTCCGTGCGGGCCCGTGCCGCGGGCTCGCACCGTACGTTCACCAGGGGAGCGCCGTGTTCGGACTGAGCGAACTCGCGATCATTCTCATCGTCGTCATAGCCGTTCTCGCCGCCAAGAAGCTCCCCGAGCTGACCCGCTCGGCGGGCAAGTCGGCCCGCATCCTCAAGGCCGAGGCCCGCGCGATGAAGGACGAGGAGCGGACGCCGCCCGAGGACCGGGAGGCGCCCCGGGTCATCCAGGGCGAGGCGATCCGCCGTGATGACACCGGAGGCGGGAATCCCGGTACGGCGCCCGGCGGGCGGGACACCTCCCAGGGCTGACGGCACGTCCCGGGGCCGGTGACACCTCCCGGGGCCGGTGACACCTCCCGGCGCCCGGGAGGTGTCACGTCACTCAGCGACCGGCGCCCGTGAAGAAGTCGAGGATCGTGTCGGTGGCGTCCAGGGCCTTGCTGGTGGGGCCGAACCCCTCGGGCGGGGCGACCGACGAACCCGGCCAGGTGTGACCGGCGTCCTCGACGACCAGGAGCTGGACGGTGGCGGCCCCTCCAGCGGCCCCTCCATCGGCCGCCGCTGCGCCCTTCGCGTCCTTCGGGCTCTTCGGGCTCTTCGGGCTCTTCGGGCTCTTCGGGCTGGGGCCCTTCGCGTCCTTCAGGTGCCAGACGGTGCGGTCGTAGCCCTTCTCGTCCTCCGTGACCGGCTCGCCCGCGCCGCCCGCTTCGGCGAACGCCTCCGCGCTGTCCCGGGCCGACAGGCTCGGAAGGATCGGCTCCTCGGGGTTCGGCGGCGGGGAGGGCCAGCCCTCGAGGGGGCGTACGGGGTCGTCGGCGCCGTAGACGACCATGACGGGGACGGGCCCGGTGGGCTCGACCGCGGCGGCGCCCGCGGGCAGTTGGCCGGAGACCGAGGCGGCGCCCGCCAGCAGGCCGGGGCGCTGGGCGGCGAAGCGCAGCGCCATCGAGCCTCCGTTGGAGAAACCGGCGACGTACACCCGCTCGGGGTCGGCCCGTTCGGTCCGCACCAGGTACTTGATCAGCGCCTCGGTGAAGCGGACGTCGAGGTCGGGGTCCGGCCGCCGCTCGGTCGCCTGCGTGCCCGCACCCCAGCCGTTGTCGAGGCCCTCCGGGTAGGCGACCAGCATGCCGCGCTCGCCGGCGGCCCGCTCCAGCCGGCTCTTCTCGCGCATCTCGGCCGCGTCGGCGCCACGGCCGTGGAAGGCGATGACGAGGGGCCTCGGACCGTCGGCGGCGGAGCCGGCGGGCCGGTGCAGGAGGTACTGGCGGGTGCGGCCGTCCACGCGCAACTGTGCGCGGGCGTCCGGTGCCGCGGAGGCCGTGCTGCCGGAGGTCCGGGACGGGCCGCCGCTCGCCGACGGCGTCGCGTCCGGACGCCCGGACTCGGTGGCGCAGCCGGCCAGCGGAAGAGCGAGGGCGAGGGCCAGCACGCCGGGCCACCGGCGGGTGCGGTGCGAGAGGTCACGGAAGGAGCGCATGCCCCAGAGGAGAGCAGCCCGGCGACGCCCCTGTCCAAGATCGATATGAATGCCGATTCGATCAATTCCCGATATGATTCCTGGTCGTGGACCTGGTGCGGCACCTGGAGTGCTTCGTGGCTGTTGCGGAAGAGTCACACTTCGGCCGTGCCGCGGCCCGCCTCGGCATGGCCCAGCCACCCCTGTCACAGCGCATCCAGCGGCTGGAGAAGGAACTCGGCGTCCGGCTCTTCGAGCGCACCAGCCGCCAAGTGACGATCACCGAGGCGGGGACGCTGCTGCTCGCCGAGGCCCGCGAGCTGCTCGCCCGCTCCGACTCCTTCCGGGCCGCCGCGCGCCGCATCCGCGACGGCGAGAGCGGCCTGCTGCGCGCCGCCCTGTCCCCCGACGTCTCCGGCGAGACCGTCGCCGCGCTGCTGGCGGACTTCCGGCACCGCCGCTCCGGCCTGGAACTCGAACTGCACGAACTGTCCACCGCCCAGCAGCTCGCCGGTTTCGCCGCCCACGAACTGGACGTCGGCCTCATCCACCACCCGTGCGACGTCACCGGTCTCGAACTGGGCCCGGTGCTCCGCCGCGACCTCGGCGTGCTGCTGCCGCGCGGCGCGGCCCAGGCGGAGCTCGACGAAGTACCGCTCGCCTCCCTCACCGGCTACGACCTGGTCCTCTTCCCGCGCGCCGGCGCCCCCGCCGTCTACGACGACCTGCTCACCGCCTGCGCCCGGGGCGGCTACACCCCCGCCGCCGTACGGCACGGCCAGGGCGCCAGCTTCGTACGCGGACTGGTGCTGTCGTCCGGGGCCGTCGCCCTCGGCCCCCGCGACACCCGGCTCGCCGCAGCCGGTGACGGGGATGTGGTCTGGCGTCCGCTGGCCGGGGCCCCGCTGGCCTGGCGGCACTCCGTGGCCTGGCCCAAGGGGCGCGGCGACGCCGCCGTCGGTGCCTTCGCGGACGCGGCCACCCACGCCCTGCGCACCACGGCCGGCGCCCGTTCCGAGGCACCCGCCCGGCCACTGCACCTTCGTCCGGCATCGGAGTTCTGGCTGTGACCGACACCGCGACCACCGCCCGTCTGGACGCGGCCTTCGCCGACGCCGGGGTCACCGGGTGGCTGCACGCCGTCGACATCGACTCCGGCGCGCAGGTCGGCGCCGGGGCGGACCAGCCGGTGTGCACGGCCAGTGTCCACAAGCTGTGCGTGCTGGTCACGCTGCACGAACTGGCGGCGGCCGGGGCGCTGGACCTCACCGAGCAGACCGAGTGCCCGCCCGCCGGACGCACCCCGGGGCCCACGGGGCTGGCGGCCATGCTCGACCCGGTCCGGCTGTCGCTGCGCGACGCGGCGTTCCTGATGATGTCCGTCAGCGACAACACCGCCGCCGACCTGCTGCTGCGACGGGTCGGTCTGGACGCCGTCAACCGCACCACGGCCCGGCTCGGCCTCACCCGTACGCGGGCCGTGTACGGCTTCGGCGACATGCTCGCCGCGATGCGCGAGGACACGGGACCGGCCGGTGCCCAGGCCCTCGCCGACCCGCACGTCATCGCCCGGCTCCGCGCCCTGGACCCGGCCCGCACCAATCACAGCACCCCCCGCGACATGACCCGCCTGCTCGCCGCGGTGTGGCGGGACGAGGCGTGCCCGCCCGAGTACGGCGCCGCCGTGCGCCGCATCATGGGCCTCCAGGTGTGGCCGCACCGCCTGGCCTCGGGCTTCCCCTTCGACGACGTCCACGTGGCCGGCAAGACCGGCAGCCTGCCGACCCTGCGCAACGAGGTCGGCGTCGTCGAATACCCCGACGGCGGCCGCTACGCCGTGGCCGTCTTCACCCGCACCGCCCACACCGCCGCCGTCCTCCCCGCGGCGGACGCGGTGATCGGCACGGCGGCCCGCATCGCGGTGGACGCGCTGCGGGCACCGTGAGGCGGCGGGCGGTGCCGTCCCGCCCGGCGGCGGCCTCCGGTGGCGGGCCCGTCAGCCGTCGTTGTCGCGCCAGCGCCCACCGCTCGGGGACGAGTCGAAGCGGGTCGCCGCCGAGGCGTTGCCGCTGAAGTCGTTGCCGGATACCCGGCCGCCGGTCCAGGTGGCCTCGTGCGCGATCCACAGGGCGTGGGTCTGGGTGCGCGGGCGCCCGTCGTCCCGGACGCGGTTGCCGTGCACGTACGGGTGGGCCACGGCCGCGGCGGCGGTGAGGCCGGTGCGCGGGGCCGGACAGTCCGGGAGGCGGTAGCCGGCGCCGGGGGCGGGGGTGCCGGCGGGCCAGGCCGTTTCCGCGCCCGGGCGTGCGGGGGCGAGGGTGAGTTCGGTGGCGGTGTTGTCGACGACCACCACGGTGACCTCGGCGGCGGTGCCGGCCGCGTCCCCGGCGGTGGTGCCGGCGGCGGTGCTATCCGCTTCCCCCGCGGTGGTGCCGGCCGTGTCCCCCGCGATGGCGCCGGCCGCGTCCCCGGTGTTCCGGGCGCCGACCGTCAGCTCCTTGCCGCGGTGGCCGCCGGGGAGCCAGTCGGCGTTCTCGTCGGTCAGGGACAGCGGCCCGCAGCGGACACCCTCGCCGCCCCCTTCTGCCCGGGGCGCGGCACGGCGGCCGTTGTTGCGGACCCGGTTGCCGAAGATCGCCGGCTCGTGCAGCGGGGCGTCGACGCGGATGCCGTCCAGGGCGTTGTCGTGGAGGTCGTTGGACTCCAGGACGATGTCGGTGGCGGGCTCCTGGTCGCCGCCGGCCAGGTTGTGCTGCCAGTACCCGTACCGCCCGTTGTTGCTGATCCGGTTGCCGCGGAAGGCGTACGGACCCGGGGTGTTGCCGAGGGCTACCCCGTCCCCGACGTTGCCGTCGATCACGCACCCGGTGACGATGCCGCCGCGCCCTCCGACGCTCGTCGTGCCCTGCGCCGACACGTCGAACCCGGCGACGTGGTTGCCGAGCATCGTGCAGCCGGTGACCAGCAGGCCGTCGGCGCCCCAGTCGGAGATGCCGTAGCGGTTGTCCTCGGTGTGGCAGGCGGTGACGCGGATGCCCCGGGGCGGAACCCAGTCGTCCTGCTGGAGTTCGAGGAAGATGCCGTTGGTGCCGTTGCCGTTGGCGGTGCAGTCGGTCACCGTCGTGCGTTCGACCGGCCCCCAGCCGCCGACCCCGATGCCGATGCCCGCGCCGCCCATCTTCTCCCCGGGGTCCTGCCGCCCGCACCGCTCGGCGAGCACGCCCTCGACGACGGTGTCCTGGAGGAAGTCGCACCCGAAACCGGTGGCGGCGGTGTCGTGGATGTACAGGTCGCTGAAGCGCCCGCGCAGCACGTACTGGAGGCCGAGCCCCTTGGCCAGCACCTCGTACTCCTCGGTCCGCACCCCGGAGCCGTCGATCTCGAAGTGGGCGAAGGTGACGTCGGCGATGTGGTTCTCCCGCCCGGCGCCGTGCTGGGCGGTGGTGAACCAGGCCAGCGGCACCGGCCGCGTGGGGGCGCCGGGGTTGGTGAGGGCGAAGCAGGTGGCGCCGCGTCCGGCGCCGGTCAGCGAGACGCCGCTGCGCCAGAGCACGGGCCGGTCCCGGATCACGTACCGCCCGGCGGGCACGCGTACGGTGCGCGGCCGCCCGTCCGCGGCGGTGGCGTCGCCCAACGCGTCCACCAGCTTCTGCAGTGCCGGCCGGTCGTCGGCGGTACCGTCCCCGACCAGGCCATACTCGTGGGCGTCGGCCGTCAACGGCACGGTCATGGGGGTGCTCCTTCCAGCGGCGACGCGGGGCCGTGTGCGTGGCCGCGGACTCGGCGCCGACGCCACCGCACTGCCGGCCGGGTACCAGGCACCGGCTGCTCTCAATCAGGACGGGGCACCCGGAAAGGCCCCCCGAGCCCCAAGACCCCGAACCGCCCCCAAGCCGCCCCAAGCCGCCCCAAGCCCTCAGAGGGACTACTCGGACATTCCTGGCGCTTTATCTCATTTGGGGGTACATAATCAGAACATGAGTACGGCAACGCTTGAACTGCTGGCCGCGTCCTCGCACGCGCTCAACGTGACGATCGCCTTCATCGGCGGGCTGGTCATCGCCGGCGCGCTGATCTGGGCCGTGCGCATGGGCATGCGGGTCATGGAACAAGAACCCGAACGCCCCCACGCCGACGAGCACGGCAGACTTCCCGCAACCGGCGCCGTCCACGAGGAACGGGAGATGCGGGAACCCGACGAGATCCCGCTGGTCACAGACGGAAGCCCACGGCTCATGCCGTACGAGCTCCACCACTCGGGCAGCCGCCGGGGCCAGGACCAGATCCGCCGCCGCTGGCTGCCGGGGTCGAGCGGATCCTTCGGCGGCGGTGGCCCCGGTCACGTCTGATCCTGGCGGCCCCCGCACAGGGCGGCAGGCCCGGCCCCCGCCGGGCCCGCCGCCCGTCAGCTGCCTGCCGCCTGCCGCCCGTCGACAGCCTGCCGCCCGGCGCCCGGCACAGGCCCGCCGTCCCCGCAGGCCTCCGGGACCGCTACAACCCCAGCCACACCGTCGTGTCCGGCCCCAGGCGGCCGCCGTCCAGCGGTGCGCTGCTCAGCAGCACCTCTCCGGCCGGCAGGTCGACCGTCGTGCCGGAGAGGTTGGTGACGCAGCGCCAGCTGTCCGAGCGGTCGAACCGGAGGACCCCGGCCGGGACGTCGTCCGACCAGGTCAGCGACTCTCCGTCGAGCAGCTTGCGGCGCAGGCGCAGGGCCGTGCGGTACAGCTCCAGGGTCGAGCCCGCCACCCCGTCCTGGGCCTCGACGGCGTACGACGCGAACTCCGGCGGCTGCGGCAGCCACGCCGCACCCGCGCCGAAGCCGTACGACGGCCCGTCCGTCGTCCACGGCAGCGGGACCCGGCATCCGTCACGGCCCTTGCGGACGTGCCCGGTCTGCTCCCAGATCGGGTCCTGGAGGACCTCGGTGGGCAGGTCGGCCACCTCGGGCAGGCCCAGTTCCTCGCCCTGGTAGACGTACGCCGAGCCGGGCAGCGCCAGCATCAGCAGCGTCGCCGCGCGCGCCCGGCGCAGGCCGGCGGCCGCGTCGACGGCCGGTGCGTGGCCGCCGGACAGCAGCCAGGCGTCGGTGTCGGTGCCCGGCGGGAGGACCAGGCGGGTGGCGTGCCGGACCACGTCGTGGTTGGACAGCACCCAGGTCGCCGAGGCACCGGCGGCGTGGGCGTCGGCCAGCGAGCCGGTGATCACCTCGCGCAGCTCCGCCGCGTCCCAGCCGGCCTGGAGGTACTCGAAGTTGAAGGCCTGCCCCAGCTCGTCCGGGCGGGCGTACAGCGCGCGCCGGGCGCCCGGGACCCAGGCCTCGGCCACCGCCATGCGGGGCGGGGTGTAGGCGTCGAGGATCTTGCGCCAGTCGCGGTAGACCTCGTGGACGTCGTCGCGGTCGTAGAACGGGTGGGTGCCCGGGGCGAACCGGGCGAGCGCCGCCTCGCTGCTCAGCTCGGGTGAGCCCAGGTCGCGCAGCGGCTCGGTCAGGTCCTTGACCAGCGCGTGCGCCACGTCGACGCGGAAGCCGTCGACGCCCCGGTCGCACCAGAACTTCAGCGTGGTGCGGAAGTCGGCGCGGACCTGCTCGTTCTCCCAGTTCAGGTCGGGCTGCTCGGGGGTGAAGAGGTGGAGGTACCACTGCCCGTCGGGCACCCGCTTCCAGGCGCTGCCGCCGAAGACGGACTGCCAGTCGGTGGGCGGCAGCTCCCCGTGCTCGCCCCGGCCGTCACGGAAGACGTAGCGGTCGCGGGCCGGGGAGCCGGGGCCCGCGTTCAGGGCCTCCCGGAACCACGCGTGGCGGTGCGACGAGTGGTTGGGGACCAGGTCGACGATCACCTTCAGGCCCAGGCGGTGGGCCTCGGCGGCCATGGCGTCGAAGTCGTCCAGGCTGCCCAGGCGCGGGTCGACGTCCCGGTAGTCGTCGACGTCGTAGCCGCCGTCGGCCAGCTCGGACGGGTAGAACGGGCTGAGCCACAGGGCGTCCACGCCCAGCGCGGCCAGATGCGTCAGACGCTGGGTGATGCCCCGCAGGTCACCGAGCCCGTCGCCGTCGGCGTCGGCGAAGCTGCGGGGGTAGACCTGGTAGATGACGGCCTGCCGCCACCAGTTGGGGTCCTTGGACGACAGGTCGGGCGTGCGGGTGGTGCTGCGTACGGTCACGCGGGCTCCTTCGCGATGCGTGCGGGCGACACGAATAGATCTGTCCACATCACCCGAAAAGCGAACCCGCGCGCCCGCGACGCGCCGGGGACTACGCGCCCGTGCGCTCGACTGCCCCCAGGTACAACTCCACGTACCGGGCCACGTCCACGTCCAACGCCACGTCCACCAGAGGCTGTTCGCGTGTGCCCTCGTGCAGTTCGGACTCGCCGACGCGCAGGCGGCGGTCTACGAGGGTCTGGCCGCGGGCCGGGCCGGGGGCCAGGGACACCTCGACGGGCAGCCGGTGCGTGGTCAGGCCCGCGGGGTCGATCACCGCGCAGACCGCGCCCGCGTCGCCGAGGCCGCCGCCGGGGTCGGACTCGTCGGTGGCCGGGCCGCGGTGGGCGAGCAGCTCGCCGGCGAGCCGGGTGCCGGGCTCGGCGCTCGCCCGCAGACGGCGCACGTCCGGCCCCGGGACGATCACCCTCTCGAACACGTCCAGCCCGTACATCGTGATCGGCACCCCGGCGGTGAGCAGGATCGCGGCGGCCTCCGGGTCGTGCCACACGTTGAACTCGGCGACCGGCGTCGCGTTCCCGGTGGCCACCGCGCCGCCCATGAAGACGATCCGCTCGATGTTGGCGGTGACCTCCGGGTGGGTGCGCAGCAGCAGCGCGATGTTGGTCGCCGGGGCGATGGGGATCAGGGTGACCGGGCGCGGGGAGGCGAGGATCTCCCGGCGCAGCAGGGTCACCGCGTCCACGTCGACGGGGGTGCGGGCGGGGGCGGGCAGGCCGAGGTCGCCCATGCCGTCGTGGCCGTGCACGTGCCGGGCGGTGCGCACGTCCTCGATCAGCGGACGCTCGGCGCCCCGGGCGACGGGGACGTCGGGAGCGCCCGCCTGCTCCAGCACGGTCAGGGTGTTCCGTACGACCCCCTCCACATCGGTGTTCCCGGCCACGCAGGTGACCGCGCGCAGGTCGAGCCCCGGGTGGCGGACGGCCAGCAGCAGGGCCAGCGCGTCGTCGATGCCGGTGTCGCAGTCGATGATCACCGGGATGGGCTGCCGGCCGGTGTCGGTCGTCACGGCGGGGCTCCTCGGGCTCAGGGGGGAAGTGGTCCCGGTGACCCTACGCGGCCTCGCGCGGGCGCGCGCCTCACCCGGACGGCCCCGCGCGCTGGTGGCGGGGTGGGGGCAGTGGTGCCGTGGAGGGTGTGACCGGTCCTGCACGGCGCCGGTCGCCCCGCCCGCCAGGAGGCAACCCCGATGCAGCACGCCCCCGCCGCACGTCCCCTGCTCGCCTCCGCGCTGTCGGCGACGCTGGCGCTGACGGCGGCGGCCTGCACCACCGGCGGGCGGGCGGCGGACCGGCCGGCCGGCACCACGTCGGCGACCGCGCAGTCCCCGGCGGCGCTTCCGTCACCCGCCGTGCCGCCCGCGCTCACCCGGGAGCAGGCGCGGGCGGCCCTGATCACGGAGGCCGACCTGGGGGAGGCGTGGGAGCCGACCCGGGGTGCCGCGACCTGGCGGGACGAGGTGCTCAAGGCCACCGCCGAACGGCCCGACTGCGGGCGGCTGCTGGACGTCCTCTACACCGAGGAGCTCTTCGGTACCGCCTCCGACCCCCGCGCCACGGTCGCCCTGGACGACGCGGCCGGCGGGGCCCAGCTGCACTTCCGGATCACCTCGCACCGCGCGGCCGACATCGACAGGACGCTGGCCTGGCTCGCGACGCTGCCGGACACGTGCGGGCGGTTCACGGCCCGGACCGCCCGCGGCGCCACCCGGGACGCCCGGGTCACCGGCCTGGCGCTCCCGGAGGCGGGGGACGCGCGGCAGGGCCTGCGGGTGACGGTGAGCGCCGAGGGTGCCGAGAGTGCCGAGGGTGCCGTCCTCACCGTGGACCTCGTCGCCGTACGGATCGGCGACGACGCGATCAGCCTCACCAACGGCGGCCTCGGCGCACCGGCCGACGACGCCACCCGGACAGCCGTCGAGACCGGGACGGAGCGGCTGGCGGAGGTCCGGCGGCAGGGGCGGGCACAGGTCTAGCGAGCGGAGGGCGGGCCGGGCACTGCCGTGCCCGGCAGGACGCAGGCCACGGCACACCAGCCGGTCAGTACACCTAGTGGTCGCGGTCGAGGCGTCGGCGGTGGGTGAGTACGTCGCGGGCCACGTCGTGGGCGGTGCGGCCGCGGGCGAACGCGTCGGCGCGCAGGCGGGCCAGGGCCTCGTCGGCGCCGACCCCCAGCTGGGCCATGATCATGCCGACGGCCTGGTACACCTCGTCGTGGTCACCGGCCAGCTCGTCCAGCCAGGCCTCCTCCCCTCGCGGCAGCGCCATCAGCGCCACCGTCATGACGCCGGCCACGAGCCGCGCCACGCGCAGCTGCGGGCCGGTCAGCCCGCCGGGGGTGTCCCGGTAGAGGTCGAGCGTGCCCAGGCAGACGGCGTCGCTGCCCAGCGGCAGCGCGTAGACCGCCCGTATGCCGACGGCCGTCGCCTGCTGCGCGAAGACGGGCCACCGGCCGGCGTCCGCACCGGCCGTCAGGTCGCAGGCGAGCACCGGAGCACCCGACTCGGCGGCGCTCACACAGGGGCCGTCACCGAGAGTGGCCTGGATCTCCGCCAGGTACGACGCCCGGTCACCGCTGGCGCACAGCCGTACCGGCACGCCGTCGCCGCGCAGCGACGCGCTCGCGCCGGTCACCGGCAGCAGCCGGACGGCCGCTCCGCACAGTCGTCCCGGCACCTCGCCCGGCGGGGCGTCCCGCACTTCGCCGGCGATCACCTCGGCGGCGCGTGCCCCCTCGGAGGACCGCCTGGGTTCGTCGCTGGGCCGCACGCGCACCGCCTCCTTCGCTCACGCGGCCGGAGGCTCGACTACCCGTGCCGGACCAGGGGAAACCCGGGCGTTCCGCAGGAGGTGGACGAGGGCTCAGCGCTTCTCGTACGGGTTCGCGGGCTGCGCCACCCGCCGTACGTCCGTCGTGTCGAGGACCGGTGGCCAGGCCGCGTCCGAGCCGAGCCCGCCCTCCGGGTGCCAGGTGCCGGTGACCGTGACCCAGGCGTCGACGGGCGGGGCGCCGGCCCCGCGGATCTCGGCCTTGCCTGCGGTGGCGTCGGCGGCGCAGCAGGAGACCTGGAGCCGGGTGACGTACCAGGTCCCGTCGTCGCCGTGGGTGACGAAGCCGGTCAGGCGTACGGTACGGCCGGTCAGCGACCGTTCGCTGTCGTAGATCGCGCGGGAGCCGAACTCGGCGAGGGTCAGCTCCACCGGGTCCCCGGACGGCAGCGCCGGGAAGGCACCGACCCCCTGGGCCGCACGCTGCGCCGCCTCGCGTTCCGCGCTGTAGGAGCCGAGCGCGGGCGGCGGGAACAGCAGCAGGGCGAGGGCGGGCAGGGTGAGCAGCCAGGCGACGCGCGGACCGGCGGGGCCGTGGCTGTGGCCGTGGCCGCCCGCGTCCCCGGAGCCGTGGCCGAGGGCATCCGCCTCCCCGAAGCCGTGGCCGACGCCACCCGCGCCCCCGGCGCCGTGGACGTGGCCGTCCGCCTCCCCGAAGCCATGGCCGAGGGCACCCGCCTCCCCGAAGCCATGACCGACGCCACCCGCGCCCCCGGCGCCATGGCCGAGGGCACCCGCCTCCCCAAAGCCATGACCGACGCCACCCGCCTCCCCGAAGCCGTGGCCGAGGGCACCCGCGCCCCCGGCGCCATGGCCGACGCCACCCGCGCCCCCGGCGGGGACGTGGGCACCCGCGCCCCCGGCGCCGTGGACGTGGGTGTCCGCGTCCTCGTCGTCGCGGTGCTCGTCGCCGCGCCGGGTGAGGGCCGTCGCCGCCGCGAGCAGCACCAGCACCGCTCCGGACACGATCAGGTAGGGCCGCAGCCCCGGCTGCACGTACCGCAGGTAGAGGTCGCCGAAGAGCGAGATGCGCAGCACCGCCGCGCCGGTCAGCGCGAGGAGGACGGCCGGTCCGTAACGGCTCACAGCAGCCACCACCCCACCAGCACGCTGCTCGCCACGGCCACCACCCACGTCACCGACGCGAAGCGGACCGCGAAGGCCCGGCCGAAGGTCCCGGTCTGCAGCGCGATCAGCTTCAGGTCGACCATCGGACCCACCACCATGAACGCCAGCCGCGCGGTCGGTGAGAACCCGCTCAGCGAGGCGGCGACGAACGCGTCCGCCTCGCTGCACACGCACAGCAGCACCGCGAGGACCGCGAGCAGCAGCACGGACAGCCAGGCCGAGTCGGTGAAGACGTCCAGCACGGACCGGGGCACGGCGATGTTGAAGGCGGCCGCCGCGCCCGCGCCGACGACCAGGAAACCGCCCGCGTGCAGGAAGTCGTGCCGCAGTCCGGTCACGAAGCCGGTCCAGCCGTACGACGACGCACCGGGTGCCGTACGGCTCTTCGGCAGCCGCAGCCACTCGTCCTTCCCGAACCGGACCCACAGCCAGCCCATCACCACCGCCGCCGTGAGCGAGGCGACCAGGCGCGCGGCGACCATGGCGGGCTGCCCGGGGAAGGCGATCGACGTGGCGACCAGCACCACCGGGTTGATCGCGGGCGCCGACAGCAGGAAGGCGAGGGCCGCCGCCGGGGCCACCCCGCGCCGCATCAGGCTCCCGGCCACCGGCACCGACGCGCACTCGCAGCCGGGCAGCACCACCCCCGCCGCGCCGGCGACGGGCACGGCGAGGGCCTGGTTGCGGGGCAGGAGGCGGCTGAAGACGCGCTCCGGCACGAACGCCCCGATCGCCGCGGAGACGACCGTGCCGAGCAGCAGGAAGGGCACGCCCTGGACGACGACGGCGGTGAACACCGTCCACCAGGCCGCCACCGGGGGCGTGTAGAGGTCGAGGGCGAGGGTCGGGCCCAGCACCGAGGCCACGGTCACGATGGCGAGCAGCGCGGCACCGCCGAGCACGGTGTACACCAGCGCGCGCACGGTGAGCCGCACACCGTCGGCCACCGTCCGGCCGGTCACTGTCCGCTGGTCGTCCACGTGCCTCGTCCCGCTCGTCCCTGTTCCCCCGGCGACACGCTGACCGGCGCCGCTGTGCACCGCCCAGGATTCCCTACAGCGGCGGCTGTGCGGGCGCCGGGCCCAGGGTGGTCGTGCCGGGTGCCGTGCGGTGTCCCAGGCCGGTGCGGTAGGCGTCGAGGGCCGCCTCCACGCGGCCGGTGCGGCGCAGCAGGTCGCCCAGGAGCCGGCACAGGTCGGCCAGGTCGCCCGCGGCCCCGGCCCGCTCCAGCAGGCTCAGGGCGCGGACGTAGTGCTCCTCGGCGGCCTCGGTGTCCCGGGCGTCCTCGGCGATGATGCCGAGCAGCCGGTGCGCGCCCGCCGCGTGCACGGCGCCGCGTTCGGAGGAGAGGTCGTCCAGGACCCCGTGCAGCAGTTCGGCGGCCTCGGCGGACTTGCCGCGCCGGTGCAGTACGTCGGCCAGCTCGACGGCGACCTGGCTGCTGTAGAGGGCGGCGCGGGTGGCGGAGAGCATGCCGAGGGCCTCCCGCATCTCCTCCTCGGCGCGCGGGAGTTCGCCGTTCTGGGCGCAGACGTAGCCGCGCATCCAGTGGCAGTTGGCGAGCTCGGTGCGGAGCTGGAGCGTGCGGTAGAGCTCGGCCGCCTTGGCGAGCGAGGCGTCGGCCTCGGCGAGGCGGCCGTCGGCGAGCAGGGTGCGGGCGACCGAGCGGTGCATGCGGGCCACCAGGGCGGGGTCGCCGGCGCTGGGGGCGAGGGAGAGGGCGAGTTCGGCGGCCTGGGCGGCGCGCGCGTGCGCGCCCATGTCCATGTACGGGCCGATGGCACTGGCGTAGAGCAGCAGCAGTGCGTCGGGGTCGTGCAGGCCGCCGCGGTTCAGCTCGTCGAGGGTGGACTCGAGGAGGTAGACGGCGTACCGGAGCTCGCCGGCGAGGTAGTGGGCGAGGGCGCGTCCGCGCAGGGCGGGGACGCGGGCGGGCAGCGGGGCCCCGGCCTCGGTGAGGCACTCCTCGGCCTGCTCGAAGTACCGCCGGCCGGTGACCAGTTCACCGGTCTCCACCGCGCACTCCCCGAGGCCGAGCAGTGCGGCGGCCCGCTCCTCGGGCAGCTCGTACGCCTCGGCCTCGGCGAGCAGCCCGGCGTACTGTCCGGCGGCCAGTTCGGCGCCCTCGGTGGCGAGCGTGCGCCGCGCCTCGGTGAGCCTGAGCCGCAGGTCGGTGGCGAGCCGTGCCGGGCGGCCGGTGGCCAGTTCCTCGTAGCCGACGCCGAGCCGCTCGGCGAGATGCCGCAGTGCCTCGTCGGAGGGGCGGACGCGGCCGGCCTCGAGGGTGGAGATGTAGGCGGCCGTGTACGCCGGTTCCGCGAGCTGGCGCTGGGTCATGCCGCGTTCGGCCCGCAGCCGCTGCACCCGGCGTCCGATCGTCCCTCGGTCGTCACGGTCGTCACGGTCCCCCACTGCCGACTCCCCCTGTGGCTCTTGCCGTTCGACTCCGACGGCTCTAGGTTAAACCGCGGATTAAGCGTGCTTAACAGCGCTTGGCGCCATCCCCGATTCCGCAGAGGACGCCGTGCCCGGACGCACCCGCACCGCCGAACGTTACGCCAGAGCCCTCGCCGCCGCCGTCGTCGCCGTGGCCTGCCTGCTGCTGGCCGCGAACGCGGGACCGACGGACACGGCACACGCCCCGGCTCCGGCATCGGTACCGGCGTCGGCACCGGCACCGGCCCCGGCGGGCGCCACCACCCCGGTCGTGGACTCCATAACCACGACAAACCACTAGCGACGCGAGCCCGCGACGAAGCGGCCGCGCGGCGGACCCGGGGCAGGACCGTCTCAGCCCTGGGTCTGCAACCGGCTCAGTTCCCGCTGCACGTGGTCCAGCGCGCCCTCACGCGGTCCGGGCACCCGGCCGCGCAACGCGACGAGAGCCGCGCCCAGTTCCCGGGCCGGCCCGGCGTCGCGGACCTGCCCCCACTGGTGGTGGGCCCGGTCGACGGCCGCCTCCACGGCGGGTGCCTGCGGCGGCTGTCCGGCGACCAGCCGGGCCTCGGCCACCGCCAGCCAGGCCCGGCAGCTGCGCGCCGGGTCCCCCGCGAACATCGCCAGGTCCGCCCGGACCTCCGTCCAGTGCAGCGCGTCCTCGGACGCGGGCCCGCGCGCCTGGGCGGCGGCCCGCTCGTGCCGGGCGGCGAGCTCGTCGGCGTCCGCGTGCCGCCCGGCCTGCACGGCGGCGGCGATGACCGCGTGCGGGTCGCCCGCCGCCGGCCCGGGCTCCGTCAGCACCAGG
>NZ_JBNGGE010000013.1:0-182311 GCF_049975785.1 Streptomyces sp. WG7
CGCCGGCCGCGGTGGCCGAGGCGTTGGCCGCGACCGCGGCGTCCCGCGCGGCGGCGGCGGCCGAGTTGCCGGCCACGACGGACTGGGCGGAGGCGATCCTCGCCTGGTCGGCAGCCGCGGCGGCCGACCGCGCCTTCGCGGCCGCGTTGCGGGCAGCGACGGCCGCGTCCTTCGCGGCGGCCGTCTTCGCAGCGTCCTTGGAGGCGGCCATGGCGGCCTGGTAGGCCGTGGAGGCGGCGCGTGCGGCCGTGGCCGCGGCGGACGTCGCCGCATGGGCGGCCCAGGCGGCCTTGCGGGCCGCGGTCTGTGCGGCGTAGGAAGCGGAGATGGCGGTCGCCGCCGCGTTGGCCGCGCCCTTGGCGGCGCTGGCCGCCTTGCGGGCCGCGGCCGCGGACCTGGCTACGTCCTCCTTCGCGGCCTGAGCCTCGGCGGCGGCCTCCAGCGCGGCCTTCTTGGCCTCGGCGGCGGCCTTCTTCGCCTTGTCCGACTCTTCCTTGGCCTTCGCCGTCGACAACTCGGCACGCGAGGACTGACGTGCGGTCACGGCGACAAGCTGCTCGATGGACGCGGCCTCCTCGTCGCGCGCCCGGGCTATGTTCTGACCGATCTCCAGGAACCAGCGGATGGCTTCGGCGCCGCCGTCCTCCAGCGCGCGCTGCGCGTACGTGGTCAGCTCGGGTCCGGCGCCGCCGAGGAGCTTGAAGACCTCGGCGGTTTCGTCTTCCAGGCGCGCGGTGAACTGCGTCTCGGTGATGAACTTCAGCAGGGCGTCACCGGAGCCGTCGTTCAGCGCGGTGTCGGCGGCGGCCTTGACGCTCCTGCCGCCCAGTCCCTTCAGCGTGAAGGTGAGGGCACTCATGTCCTCCTTCTGCGCCGCCTCGTACCCACCGGCGAGGAAGGCCTCGATCGCCGCGTCTCCGGCGGTCAGCGCGTCGGAGACGGCGGCCGTGGTGCCCTTGCCGGCCAGGGAGAGCGACCTGAAGAGGGCCACGCGGTTGTCCTCGGCGACCGTGGCAGGCAGCTTCGTGGCGACGAACTCCTCGACCTCCGCGTCGGTGCCGACGAGAGCGACGGCCGCGGCTGCCTTGGTCGCCTTGCCGCCGGTCTGCCACGCGGTCACGGCTCGCGCGCGGGCTGTGTCCGGAAGTGACGGCAGGTTGGGGGCGTCACCCGAGGCGACCGTCGCGGCGAAGGCGCGGGCGGTGGCGGCCAAGGGGAGAGCCGCGGCCGCCGTCGTGGCGGCGGCCACGCTCAGGACCCGGCGTCTGCTCCAGTACGTCGTGTTCAAGGATCGACTCCCGATCGTTTGGCAGCCGACAGCATCCGGGCACGGCAGGGACGCCGCCGGCGGTGAATGGGAAATGCGGGCTGCGGGACTGACGCGACGGCGCGACGGCGCGACGGCGCGACGGGCCCAGAAAGGACGGGCCCGGCGCACGGCGCGCAGAGGCCCTGGTCGGTCTCGTCCGGACGGCGTTCGGACAGGCACGGCCCGCTGTGACCGGATCACCGGCCGACAACGGCGTCCCGTCAGGACGACTGCGGGGCGGCGCCGCCTACTTGCTGGTGGTGATCTCCAGAAGCATGTGGTCCCGGCCCTCGGGATCTGCGGTCTCGCCCACGTTCGTGAGCGTGCCGGCGGGGACGTCGTAGTGCGACTCTTCGTCGTCGACGGTCATCTTCACGTCGGCGGACTGGTCCGCGGCACCCTTGATGCCGTAGACGGCGGGGATCTCCACGCTGAGGTAGCCACTGTTCCCGGTGACACGGAAGCAGACGTGCTCCGCGCGGTAGCGCACCCACAGCTCCATCAGGCCCTCTTCGCTGCCGCACTCGGCGAGCACGATGTGTCCGTCGCCCCGCTTGAGGACGATGCCCTGTTCCTGCTGGATCCTGTCGGCTCCGGGATAGTTGAAATCTTCGACGGCGTAACCGGGGGCCTCGTCCGCGACGGGCGTGGCCACGGACGGCGACGGCTCGGCCGAGAAGGAGACGGAGGCGGACCAGGCGACGGCGGCCGCCGTCGCCAGACAGACAGCCACACCTGTGCGAGCGATAAGTCTCACAGAACGTCCTCACTACGCAGACACCTCCGGAGGGATGCCTGAATCCGCTGGCACGGCGAACCCGGAACGCACCCCCCACACGGCGCCTTGGGCTTATCAACTAGCCTTATCCAAACAACAGTTCACGTACCTGTCCACCAGATCAAACTGGCTTATCACGGAGATCGGCGGGCGAACCTGGACCTTGCGCCTCACACTCCGTACCGCTGCCGCAGCTCCACCTTGCGCACCTTGCCCGAGACGGTCATCGGGAAGGAGTCGAGGATCTGGAGGCGGCTGGGCACCTTGTAGTGGGCCAGCCGGTCCGCGCAGTAGGCGCGCAGTTCCTCCAGGGTGAGCGGGTCGGCCGGGTCGCGCGGGATGACGCAGGCGAGGACCTCCTCGCCGTAGCGCTCGTGCGGTACGCCGACCACCTGGACGTCCGCGATCTTCGGGTGGGCGTAGAGGAACTCCTCGACCTCGCGCGGGTAGATGTTCTCGCCGCCCCGGATGATCATGTCCTTGATGCGGCCGACGATCTCGACATAGCCGTCCTCGCGCATCAACGCCAGGTCCCCGGTGTGCATCCAGCGGCCCTCGTCGATGGCCTCGGCGGTCTTCCGGGGCTCGTCCCAGTAGCCGAGCATCACGCTGTAACCGCGGGTGCGCAGTTCACCGGTTTCGCCGCGCGGCACGGTCACGCCGGTCACCGGGTCGACGACCTTGACCTCGATGTGGGGCAGGACGCGGCCGACGGTGCCGGTGCGGTGTTCGAGGTCGTCGTCCATCCGGGTCTGGAGGGAGACCGGGGAGGTCTCGGTCATGCCGTAGCAGATGGAGACCTCCTCCATGTGCATCTCGGCGACCACCCGCTTCATGACCTCCACCGGGCAGGGCGAGCCCGCCATGATGCCGGTGCGCAGGGACGTGAGGTCGTACGAGGCGAAGTCGGGGTGGTTCAGCTCCGCGATGAACATGGTCGGGACGCCGTAGAGGGACGTGCACCGCTCCCGCTGCACCGCCTCCAGCGTGGCGGCCGGCTCGAAGGAGGGGCCGGGGATGACGATGCAGGCGGCGTGGGAGGTGGCCCCCAGATTGCCCATGACCATGCCAAAACAGTGATAGAAGGGCACGGGCAGACACACCCGGTCCTGCTCCGTGTAGCCGACCGTACGGCCCACCCAGTAGCCGTTGTTGAGGATGTTGTGGTGGGAGAGGGTGGCGCCCTTCGGGAAGCCGGTCGTCCCCGAGGTGTACTGGATGTTGACCGGGTCGTCGCAGCTCAGCTCGGCTGCGGCGGCCCTCAGCCGGTCCACGGGCACCGAGGCGGCGCCCGCCGTCAGCGCGTCCCAGGACGGGTCGCCGATGTAGACGGTCTCCCGCAGCGCGGGGCACCGGCCGCGGACCTCTTCCACGATCGCCCGGTAGTCGCTGCCCTTGTGGGCGAGGGACGCGACGAGCACGGTGACGCCGGACTGCTTGAGGACGTACTCCAACTCGTGCGCGCGGTAGGCGGGGTTGACGTTCACCATGATGGCGCCGACGCGGGCGGTGGCGTACTGGACGAGGACCCACTCGGGGCAGTTGACCGCCCAGATGCCGACCCGGTCGCCCTTGGCGACGCCCTTCGCCAGCAGTCCGCGCGCCACCTCGTCGACGTCCGCGCCGAACTCGGCGTAGGTCCAGCGCCGTCCGGACGGTACGTCGACCAGGGCCTCGCGGTCCGGGTGGGCGGCGATCACGCGGTCGAGGTCGGCGCCGATGGTGTCGCCGAGGAGCGGGGTGGTGCTGGTGCCGTGGGCGTAGGAAAGCGCGGTCACCGGAAGTCCTCCTCGCGGTACTCGTCCTGGGAACCGGCCGCCGTGGCCTCGCGCAGTTCGATGCGGCGGATCTTGCCGGAGACGGTCTTGGGCAGCTCGCCGAACTCCAGGCGGCGGACGCGCTTGTAGGGGGCGAGGGTCTGGCGGGAGTGCTCGAAGAGCACCTTCGCGGTGTCGGGGCCCGGCTCCCAGCCCGCCGCCAGCACGATGTACGCCTTCGGCACGGCCAGGCGCAGCTCGTCCGGGGCCGGCACGACCGCGGCCTCGGCGACCGCCTCGTGCTCCAGCAGCGCGCTCTCCAGCTCGAAGGGGCTGATCTTGTAGTCGCTGGCCTTGAAGACGTCGTCGGCGCGGCCGACGTAGGTGAGGTATCCGTCGGCGTCGCGGGCGCCGATGTCGCCGGTGCGGTAGTAGCCGCCGGCCATCGCCTCCGCCGTGCGGTCGGGGTCGCCGTGGTAGCCGGTCATCAGGCCGACGGGGCGCTCCGACAGGTCCAGGGCGATCTCGCCCTCGGTGGCGCCGGGCGCGCCGGTGACCGGGTCGAGGAGTTCGACGCGGTAGCCGGGGCTGGGGCGGCCCATCGAGCCGGTCTTCAGGACCTGGCCGGGGCTGTTGGAGACCTGGACGGCGGTCTCGGTCTGGCCGAAGCCGTCCCGGATGGTCCTGCCCCACACGCGGCGGACCTGTTCGATCACCTCGGGGTTCAGCGGCTCACCGGCGGCGACGACCTCGCGCGGCGGGGTGGCGAGCTGCGTCAGGTCGGCCTGGATGAGCATGCGCCACACGGTCGGCGGGGCGCAGAAGGTGGTCACCCGGGCCCTGTCCATCTCGGCCATCAGCCGGGCCGCGTCGAACCGGGTGTAGTTGTACAGGAAGACGGTCGCCTCGGCGTTCCACGGCGCGAACAGGTTCGACCAGGCGTGCTTGGCCCAGCCGGGTGAGGAGATGTTCAGGTGGACGTCGCCGGGCTTCAGGCCGATCCAGTACATGGTCGCCAGGTGCCCGACGGGGTACGACACGTGGGTGTGCTCGACCAGTTTGGGGCGGGCGGTGGTGCCCGAGGTGAAGTACAGCATCAGCGGGTCGTCGGCGGCGGTGGGCCCGTCGGGGGTGAAGGCGTCGGAGGCCGTGTACGCGTCCTCGTAGGGCCGCCATCCGGGCTCCGTCGTGCCGCCGACGGCGATGCGCGTGTAGTCGCCGGGCACGCCGGTGAACTTGGCGGTGTCCTCGGCGCGCACGATGACGTGGCTCACCCGGCCGCGGTCGACGCGGTCGCGCAGGTCGGCGGGGCCGAGCAGCGGGGTGGCGGGGATGACGACGGCGCGCAGCTTCATGGCCGCGAGGGCCGTCTCCCACAGCTCCGTCTGGTTGCCGAGCATGACGAGGACGCGGTCCTGCGGGCCGACGCCCCACTCGCGCAGCCGGTTCGCCACCCGGTTGGAGCGGGCGGACATCTCGGCGAAGGAGACCCGGGCCTCGGTGCCGTCCTCCTCGACGATGTGCAGCGCCGTGCGCGTGTTGCCGTCGGCGACGACGTCGAACCAGTCCAGCGCCCAGTTGAAGTGCTCGGGCCGGGGCCACGTGAATCCCTCGTGGGCGGCGGTGTAGTCCTCGCGGTGTTCCAGCAGGAAGTCCCGTGCGCTGCGGAACAGCTCCGTGGCCGTCGTCATGTGTCCTCCTCTGTGCCGGACCTTGCCGGGCGGCTCCGTGCCATCCTGCAGCCCGTGGCACAGGTCTCACTACCACTTCCCGAAGGCCGGGTGGAAGTGATGCGCCGTGGCGGCGGAGCTCGTGGGCCCGGCGAGCCCGCCGGGTGAGCGGGACGGCCGTTCCGCCGGCCGGGAGCGGTCGGCTTCGCGGAGGGCCGGCCGAGGGCTGTCCTCACGTGTCCCGGCAGGTGCGCCGGAAGGCGAGCCGCGGGAGGAGTTCGTGCCAGGTGGCCGGGGTGAGGTCGCCGCCGGTGCGGGCGCAGATGTGCCGGACCGTCCTTGCCGTGTCGAGCGTCCACAGCCGGGCCGTGAGGTCGTGGCTCGCGGAGGCGAGGGTGTCGCCGTCGGGGCTGAAGGCGACCGAGGTGACGGTCTCCAGATGGCCGGTGAGTTCGTGGCCGAAGGGCTCGGCGCGGGCCGGGTCCGCGACGTTCCACAGGCGTACCGCGTGGTCCTCGCCGCCGCTCGCGAGGGTGCGGCCGTCCGGGGTGAAGGCCACGGAGGTGACACCGCCGCGGTGCCCGGTCAGTTCCTCGCCCAGCGGGCGGGCCCGGCCGGGGGCCGTGACGTCCCACAGCCGTACCGTGCGGTCCCGGCCGCCGGTGGCGAGGGTGTCGCCGTCCGGGGAGAACGCCACCGAGTTCACCCAGTCCCCGTGGGCGGTGAGGGGTTCGCCCGCGGGACGGGCCCGGTCGGGGTCGCTCACGTCCCACAGCCGGGCCGTCCTGTCCTGGCTGCCGGTGGCGAGGGTGCGCCCGTCCGGCGCGAAGGCCACGGAGGTGATCCAGTCCGTGTGGGCGGTCAGGGGCTCGCCGACGGGGCGTACGTCGTCCCGGTCGCGCACGTCCCACAGCCGGACCCTGCCGTCCGCGCCGCCGGTGGCCAGGGTGCGGCCGTCCGGGGCGAAGGCGACGGTGAGGACACCGCCCGGGTGGGCGTCCGGGAGGGTGCCCACGGGGGTGGGATGCGTCGGGGCGGAGACGTCCCACAGCCGTACGGTGCCGTCCTCGGCGCCGGCGGCGACCGTGCGGCCGTCCGGGGCGAAGGCCACGGTCAGTACGGGGGCCTCGTGGCCGGTGAGGTGGCGCGGCAGCGGGCGGGGGCGGCCCGGGCGGCGGACGTCCCAGAGCCGGACCAGGGCGTCGTCGGTGCTGGCGGCGGCGAACAGGCGGCCGTTTCGGCCGTACGCCACGGAGGTGAGCGGGTTGGTGAAGTCGGTCAGGACGTTCTCCGGCAGATGCCAGACGCGGACGCCGCGGTCGGCGCCGGTGGTGGCGAGGGTGCGGCCGTCGGGGGCGAACGCCAGGTCCCACAGGCCTTCCGTGTGCCCGGTCAGCGGCTCGCCGATCTGCTGCGGGTACGCGGGGTTGGCCACGTTCCACAGGACCACGGTGTCGTCGTGTCCGGCGGTGGCCAGCGTGTGTCCGTCGGGGCTGAACGCCACGGCCCACACGGCGGCGGTGTGCGTGGTGAGCGGGTCGCCCAGCGGGGTCGGGCCGCCCGGTGCGGACACCTCCCACAGGCGCACCGTGTCGTCGTAGCCGGCGGTGGCCAGGGTCCGGCCGTCCGGGGAGAACGCCACCGACCAGACCGCCTCCTCGTGTGCGCGCCCCGGCTCGCCGAGCGGCCTCATCCCGTCGTCGCCGGCCAGCCTCCACAGCCGTACGGTCCCGGTGTAGCCGGCGGTGGCGAGGGTGCGGCCGTCCGGGGCGAAGGCGACGTCGCGGACGCTGCGGGCGTCGGCGCGGGCGGGTTCGCCGAGCGGTGCGGGCCCGGCCGGGTCGCCCACGTCCCACAGGCGGACGGTGCCGTCGTCGCCGGCGGTGGCCAGAGTGCCGCCGTCCGGCGCGAAGGCGACGGCGACGACGGTCTCCCCGTCGTGGCTCACCAGGGGCCGGCCGACGGGCCGTGGCCGCTCGCGTTCGCGTGCGTCCCAGAGCCGGACGGCGCCGCCGTGCCCGGCCGCGACCAGCAGGGCGCCGTCGGGTGAGTACGCCACGGCGCCCACCGGTGCACCGGTGATGCGCAGCGGCTCGCCGAGCGGCTCGCCCGCGCCCGCCGCGCCCGGTCCCGCGGTGTCCCACAGCCGGACGGTGCCGTCGTGGCCGCCGCTGGCGAGGGTCTCGCCGTCGGGGGCGAACGCCACCGCGCTGCCGACGCCCTCGTGCCCGGGCAGCCGGGTGGACAGCACCCGGCCCGCGTCCGTGGTGAGCCGGGTCCGCAGCTCGGGGGTGGAGCGCATGCCGAGCGCGGCGACGTCGAGCCGGGCGGTCAGCGCGGTGTTGGTGCCGCGCAGCCGGTCGGCCTCCGCGGTGATCCGGCCGAAGACGGCGTCGTCCCGCTCGGCCTGGGCCGCGGCCCGCGCCCTGAGGGCGACGACGGCGGTGCCCGAGGCGACCAGCACCAGCAGGGCGAGGGCGGCCGACAGGCCGCGCCGGAGCCGTACCGCGCGCCGCCGCCGTCCGAGCGAGGCGGCCAGGAACTCGCGTTCCACCGGGGTGAGTTCCGCACGGCGATGGTCGCGCGGGAAGGCGTCGTGGGCGGCGGACAGGCGCGAGCCCGCGTAGAGCGCGGCGCTCTCCCTGCCCAGGGTCAGCCAGGTGCGGGCCGCTTCGGACAGCGCCCGGTGGACGCGCAGCCGGTCGCGTTCGGCGTCGATCCAGCCGCGCAGCCGCGGCCAGGCCGTGATGAGCGCCTCGTGGGCCAGTTCGACGGTGCCGTCGTCGAGGGTGAGCAGCCGGGCCCGGACCAGCCGGTCCAGCACGGCACGGGTGCCGTCGGGGTCGCCGAGGTCGAGTTCCGCGTGCTCGGCGGGCCGCCGAGTGTCGGGGGTGCCGTCGCCCGGCGCGACGAGCCGCAGCAGGACGCGTCGGGCCAGGTCGGCCTGGGGGGCGGTGAGTTCGCCGTACGCCTCCTCGGCGGTACGGACGACGGCGCCGCGCAGCTGCCCGGCCGCCTCGTACGCGGACTCGGTCAGGGTCCGGCCGGTGCGGTGCCGCCAGGTCTCCAGCAACGCGTGCGACATCAGCGGCAGTCCGCCCGGCGCGTTCTCCACCTCGTCGAGCAGCCGTGCGGTCAGGGCGCGTTCGACGACCAGTCCTGCCGCGGCGGCCGGCCGGACGACGGCCTCCCTCAGCTCCTCCCGGCACATCGGGCCGACGAGCAGCGTGGCGTCCTGCGACGCCGCGGTGAGGCCGGGGTGTTCGGCGCACCGCCCCAGGAAGTCGGCGCGTACGGCGATCACCACCCGCAGTGAGCTGCCGGGTGCGGTGGCGGCGAGCAGCCGGTCGACGAACGCGTTCCGCTCGTCCGGGTCCGCGCAGAGGGTGTACAGCTCTTCGAACTGGTCGACGATCAGCCAGGTGTCCGCGTCCGTGTCCGGGACGGGGGTCAGCCGGCCGGCGTGGGTGCGCGACGGGTCGGGGCCGGGAGTGAGGATGCGTACGGCCGCTGGGGCCGCGGGTGCGTCCGGACCGTCCCCCGGCGCGCGCAGGCGGGGGATCAGGCCGGCCCGCAGCAGGGAGGACTTGCCGCTGCCGGAGGGGCCGAAGACGGCGGTGAAGCGGTGCCGGCGGGTCAGGTCGGCCAGCCGGTCCACGAGCCGGTCGCGCCCGAAGAAGAGGGCGGCGTCGTCCGGTTCGTACCGTGTCAGGCCCCGGTACGGCGGCCGGGCGCCCTCGTCCGCTGCGGCGAGGGCGGCGGCCTCCGCGCTCGCCTCGCGCCAGCGCCGCTCCCACTCCCGCGGGTCGCCGCCGCAGACGTCGACGTAGGCGAGGGTCACCGCGAGGGTGGGGAGCTGCCGGCCGGCCGCCGCCTGCGACAGGGCGGTCACCGAGAACGGGACCTTCTCCGCCATCGTCCGGTACGTCGGGCGCCCCACCGACTCCCGCAGGGCGCGCAGTTCCGCGGCGAACCGCTGCACCGGTCCGGCCCCCGGGTCGAGCCGTCGCTCCCGGCGTCCCACTCCGCGTCCGCTCACGTGTCCCCGCCCGCCCCGTCGCCGCTCGTCGCTCTCGGTTTCCGTACGGGCGCCCACGGTAGGGAGCCGCCGGACGGGGCGGCAACCGGACAGATGTTCAACGGGGGTGGCGCACGGGGAGTTCACGGTGTCTTCACCGCGGTTCCGCATGGCTCCGCGCCGTTCCGTGCCGTGCCGTTCCGTGCCGTGCCGTGTCCATGGGCCTCACCGTGTCGTTCCGCGTTGTTCAGTGCCGCGTCCGGGCTGCTGAACAATGGTGTGCCGCGGTGGAATCGGTGGCCGGGGGAGTGCGGGACGGCGCGACCGCCGTGTCCGTCGCGGTCGCGCCGCCCCGCACCCGTTTCGCCCCGCTTCGGGGAAAGGCACACGAAGGAAGTGAACCAATGACTCCCGGCATCCTCCGCCGACCGACGAGCGTCACCCTGGCCGTGGTCCTGCTGGTGCTGGGGACGCTGACCGCGGCCGTCGCGGGAACAACCGATCAGCACGCGGGGCAGACCCTGATGCCCGCCCTGTGGCTCGCCTGTGTCTGGTTCGCGGTACGAGCGGGCCGCGGGCGGCGGATCGCCCGTACCACGGCCGCCTGTCTGACCGTGCTGACCCTGCTGCTCGCGGCCCCGTTCGCGCTCGTCGACCCACTGTACGGCGGCCTCATCCTCCTGGTGGCCGCCGTTCTCGCGATCCCGGGGCTGTTCCTGCTGTACGCGCCCGCCGCCGAGGCGTACGTCCGCTCGCGGCAGGGCGACGCGAGGCGCGAGCCATGACCCACCCGCCGTACGAGCCGGAGCACGCCGCGTTCGAGTCTCCCGGCCCGGGGATCCGCCCCCACCGCCGCGCGGGAGCCCCGGGAGCCCGATCCGCTCGCCGGGGGGCGGGACGGTGGACCTGACCGGCCACCGGTGATTGCCGCGGCGGCGTCGGGGCACCCGTGCGCACTGTGCACGGACGAGACAGGATCCTGGTGACCGGCTGGTTCAGCTTCCTGCACGGGGAGGCGACCGCCGGGGACGTGCTGGCGCTGCGGCGGGTGGAGGAGGTGCTGCGCGGCGCGGGGCTCGCCTACGACGTCGTGTGGAGCCCCGGGTTCCGGGCGGACGGGCGGCACTTCGCGGACGTGGACCCGGCGGCGTACTCCCGGCTGGTCTTCGTGTGCGGCCCGGCACACGGGCCGCAGGTCGAGGAGGTGCACCGGCGGTTCGCGCACTGCGTGCGGATCGCCGTCGGCGTCTCCGTCGTCGACCCGGAGTCCCCGGCCGTGACCGGCTTCCACCAGGTGCTGGCCCGGGACGCCGCCGGCGCGGCGCCGACCCCGGACCTCGCGGCCCGCGCACCCGCGCTGCCCGCCCGGCCGGTCGTCGGGGTGGTCCTCACCCACGGGCAGCACGAGTACGGGGGACAGCGGCGGCACGAGGAGGTCGCCGCGGGGCTGACGCGCTGGCTGGCCGGCAAGGACTGCGCCCGGCTGGAGCTGGAGACGCGGCTCGACGCACACGACTGGCGGCTGTGCGGCACGCCGGCCCAGCTGGAGGCCGTACTGGCCCGGCTGGACCTGGTCGTCACCGACCGGCTGCACGGACTGGTCCTGGCGCTGCGGGCCGGGACGCCCGCGCTGGCGGTGGACCCGGTCGCGGGCGGTGCCAAGGTGACGGCGCAGGCGCGCGCCTGCGGCTGGCCGGCGCTGGTGGCCGCCGAACGGCTGGAGGAGGGCGTGCTGGACCGGTGGTGGGACTGGTGCCTGACCGACGGACGGGAGGAGGCCGGGCGGACCGGCGCCGGGTTCCGGTCGGCCCGGCCGCTCCCGGACGCCGCGGACGCGCTGGTGGCGGCGCTGGGGGCGGGGGCGGCCCGCCGGTAGGGGCCCGCCCCGCCGTGGCGCCGGCCCGGCCCGGGCGGCCGCAGCCGGGCGGGAGCAGGCCTGGCGGGAACGGGCCGGGCGGCGCGGGCATCAGGATGTGCGCCACCAGCTCCTTCGTCTCGTACCCGTCGTGAGTGCGGCCTGGGCTGCTGCGAGGTTGTCGCGGCTGGTGAGGGTGTGGGGGTGATCGGGTCCGAGGAGCCGTTCACGGTCGACGAGCGCACCTCGGTGCAACTCCACCGCTTCCTCGAAACGACCGAGGCCGCACAAGGCGTTCGCGAGGTCGCTGCGGCTGCCGACCGAGCCCGAGGAGCTGGGCGACACGGGTGAGGTCGTCGGCGAGCCGGGCGCGGTCGTCCTGCCAGCGCACCCAGAACACCGCCTGCCCCGCCTGCTCGGCTTGGCGGGCGGCTTCGGCGGCGAGTGTGGTCTTGCCCAAGCCGCCCGCCCCGCACACCACTGCCAGCCCGCCCCCGCCCTCCCGGGTGAGCCGGCGCAGCGTGGCGATCTCCTGGTCCCGGCCGCGTACGGGGGTCTGCGGCCGAGGCGGCTGGTAGGAGGAATGCCGGGCCGCGGTGGAGATCCAGGCACGGCCGGTCCCCGCCCCTCCCGTCGGCGCCTCCGCGTCCGCAGGGGTGCGGAGGGGGAAGAGGGAGACCAGCAGGCTGATCAGGCCGACCACGCCTCCGACGACGCCGGAGGTCTGATCCGCCTTGTCCAGCCCGAAGCGGGTGGCCGCCCAGACGACCACTCCCACCACACCGGCCGGCAGCAGCGCCAGCATCAGGCGCCCCGGCACCGACCGCCACCGCCCCGTACGCCATCCTGTCGCCACCACTCGGCCCCCCTTCGGTCCCCTCTCGGCCCCTCCTTGCGACCGGAGCATCACCCAAGGCCGGTTGCGCCCGGGCCCCGATCGGTACTTCGGTACGCAGCCGTGACCACGCAGCCGTGGCCACCCGACCGGCAGACCGGCAGACCGGCAAGGTGACGTTGGAGTGGCGGGCCGACCCCGCGTCCCCTCGGCGCGGAGTCGGCCGGTGTGGTGGTGGGCGGGGGCGTCAGCCCGTGTAGCTGCGGGCGGTCGAGTCGCGCTGGGCGGGTTCCAGTGAGCGCAGGCGGGCCTCGACCTCCGGCGGCAGCACCCGGCGTTCGCGCAGTACCCACGGCAGGGCGGCCGTGGCCTCGGCGAAGGCGCGCAGGGACGCGGTGTCGCGCGGGACGGTGCGGGCCAGGTGGAGGGTGCGGCGCAGGGCCGGGCCGGCCGGGCGGCGCAGCCAGGTGAACCACAGGGTGTTGCGGATGCCGTGGGCCCGGCGCAGCGTCGCGTCCCGGACGACCGAAGGGTGGTGGTGGATCGTCAGGTCGTCGGCGTACGTCAGCCACCAGCCGTTCGCCGCCAGGTCGGCGGCGAGCAGCTCCTCCTCGCCGCCCAGCCACAGCCGGGGGTGGAAGCCGCCCGCGGCCCGGAAGGCGTCGGTGCGCAGTACGGTCGCGGCGGCCAGGAAGGACCCGAGGGCCGGTCCGGGGAGCCAGTCGGGGCGGGGTACGGGCGAGTCGCGCAGTTCTTCGACGATCGGGTCCTCGGTGCCGTCGGGTTCGACGACGATGCGGGCGGTGACCGAGCCGACCGCCGGGTGCCGGTCGAGCAGGTCGGCGGCCCCGGACAGGGAGCCCGGCGCCCACCAGGAGTCGTCGTCGCAGAAGGCGACGTAGGGCGTGGTGACCTGACGCACCGCCAGGTTGCGGCCGACGGCACCGAGGTTGCGGCCGGGGCGCAGGAGCCGTACGTCCGGGTGGTGGCGGGCGACCGCGGAGGCGGTGCCGTCGGTGGAGGCGTTGTCGGTAACGATCACCGGGGGTTTCTCGGGGAGTTCGGCGAGGCGGTCCAGGGTGCGCAGGAGTTCGGGGCACCGGTTGTGGGTGATGACGACGACGGTGGTCCGGGTGTCGGTCATGAGGTCGCTCCGCTCGCCGTGTCCAGGAGGCGGGCGGCGCGCTCCACGTGCGGGGGCAGGGGCCTGCGGGCGCGCAGGGCGGCGGGCAGGCGGGTGAGCGTCTCGCGCAGGGCGCGCCGGGCGTGCGGGTCGTGGCGGGCGTCGGCGGCGAGGGCGCGGGTGCGGGCGAGGGCGTACGGGAGGGGGCGGCGGAGCCAGGCGGTGAGGAGTTCGTTGCGGCGTACGACGGCCGGGCGGTCGGTGCGGGGGCCGGGGTGCGGGTGGTGGTGGGCGACCACGTCGGGGCAGTGCGTGACGCCCCAGCCGCGGGCGGCGAGGTCGTAGGCGAGGAGGGTCTCCTCGGCGCCGAAGAAGAGCAGCGGGTGGTAGCCGCCGGCGTCGAGGTAGGACGTGCGGCGGGCGACGGCGGCGCAGCCGAGGTAGCCGAGGACCTGGGTGCCGGGCAGGTCGGTGGCCGGGCCGAGGGGGGAGGCGGCGAGCAGGTCGTTGAGGGGGTCCGCGGCGTCGTCGGGGCCGACGAGGGTGCGGGCGGCGAGCAGGCCGAGCCGGGGGTGTTCGTCGAAGTGCCGGGCGGCGGTGGCGAGAGCGCCGGGTGCCCACCAGGAGTCGTCGTCGCTGAACGCCACGTACGGGGTGTCGAGGGCGCGGACGCCGTGGGTGCGGGCGAGGGCGCCGCGGTTGAACGGCAGGGCGAGCAGGCGGACCTTCGGGAAGTCGCGGGCCAGCATGGCGCGGGTGTCGTCGGTGGAGGCGTTGTCGACGACGAGGACCTCGGGGCGTTCGGGCAGGGCGAGCAGGTGGCGCACGGTGACGGCGAGGCTCGCGGAGCGGTTGCGGGTGGCGATGACGACGCCGACGGGGGCGGGCCGGGTGGGGTCGGCGTGGGAGTGTTCGCGGGTGGTCGACGGGCCGCGGTTCGTGGCGTGGTTCATGGTGCCTCTTCCAGGGCGTCCAGTGCGTCGAGGGCTGCCAGGACGTCGTCGGTGGTGATCCGCAGCAGCGCGGGGTCGGGCTGGTGGCCGTGCGGGTCGCCGTGGTCGCCGTGGTCGCCGTCCGGGCCCGGGTGCCACAGGGTGCGGTGCCGGGGATGGTCCGGCGGGCCCCAGCGGCTGGGCGGGACCGGGCCGAACAGGGTGACGGAGGGCGTGGCGTGGGCGACGGCGAGGTGGGCGATGCCGGTGTCGCCGCTGACGACGGCGCGTGCTTCGGCCACCAGGGCGGAGAGCCGGTCGTGGGGCAGGCCGCCGCCGAACACGTCCGTGTCGGGCAGGTGGGCGAGCTTGGCCAGCCTGGCCACCAGGTCGGCCTCGTCCGCTCCCCCGGTGACGACGGCCCGGCGTCCCCGTGCGCGCAGCGCCTCGGCGACGGCCGCGTACCGTTCCACGGGCCAGCAGCGGGACGGGGCGCCGGCGCCGGGGTGCAGGACGACGGCGCCGGGGGCGGGGGACGGTACGTCAGGACGCGGCAGCCGCAGGTCGGCCGGGTCGGCGTCGATGCCGTACGCCCGCAGCAGCCGGCACCACCGGTCACGCTCGTGCTCGTCGGCGTACCAGGGCGGCCCGTCGACCTCCGGCGTCCCGGGGTGCGCGAACGCCAGCAGCCTCAGCGGGCGCAGGCCCGTCAGCAGGCGGTGGCTGGGCGGCCCGTTGCCGTGCAGGTCGACGGCGACGTCGGGGGGCGGGCCGGTCCAGTCGAGGGTGCGCGGGACCTCACGGCCGGGCTCGGCGGCGGGCAGCAGCCGGTCCACGGCACCGGTGGCCGCGACGACGGGCGCCAGCTCGGCGGGGGTCGCCAGCACCAGCTCGTGCCCGGGGTACGCGCGGCGCAGCGCGCGCAGCGCGGGCACCCCGGCCAGCAGGTCACCGAGCCCGAGGGCACGCAGAACGAGCAGTCGGGGGCGCGCCCGCCCACCGCCCTCGTGCCGCCCCGCGTCCGAGGCGGCGTACGCGGCGCCGGCGTCGGGCGGGTGCGCCATCGCGGCGGACGGCGGATGCACGGGGTCGCCCGTCACGGGCCCACCGGCGGACGCGGGAGGCCCCGACCCGCCCGCCCCGGCACGTCCGGCGGACACCGCCCGCGTCCCCTCCCCCGGCACCGCACCGCCCGTGGACGGCCCTGTCCCCCGGCCCACAGACGGCCCGCCGGGCGCCATCCCACCGCGCGCCGGGCCGACGGCCACCGGACCCACGTCGGGCGGGTGCGCCATCCCGGCGGACGGCGGATGCACGGGGTCGCCCGTCACGGGCCCACCGGCGGACGACCCTGTCCCCCGGCCCGCAGACGGCCCGCCGGGCGCCATCCCACCGCGCGCCGGGCCGACGGCCACCGGACCCGCGTCGGGCGGGTGCGCCATCCCGGCGGACGGCGGATGCACGGGGTCGCCCGTCACCGGGCCGCCGGCCGAGGCCGGGGGTGCGGTGCCGTGCGTCGGCGGGCGACCGGCAGACGGCGGGCGACCGGCAGACGGCGGGCGACCGGCAGACAGTGGGCGACCGGCAGACAGTGGGCGACCGGTGGACAGTGGGGCCGTGGCTCGGCCGCGCTCCGTGGCCGGGGTGCCGTGCGTCATCGCACCCCCTCGGCGGCGCGGGCCATCAGGGCCGTGGAGGAGCGGCCGTCCAGGTAGGGCAGGAGGACGGCCTGGCCGCCCCACTCCTGGAGGAGGCCGGCCTCGGGGAGGTCCGCGCCCGCGTAGTCGCCGCCCTTGACCCAGACGTCGGGGCGCAGGTCGCCGAGGAGGCGTTCGGGGGTGTCCTCGTCGAAGACGGCGACGGCGTCGACGCAGGCGAGGGCGCGCAGGACGCGGACGCGGTCGGCGAGGGGGTTGACGGGGCGGCCGTCGCCCTTGCGTCGCCGGACGGAGGCGTCGGAGTTGACGCAGACGACCAGGCAGTCGCCGAGCCGCCGGGCGGCCTGGAGGAGGCCGACGTGGCCGGCGTGCAGCAGGTCGAAACAGCCGCCCGCGGCGACCACCGTGCCGTGCTGGGCGCGGACGCGGGCGGCCAGGGAGTGCGGATCGTCGGTGTCGGGCGGCGAGGAGGACGGCGGGCCGGAGTCCGCGGGGGGCAGGGCGCCCGCTCCGCCCGCCGCGACGAACGCCGTCGCGGCGGCCACGGCGCCCTCGACGGCCTCCCCCACCAGCGCCCCGTCGGCGAGCAGCCCGGCGGCGGTGGCGGCGAACCGGTCGCCCGCGCCACAGGAGTCGCCGTGGTGGGCGGTGGGCGCGGGGACGAGCAGGGGGTGTTCGCCGTAGGAGAGGAGGGCGCCGCGCGAGCCGAGGGTCACCGTCACCGCGGCGACCCGCCAGTCCCGTACGAGGGCGGCGGCGTCGAGCGCGGCGGCGCGCAGGCCGCCCGGGGAGTGCCCGTTCCGGGGCGCGAAGCCGTGCGCCTCCTTCTCGGCCGGTGTCACCAGCCGGGTGCCGGGAACCGGCGGGCCTCCGCGCGGGTGCGGGTCCCAGACCAGCGGCGGGCGGGCGGCCAGTACGTCCCGCAGGGTGTCCGCGGTGCCGCGGCCGTAGTCGGAGACCAGGACGGCGCGGGCGGAGCGCAGCGCGGCACGGGCCTCGTCGGTGGCCGCGCGGGCCCGGCCGCCGCCGCGGTCGAGGCGGACGACGGGGCGGTCCTGCGCCAGGACGCGGGTCTTCTCGGGCAAGGTGCCGGTCAGCGGGAGCGGGATCAGGGTCAGCCAGGGGGCGAGGAGTTCGCGCAGGGCCGTGCTCGCCGGGTCGTCGCCCGCGCCCGTGATCAGGGTGACCTCGCGGCCGTCGCGGGCGGCGAGGTACGCTGCGAGCGCGGCGCCGCCCGGACGTACGCGTTCGGCGCACTCCGACACGACCGGAACCGGCGCGTCGGGCGCCAGCCGGTCGGCGGAGCCGGTCAGGTCGCGGTCCAGCAGGGCGTCGCCGACCACGACCAGGGGCGTCCTGTCAGCCATAGCCATGCGTCCCGTCACCTCCGCGTTCCCTTGCCGCGTGCTCCCGGTGCGCCTCGTGCGCCCCGTACGCCTCGTTCCAGTGCGGCGTCGAAGGCCGCGCAGATCATGTGCACGGCGACCAGGTGGATCTCCTGCACGGTGGCCGCCGAGGGGGCCGCCACGCACAGCGACTCGTCGCTGCCCGCCATGAGCGGGTTGGGCTCGCAGCCGGTGAGCGCCCACACGCGTACCCCGGCCGCGCGGGCGGCGTCGGCCGCGGAGAGCAGGTTGGCGCTGGCGCCGCTGGTGGACAGCAGCATCAGGACGTCGCCCGCGCGGCCGTGGGCGCGGACCTGGCGGGCGAAGACCTCGTCGACGCCGTAGTCGTTGGCGATGGCGGTGGTGGAGGAGGTGTCGGCGTGCAGGGCGATGGCGGAGAACGGCGGGCGGTCGTCGCGGTAGCGGCCGACGAGTTCGGCGGTCAGGTGCTGCGCCTGGGCGGCGCTGCCGCCGTTGCCGGCGGCCAGCAGCCGGCCGCCGCCGGAGAGGACGGCGGCGAGCCGCGAGCCCCAGCGCTCGGTGATGTGCGCGGAGGCGCGGAACACTCCCAGCGCCTCCTGGAGTTCGTCGCAGTGCCCGACGACGGGCGGGGTCACGGTCATCACGCCACCTCCTTCGACAGTGCGTGGTCGGCGAGGGTCAGGCGGTACACCTGTTCCGCGCCGTCGGCGACCCGCGCCCAGGTGTAGTGCCGCAGGACGCGGTCGCGGCCGTTCCTGCCGTACTGGCGGCGCAGCCGTTCGTCGGCGAGGAGTTCACGGCAGGCGTCCGCGATGGCCTCGGGGTCCTGCGGGGGGACCAGCCGGCCGGTGGTCCCGTCGGCCACGGAGTCGCGGTGACCGCCGACGTCGGTGGCGAGGACCGGCACGCCGCACGCCATCGCCTCCAGCGGCACGATGCCGAAGGGTTCGTAGACCGGGGTGCACAGCACCAGGTCGGCGCTGCGGAGCAGGGCGGGCATGTCCTCGGGGTCGATGGCGCCGAGCAGCCGGACCCGGTCGGCGACGCCGGTGCGGCGGGCGAGCGCGGTCAGGCGCTGTGCCTCCGGGTCGGCGTCGAGTCCGCCGGCCGGCGGTCCGCCCGCGACGAGGAGTTCGGCGTCGGGGATCCGGGCCAGGGCGCGGATGGCCTGGTCGTAGCCCTTGCGGGGCACGAGCCGGCCGCAGGCGAGCAGCCGGTGCCGCTCCGTGCGGGCGGGGGTGCGGCCGGTGTCGGCGGTGGGGTGGAAGTGCTCGGCGTCCACGCCGCAGGGGACGACGGACACCTGCCGGGGCGGTACGCCCATGTCGCCGAGTTCGACGACCTCGTCCGTGCAGGTGGCCAGGACCCTTTCGCAGGCGCGGCCGAGCTGCCGTTCGATGCCGATGCGCTCGTACGGGCTGGTGTCCCGCATGCCCTGGTGGCGCCGCTTGACGGTGCCCAGGGCATGGAAGGTCTGCACGAGGGGGATGCCGTGGGGCCGGGCGCCGATCCGGGAGGCCATGCCGGACATCCAGAAGTGGGCGTGCACCACGTCCGGTGTCTCCCGCGCCCAGGCGCGGGCCAGGTGGGCGCCGAAGGCGGGCATGTGCGGGAACAGTTCGTCCTTGGGCACGGCCGCGGGTGGTCCGGCCGGCACGTGCTCGACGACCGCGCCGCCGGGCAGCGGCACCCGGTCGGGCAGAGCGGTGGCGTCCCGGCGGGTGTAGACCGTGACGTCGTGGCCGCGCTTGGCCAACTCCTCGGTGAGACGGGCCACGTAGACGTTCTGTCCACCGGCGTCGACGCCGCCGAGCGCGGCGAGCGGGCTCGCGTGCTCGGACACCATGGCGATCCTCATCGGGTCACCTCCTTCAGCAGCCGCTCCCAGTCGTCCAGGAAGCGGGACAGCCCGTAGCGGGACAGGGCCGCCGCACGGGCCCCGTCGCCGACGGTCCGCGCGTGCAGCGGGTCGGCGAGGAAGTCGCGTACGGCGTCGGTCAGTACGTCGATGCGGTTGGAGACCACCCCGGCGCCCGGGGGGACGGCCTCGGTGACCTCGGTGGTGGCGAGGGCGACCACGGGCATGCCCAGGTGCATGGCCTCCAGGAGGGACAGTCCGAGGGAGGTCCAGCGGACGGGGTGGACGTAGACGCGGCGGCGGACCAGTTCGGTGTGCAGGTCGCCCTGGGGGACGTCCCGCGTGCGGCAGCGGTCGGGGTCGACGCCGATGTGCTCGGCGAGTCCCTCGGTGCGCATGCCGAAGACGTCGAGCGGGGCGGCGCGGGAGAAGGCGGGGAGCAGGTCGGTTCCGGTCGTACGGCCGCGCCGGATCGGCTCGTTGACGACGACGGCGGCACGGTCCAGCTCGCCGGTCCAGCGGTGGCCGGGGTCGACGATGCCGTGTTCGACGACGGTCGTCGGCGTGGGACCCGCGTCCCACATCAGCCGGTTGAAGTGGGTGACGTGGACGAGGGTGGTGACGTCGGGGAGGTCGGCGGCGGGGTGGCGGGTGTCGGGCACGTCACCGTCGGGGGCGTTGTGCTCCAGGTAGACCAGCGGGGGGCGGCGCCCGAGCCACTGGTCGACCAGGGCGAGTTCGTGGGGGCGCTGGATGATCACGAGGTCGATGTGCTCGTCCCGCAACCGCTCCGGGGGTACTTCCACGACGGAGTCGGGCCAGTCCCAGGTGCGGGCGCGGCCCAGGCCGTCGGGTCCGCGGTCCGGGGTGACGGGGACGAGGTAGGTGTGCGGGCCCTGCACGAAGGCCGTGGTCCACGACCCGTGCACGTGCCAGATGAGGATCCTCATGCCTCCCCCAGGAGTTTCTCGACGGCCGCCGCCACGTCGGTCGCGGTGACGGTGTTCAGGCAGGGGTGGCCGGGGACGGGGCAGTCCCGGGCCCGGCTGCCGGCGCAGGGCGCGTCCTGGTCGCCGAGCAGGACGTACGGGACGCCGTACGGCCGCCAGCGCTCGGCCGGCACGACGGGTGCGAACAGGGACACGACCGGGGTGCCGACGGCGGCGGCGAGGTGGGCGGGCGCGGTGTTGCCGGTGACGACGACGACGGCGCCCGCGAGGACACCGGCCAGTTCCGGGGCCTCGGTGCGGCCGCCGAGGTCGGTGCCGTGCTCGCCCGCGACGTACGCGGTGAGGTCGCGTTCGTCGGGGCCGCCGGTGACCAGCACGCGGTGCCCGGCGGCGGCGAGTTCGCGCACGGCCTCGGCGCCGCGCTCGGGGCTCCAGGCGCGGGCGGGGACGCTGGCGCCCGGGTGGAGGACGACGTAGGGGCCGGGGCCGGTCAGGTCGTCGGTGCGGGGCGGGGTGCGCACCCGCAGGCGTCCGTCGTCGGGCCGCGGGAAGCCCGCCGCCTCGGCGAGGTCCAGCGCCGCCTCGGCCTCGTGGGCGTGCGGGGCGCGCTGGTGGCGCAGGTCGAGGAGGGAGCCGGGGTAGTCGACGCTGTCCGCGGCGATGTGCCGGACACCGGCGAGGCGCAGGACCAGGGCGGTGGGCAGCGGGGACTGGTGGAAGGAGGTGAGGATCAGCGCGGTGTCGGCGTCGATCCGGTCCACGAGCGCGTCGATGTCCGCCCGGCTGACGTCGGGCGGCTGGAACCCGCCCCACGGCGCGTCCCACACCAGCACCTCGTCCACGCCGGGCAGCAGGCGGGCGGCGGGCGCGCCGCGCGACCCGCACAGCAGCGTGACGTGGTCGGCCCGGGCGGCGACGGCCCGTACGGCGGGCCCGGCGAGCAGCACGTCGCCGAAGCTGTCGAGCCGCGTGACGAGCGCCTTCATCGCGGCCTCCCGCGGGTCTCCACGGTGGCCTCGGTCCGCGCGGCCCCAGGCCTGGGGGTGGGGGCCGGCGCCGAGGCGGGGTCGGGGGCGGTCCCGTCGGCGCCGGGGGCGGTCCCGTCGGCGCCAGCGGTCGACGCGGCACCATCCACGCCGCTGGGGGCGGGGGCCGACGCCAAGGCGGGGTCGGGGGCAGTCCCCTCGGCGCCGGCGGCTGACGCGGCACCATCCACGCCCCTGCGCGGCCTCCCACCGGGCCCCACCACGGCACCAGCCCCGGCCGCCCCAGGCCCAGACCCGGAACCGGACGCGGAAGCGGTTCCCTCGGCAGCAGCGGCCGTCGCGGTGCCCCCCACGCCCGTGGCGGGCGCCCCCTCCTGCCGCGTTCCGTCGGCGCCCGACCCGAACGCCGCCTCGACGGGGCGTTCGTCCACGAGGGTCCGGCCCCGGGGCGGGCCGGCGAGTACCGCCCGTACGGCGGTCAGGAGGTCCGGGGCGACGTGGGCCGCGGTGGCCGTCTCCTCCGGGCGGGTCCGCGCGTTGGGGACGAGGATGCCGTGGGCGCCCGCGCGTTCGGCGGCCTCCGTGTCGGCGCCGATGTCGCCGATGACGACGCAGTCGGCGGGGGTGGTGCAGATGCGTCCGGCCGCCCAGAGGACCAGGCCGGGCCGCGGCTTGCGGCAGTGACAGCCGTCGTCGGGGCCGTGCGGGCAGACCGCCCAGACGTCGAACGGGCCGATCAGGTCGTCGATCCGCCGGTTGACGCGGCGGACGTCGGTGTCGCTGACGAGGCCGCGGGCGACGCCGGACTGGTTGGTGACGACGCCGACGCGGATGCCGTGTGCGCGCAGCAGCGCGACCGCTTCCCGGGCGCCCTCGACGGGCCGGACCCGCTCGGGGTCGCCGTTGTAGGGGACGTCGTGGACGAGGGTGCCGTCGCGGTCGAAGAGCACGGCCTTGACGGGGCTCATGCGGCCACCTCCCGCCAGGCGGGGGCGGCACGGTGGCGCCACAGTCCGCTCAGCCGGTGCCAGGTCGCGGCGGGCGGGATGAGCACGCTGGTGACCAGCATGGTCGTGACCTCGTGGCGGGTACGCGGTCCCGGGGCGATGCGGGCCCAGGCGAACTCGGCGGTGCCCGCGGCCCAGCCGAGTCCGGCGAGCGCGGCGGTGCGGGGGCGGCCGGCGGCGGCGAGCGCGAGGGCGGCCACGCCGGCGGCGGTGATCGCCGCGTGGCGCCGGATCCGGCCCTTGGGCGCGACCGCCTTGGCCCACCAGTCGGGGCCGTGCAGCCGCCGCATCAGGGCGTCGTCGGCGTTGCCGCGCTGCTGCTTGAGGGACGCCCAGCGGGAAGCGTCGCGCACGGGGTGGCGGGTGGTGCGGCGGCCGCGCCGGATGCGCCAGCCCGCGTCGAGGACGCGCAGCGCGAGGTCGGCGTCCTCGCGGAAGGCGCGGGTGAAGCGTTCGTCGAAGCCGTCGACCTCCTTGAGCACGTCGGTGCGGTAGGCCATGTCGGCGGTGATCCACTGGGCCCGCGCGAGTCCGGCGGTGCCGCGCTCCCAGTCGGTGGGGCGGCGCTCGCCGGGCAGCGGGACGGCGATGACGCCCTGCACGGCCCCGGTGTCGGGGGCCGCCTCGGCGAGGTCCTGGACGAGTTGGTCGCACCAGTGCGGGCCGACCTGGACGTCGTCGTCGAGGAAGGCGGTCCAGGGCGAGGTGACCGCGCGGAGGCCGGTGTTGCGGGCGGCGGCGGGCCCGCGGCCCCCGCTGCGCAGCACCACCGTGCGCTCGCGCAGGTCGCCGAGGACGCTCAGCGGGTGTTCCAGCGCGCCGGGGTCCGCCTCGGGGTCGGGCCGGTCGTCGACGAGGATGATCTCGTCGGGGCCGGGTCCGGTCGCGGCGGCCAGCGCGGCCAGGCAGTCGGCCAGCGTGTCGCGCACGAGGGTGGGGACGACCACGGCGTAGCCCGTCCCGGGGCCGCCGGTCGCGGGTGTGCCGGTCATGCGAACGCCTTCCCCCGGCGCACCGCGAACGGTCCGATGGCCAGCAGGTCCACGGGTGCGGAGCCGAAGCACTCCAGCGCGTCGCGCGGGTCGTCGACCATGGGCCGCCCGGCGGTGTTGAGGCTGGTGTTGACCACGACGGGCAGCCCGGTGCGTCGTTCGAAGGCGTTCAGCATGCGGGCGACGAGCGGCTCGCGGCGTTCCTCGACGGTCTGGATGCGGGCGGTGCCGTCGACGTGGACGACGGCGGGGATGCGGTCGCGCCAGGCGGGGGCGACGTCGTGCACGAAGAGCATGTACGGGCTGGGGACCGGCCCGGTGAAAATGTCGGCGGCGCGGTCGGCCAGCACCATCGGCGCGACCGGGCGGAACTCCTCGCGGCCCTTGACGTGGTTGAGCCGCTCCAGGTTCTCCGCGCGGCCCGGGTGGGCCATCAGGGAGCGGTGGCCGAGGGCGCGCGGCCCGAACTCGCTGCGGCCCTGGAACCAGGCGACGACCCCGTCCCGGGCGAGTTCCTCGGCGACGGTCTCGGCGATGTCGTCCGGCTCCTCGTAGGGGATCGCGGCCGTCTCCAGCCAGGCGCGGATCTCCTCGTCGCTCCAGCCCCGGCCGAGGTCGGCGCCGGGCATGGGCTCGGGGACGGCGTCCTGCGCGGCCAGGTGCAGGGCGCCGCCGAGGGCCGTGCCCGCGTCGCCGGCGGCGGGCTGCACCCACACGTGCCGGTACGGGCCGCGGGCGGCGATCCTCGAGTTGGCGACGCAGTTCAGCGCGACGCCGCCCGCCATGGTCAGCGCCTCTCCCTGGGCCTCGCGGTGCAGCCAGTGGACGAGTTCGAGGAGCAGTTCCTCCAGTACGGCCTGGGTGCTCGCGGCGAGGTCGGCGTGGTCCTTCGTCCAGTCCTCGCCCTTGGCGCGGGCCGGGGCGAGGGCCGCCCAGTCGACGCCGTGGGCGCGGAAGCCGCCGTCGCCGGTGGCGTGGACGTGCTCGCGCAGGCGGTCGAGGTGGCGGGGGGTGCCGTAGGAGGCGAGGGCCATCACCTTGTACTCGTCGCTGCTGCGCAGGAAGCCGAGGTGCTCGGTGAGTTCCTCGTAGACCAGGCCGAGGGAGTGCGGGAGGGCCTGCGTGGCGAGGGTGTCGAGCTTGCCGTCGCGGTAGCGGCCGGCCAGGTGGGAGGCGGACTCGCCGCGCCCGTCGAGGACGAGGACGTCGTTGTCGGGGTGTGGTGAGGCGGGTCCGGCGGAGGCGGCGTGCGCCACGTGGTGCGGGACGAAGACGACCTGGTCGGGGTCGAGTCCGGGCAGCGCCTCGGCGAGGAACTCGGGGGCGCGGCGGGCGTACTCCAGCCGCAGCGGGTCCCAGGGGTCGTCCAGGCCCATGTCACGGGCGGGCCGGGCGAGCCCCGGGTCGAAGGAGTACGCGACGGCGTCCAGTTCCTCCGGCCGCACCCCGGCGTGCTCCAGACACCACCGTGCCGACAGCTCCGGTACCTCCCACGCGGAGAAGGGCACCGGCCGCTTGCCGTGCTTGCGGCGGCTGAAGCGCTCTTCCTCGGCGGCCGCGACGGTCCGGCCGTCGACGACGAGTGCCGCGGCCGGGTCGTGGAACAGGGCGTTGATACCGAGGATGCGCATGGGGGGTGCTCCGTCCCGGGCGACTACTGGCGTCTCTCTGGGCTCGCGGGTGCCGCACTGCGGCTGACTCAAACACTTGGAGACAACTCGGTTCCGGATATGACCGGACATGTCACCGTCTGTGAGTGTCCGCGGTGGGGGGTCAGGCCGCGACGGAGTGCGCGAACCAGCCGATGGTCCGTTCCAGCCCCTCGCTCCAGCCGACCCGCGGCTGCCAGCCGAGCCGTTCCCGGGCCAGGGTGGTGTCGGGCCTGCGCCGGGCGGGGTCGTCGACGGGGCGTTCCACGAAGCGGATCCGGGACCCGGAGCCGGTGAGTTCGACGACGCGGCGGGCCAGTTCCAGCATGGTGATCTCGTCGGCGCCGCCGATGTTCACCGGCCCGGTCTCGCCGGACGCGGCGAGTGCCAGGACGCCGTCGACGGTGTCGTCGACGTAGCACAGGGAGCGGGTCTGGCCGCCGTCGCCGGCGACGGTGAGGGGCATGCCGACCAGGGCCTGCGCGATGAAGGTGGGCACGGCGCGGCCGTCGCCGGTGCGCATGCGGGGGCCGTAGGTGTTGAAGATGCGGACGATGGCGGCGTCGGTGCCGTGCACCTGGCGGTGGGCGGTGACCAGGGCCTCGGCGAAGCGCTTGGACTCGTCGTAGACGCTGCGGGGGCCGATCGGGTTGACGTTGCCCCAGTACGTCTCGCGCTGCGGGTGCTCCAGCGGGTCGCCGTAGACCTCGGAGGTGGAGGCGAGCAGGAAGCGGGCGCCGTCGGCGCGGGCCCGCTCCAGGGCGTTGCGGGTGCCGGTGCTGCCGACGTCGAGGGTCTCCAGGGGCAGCCGGAGGTAGTCGGCGGGCGAGGCGGGGCACGCGAAGTGCAGGACCAGGTCGAACCGGCCGGGCAGGCCGCGCAGGGCCGCCGGGTCGGTGGCGTCGGCGTGGACGAACCGGAAGCCGCGGTGCCGCTCCAGTTCGGCCACGTTGCCGCGGGAGCCGGTGGCCAGGTTGTCCAGGCACACGACGTCGGCGCCGTCCGCCAGCAGGCGGCCGCACAGGTGGGATCCCACGAACCCGGCTCCGCCGGTCACCAGGGCCCGGCGCCAGACGCGTCCGCTCAAGGGGCTGTCGCCCACGGGGCTCTCGCTCACGGGGTCCTCCTCACTCTCGGCGTCACGTGCGTGCCGGCTGAGTAACCCGATGAACGACCCCACTACCCCGAACGTACATTCGACAGACCACTATAAACTGCGTATATACTCGCTATGTATAGTCCTCGCATGCCTTCGCTGACCGGGAAGATGACCAAAACGGGGACCAGGTTGCGCGCACTCGCGACACTCGCGGCCGCCGCCTCACTGACACTCGCACTGAGCAGCTGTACGAAGCTGGAGACGGCCTCCCCCAGCTCCGTCCGGGGCGCGGCGGGCACCCGGGCACAGGCCGGGTTCGGCACCGTCGACTGCGGCCGCGTCAAGTGCATCGCGCTGACCTTCGACGCCGGACCGAGCGAGCACTCCGCCCGGCTGCTCGACATACTCAAGGAGAAGAAGGTCCCGGCGACCTTCTTCCTGCTCGGCAAACGGCACATCGACACGTACCCCGAGCTGGTCAGACGCATGGCCGACGAGGGGCACGAGCTGGCCAACCACACCTGGACGCACCAGATCCTCACGGACGCCGAACCGGACGAGATACGCGAGGAACTGGAGCGCACCGACAAGGAGATAGAGCGGCTGACCGGGCGGCGCCCCACCCTGATGCGCCCGCCGCAGGGCCGCACCAACGACACGGTGCACGAGATCTGCCGCGAACTGGGGCTGGCGGAGGTGCTGTGGAGCGTGACCGCCAAGGACTACACGACGAACGACTCCGACCTGATCACCGAACGCGTCCTGAAGCAGTCGTCCCGGGACGGCATCATCCTGCTGCACGACCTCTACGACGGCACCGTGCCCGCCGTGCCCGGGATCATCGACGCGCTCAAGAAGCGCGGCTACGTCTTCGTGACGGTGCCCCAGCTGCTGGCCCCCGGGAAGGCCGAGCCGGGCAAGGTCTACCGCTAGGCCCTACGCCCGGTCACGCGGCCGGTTCCCTACGATCGCTCCGTGGCCATCTTCTCGCTCGAACGCACCGCCCCGCTCCCCCTCGACGAGGCCTGGCGCCGGCTCACCGCGTGGCAACGGCACGGGGACGCCGTGCCCCTGACCCGGGTCACCGTCACCACCCCCGGGCCCACCCGCCCGGGCACGGTGATCGTGGCCCGTACGGGTGCCGGCCCGCTCGCCTTCGACGACCGGATGGAAGTGACCGTCTGGCAGCCACCGCAGGACGACACCCCCGGTCTGTGCCGGCTGGAGAAGCGCGGCCGGCTGGTCGGGGGCTGGGCCGAGATCGAGGTCCGTCCCGGCCCCGGCGGCCGCACCCGCGTCGTGTGGCGCGAGGAGCTGCGGGTCCGTCTCCTGCCGTCCGCCTTCGACGGCGCGCTGGGCGGCGCGGGGCGGTACGCCTTCGGCCGCACGGTCAACCAGCTGCTGCGGCGTCCGTGAACCACCGGTGGCGTACGGGGTACGGGTCGCGGACGGGATCGCGCCGCAAGCCTCGCGGCGGGCGTTTCCCGCGTACCGTGCCGGCATGTCTGCCAGAGCACGCACCCTCGTCCAACTGTCCGTGACCGCTGCCCTGTTGAGCCTGACCGTGGCGACACCGGCCGCCTCCGCCGACCAGGGAGAGGGCGCCGCGGTCCCGCTGCGCATCGCCACCTACAACATCCACGCCGGCACCGGATCGGACGGCGTCTTCGACCTCGACCGGCAGGCCGCCGCACTGCGCGCCCTCGACGCGGACGTGATCGGCCTCCAGGAGGTCGACGTGCACTGGGGTGCACGCAGTCAGGGGCTGGACACGGCCGAGGAACTGGCGCGCCGGCTCGGCATGCGGGTGTCGTTCGCCCCCATCTACAGCCTCGACCCCGTGGAGGCCGGTGACCCGCGGCGCGAGTACGGCGTGACGGTGCTGTCCCGCTTCCCTGTCCGCTCCGCGACGAACCACGAGATCACACGCCTGTCCACGCAGGACCCGAACCCGGTGCCGGCACCCGCGCCCGGGTTCGGCGAGGTGACGCTCAAGGTGCGCGGAGTGCCGGTACAGGTGTTCGTGACCCACCTTGACTACCGGTCCGACCCGGCGGTGCGGGTGGCGCAGGTCGCCGACACGCGGCGGATCATGGCGCGGGAGCGGGCGGAGCTGCCGGGGGCACGGCAGGTGCTGCTGGGCGACTTCAACGCCGAGCCGACGGCTCCCGAACTGGCCCCGCTCTGGCGGGAGCTGCGCGACGCCGGCACGGGCACCGGTGGCACGTATCCGGCCGCGGCACCCGTCAAGCGGATCGATTACGTGGCCGTGGGCGAGGGCGTGCGGGTGCGCGGCGCCTCGGTCCCGGCGGAGGCCGTGGCGTCGGACCACCGGCCGGTGGTCGCGGAGGTTTCGCTGACCAGGTAGGGGTGCGGCCCTTCGCCGGTCAGCGCGCATCCCGCTTGTCGGGCCACCGTGTACGCGGGGGGCAGACCCGTCTGGGTCCGCCGGCCGGCCAGAATCGGGCATCAACTCACGGGCCTGCGAAGCACCCCAGGACGGTCACCTGGTCGAAGCGCCGCGCCTTCACGTCCTTCCTCGCGATCGTCCAGAAGACGTCACCGCCGATGCGGAGGTTACCGAACTCCAGGACGCCGCCATGCCATTGAGCGAGAAGCGCCCAGTCGTCGGGACGAGGCCGTGCCCATGGGCCGGCCCTCCTGCCCTCCGGCTTCCCTGCCTTCTGTGCCGCCATGGCGGCGGACGCGGTGATGGGGTCGTCCTCGCCGTAGGAGTCCCTGGAGTATCCGTCGATCTGCAGGTGAGTCCCGTCGCGATGGTGCCCGTCCTCGTACAGCACGTCTGACCAGGCCTGGCGCAGTTCCTTGGCGTGCGGGTGCTCGACGGGGTCGATAAGCACCTCGTTGTCCGGCAGGGAGAGGTCGTACTCCAGTCGTAGCTCTGCGCGGTCATAGCCGTCGTCCCCAGGGCGTTCTTCGAGGGGCGTGCCGACGGGGACGTACATCACTCGGCCGGAAGCGTCGAGGTCGTCGGGATGGAGTCGGGCGAAGAAGAGGAGCCGGCCGTCGGGGGGCAGTACCAGAGTCGTTGCGTCGTCGGGCAGCGCGGCGAGGTCCAGCAGCGCGATCAGGTTCAGCCCTGCCGGGAGGTGGGGAGCGTCGGCGGGGAGCAGGTGGGGCCCGCCGAAGTGGCCCACGACCGGCCCGTCCACGGTGGACGCCAGGGTGGCGCAGGGGCGGGCGGCCTCGAGCCACCTCTCCACCTCGGCGGACGGGACGCCGCCCGCGAGCGCCTTCTCACGGAACCGGTTCATCTTGTCGAGCATCTCGGGTTTCATACGGGGAACCTAGTGGCGGGTACGGACACATGGGCCGGACCATGACCTACACCGGGCAACTGCCGGTTCCCGCGGGCGGCCGCCGACGTACCGGGAATCGCTCGCGCTCCCGGCTTGGGAGGTGCGGGTCAAGCAGGGGTCGGCACCGATCAGGCCACCGAGCCGATGCGCCCCGTCGGCGACGACGGGCCGTCGTGGTGGATCGGGGTGTGGGCGCCGGTCAGGGAGGCGCCCGTGCCGCCGCGGCGGGTCGCGACGATCTCGGCGGCGATGGACAGGGCCGTCTCCTCGGGGGTGCGGGCGCCGAGGTCGAGGCCGATGGGGGACCTGAGGCGGGCCAGCTCCAGGTCGCTGACGCCGACCTCGCGCAGGCGGGCGTTGCGGTCGAGGTGGGTGCGGCGGGAGCCCATCGCGCCGACGTAGGCCACCGGCAGGCGCAGCGCCAGCTGGAGCAGCGGTACGTCGAACTTGGCGTCGTGGGTCAGGACGCACAGCACGGTGCGCGCGTCGACCTCGGTGCGGCCCAGGTACTCGTGCGGCCACTCGACGACGATCTCGTCCGCGTCGGGGAAGCGGGCCTGCGTCGCGAAGACGGGGCGCGCGTCGCACACCGTCACGTGGTAGCCGAGGAACTTGCCGGCGCGGACCAGTGCCGAGGCGAAGTCGATCGCGCCGAAGACGATCATGCGGGGTGCCGGGACGGAGGACTCGATCAGCAGCGTGAGCGGCGCTCCGCAACGCGAGCCCTGCTCTCCTATCTCCAGGGTGCCGGTCCGGCCGGCGTCCAGGAAGGCGCCCGTCTCGGCGGCCACCGTGCGGTCCAGTTCGGGGTGGGCGCCGAAACCGCCCGTGCGGGTGCCGTCCGGGTGGACGACGAGCGCGCGGCCCGCCAGTTCCGCGGGACCGCTCACGATCCGCGCCACCGCCGTCGCCTCACCTCGCGCGGCGGCGGCGAGCGCGGCGGCCAGCGCCGGACGGGCGGGGTCGTCCGCCCGTACCGGCGTGACGAGGATGTCGATGATCCCGCCGCAGGTCAGACCCACGGCGAAGGCGTCCTCGTCGCTGTAGCCGAAGCGTTCGAGGACGGTTTCGCCGTCCTGGAGCGCCTGCCGGCACAGCTCGTACACGGCGCCCTCCACGCAGCCGCCGGAGACCGAGCCGATCGCCGTGCCGTCGGCGTCCACCGCGAGGGCGGCGCCGGGCTGGCGCGGGGCGCTGCCGCCGACGGCCACCACGGTGGCCACGGCGAAGTCGCGTCCCTGCTCGACCCACCGGTCCAGCTCATCGGCGATGTCCAGCATCTGTCGGTCTCCTTTGACGAAGGATGGGTGACGGGTTCCCGGGCGGCGGCTAGTGCACGCCCAGCCAGCTCTCGATCGGGTTGAGGGCGAAGTAGACGATGAAGATCACCGTCAGGGCCCACATGAACGCGCCGATCTCCCGGGCCTTGCCCTGTGCGGCCTTGATGGCGACGTAGGAGATGACGCCGGCGGCGACACCCGCGGTGATGGAGTACGTGAACGGCATGAGGACGACGGTCAGGAAGACCGGGATCGCGGTGGCCCGGTCGGCCCAGTCCACGTGCCGGGCGTTCATCATCATCATCGCGCCGATGACGACCAGCGCGGCGGAGGCGACCTCCTGCGGCACGATCGCGGTGATCGGCGTGAAGAAGAGGCAGGCCGCGAAGAACAGGCCGGTGACGACCGAGGCGAGTCCGGTGCGGGCGCCTTCCCCGACGCCGGTCGCGGACTCGACGAAGACGGTCTGGCCGGAGCCGCCCGCGACCCCGCCGATCGCGCCGCCGGCGCCGTCGACGAACAGCGCCTTCGACAGGCCCGGCATCCGGCCCTTGTCGTCGGCGAGCTTCGCCTCGGTGCCGACGCCGATGATGGTGGCCATCGCGTCGAAGAACCCGGCCAGCACCAGCGTGAAGACGATCATGCCGACCGTCATCGCGCCGACCTCGCCCCAGCCGCCGAACTCCAGGTCGCCGAAGAGCGAGAAGTCCGGCATCGAGACGGCGCTGCCGTGCAGCTCGGGGGCGCCGTTGGCCCACTGCTTCGGGTCGATGACCCCGGTGGCGTTCAGTACGGAGGCGACGATCGTGCCGGTGACGATGCCGATCAGGATCGCGCCGGGCATGTCGCGCGCCTGGAGCATGAAGATCAGGAGCAAGGTGCCCGCGAAGAGCAGGACGGGCCAGCCGGCGAGTTCTCCGGCGGGGCCGAGGGTGAGCGGGGTCGCCTTGCCCGCGTGGACGAAACCGCCCTTGACCAGGCCGATGATGGCGATGAACAGGCCGATGCCCATCGTGATGCCGTGCTTGAGGGCGAGCGGGATGGCGTTCATGATCATCTCGCGGAGCCCGGTGACCACGAGCAGCATGATCACCACGCCGTACATCACACACATGCCCATGGCCTGCGGCCAGGTCATCTGGGGAACGACCTGCCCGGCGATCACCCCGGACACCGAGAGTCCGGCGGCCAGGGCGAGCGGCACCTTGCCGACGAAGCCCATGAGGAGCGTGGTGACCGCCGCGGCGAGCGCCGTCGCGGTGATCAGGGCCTTCTGGCCCAGGGTGTCCCCGGCGGCGTCCTTGCCGGACAGGATGACGGGGTTGAGCAGGACGATGTACGCCATCGCCATGAAGGTGGTGGTACCGCCGCGCACCTCACGTGCGACGGTGGATCCGCGGTGGGTGATGTGAAAGTACCGGTCGAGCCAAGACCGGCCGGCGGGGACGCGGGAACCCGCGCCCGCGTCCTCGGCGGTGGTCTTGGGCTCCACTGACTGCTGGGTCATGGGGCCGTCTCCCAAGGTTCATAGGTGCACCCGAGTCGACCGCCGGGGCGGTCGCGGGATTTGGGATGAGTACGACCCGGGGGACGGCCCGAGACGAACGCGTGTGTGGTGGTGCGTGCGTGGTGGTACTGCGTGGTGGTGCGTGCGTTGTGGTACCTGCGTGGTGCTGCGTACGTGGTGTACGTGGTGGTACCTGCGTGGTGCTGCGTGCGTTGTTGTGGGGCGTCAAGCACCGCGAGCGGAGCGAGGCTTGGGGTGTGCTCCGGGCGGCGCGGAGTGTGTGACGTTCCGTGCGCCGCCCGGAGGGTCACTCACGCCGTGCCGGTCAGGTGTTCCGGTCGTACCGGCGTGCGGTCGAGCGCCAGCCCGGTCGCGTTCCGGATGGCCGCGAGGACCGCCGGAGTCGACGACAGGGTGGGTGCCTCGCCGATGCCGCGCAGCCCGTACGGCGCGTGGTCGTCGGCGAGTTCGAGCACGTCGACCGGGATGGTCGGCGTGTCGAGGATGGTGGGGAGCAGGTAGTCTGTGAAGGACGGGTTCCTGACCTTGGCGGTCCTGGGATCGACGACGATCTCCTCCATCACGGCGATGCCCATGCCCTGGACGGTGCCGCCCTGGATCTGCCCGATGACGGAGAGCGGGTTGAGCGCCTTCCCGACGTCCTGGGCGCAGGCCAGCTCGATCACCTTGACCAGGCCCAGCTCGGTGTCGACCTCGACGACGGCGCGGTGCGCGGCGAAGGAGTACTGGACGTGGCCGTTGCCCTGGCCGGTGCGCAGGTCGAAGGGTTCGGTCGGCCGGTGCCGCCACTCCTCCTCGACCTCGACGGCCTCGCCCTCCAGGACGTCCACGAGGTCGGAGAGGACCTCGCCGCCGTCGGTGACGACCTTGCCGCCCTCCAGGAGGAGTTCGGCGGTGGCCCAGGCCGGGTGGTAGGAGCCGAACTTGCGGCGGCCGATCTCCAGGACCTTCTCGCGGACCAGCTCGCAGGCGTTCTTCACGGCGCCGCCGGTGACGTACGTCTGCCGGGAGGCGGAGGTGGAGCCGGCCGAGCCGACCTGGGTGTCCGCCGGGTGGATGGTGACCTGGGTGACGCCCAGTTCGGTGCGGGCGATCTGCGCGTGGACGGTGACGCCGCCCTGGCCGACCTCCGCCATGGCGGTGTGCACGGTGGCCACCGGCTCGCCGCCGACGACCTCCACGCGGACCCTGGCCGTGGAGTAGTCGTCGAAGCCCTCGGAGAAGCCGACGTTCTTGATGCCGACCGCGTAGCCGACGCCGCGGACGACGCCCTCGCCGTGCGTGGTGTTGGACAGGCCGCCGGGCAGCTGCCGTACGTCGGCGCCCTCGCTGGACTCCCACTGGCGCTCCGGAGGCATCGGCATCGCCTTGACGCGGCGGAGCAGTTCGGCGACCGGCGCCGGGGAGTCGACCGGCTGGCCGGTGGGCATGACGGTGCCCTGCTCCATGGCGTTGATCCGGCGGAACTCCACCGGGTCCATGCCGAGTTCCTTGGCCACCTTGTCCATCTGCGCCTCGTAGGCGAAGCACGCCTGGACCGCGCCGAAGCCGCGCATCGCGCCGCAGGGCGGGTTGTTGGAGTAGAGGGCGATGGCCTCGATGTCCACGTCGTCGACCACGTACGGGCCGACGGCCAGGGAGGCGGCGTTGCCGACGACCGCCGGGGAGGCGGAGGCGTAGGCGCCGCCGTCCAGGACGATGCGGCACTTCAGGTGCGTGAGTTTGCCGTCCTTGGTGGCGCCGTGCTCGTAGTGGAGCTTCGCCGGGTGGCGGTGGACGTGGCCGAAGAAGGACTCGAAGCGGTTGTAGACGATCTTGACCGGCTTGCCGGTGCGCATCGCCAGCAGGCAGGCGTGGATCTGCATCGACAGGTCCTCGCGCCCGCCGAACGCGCCGCCGACGCCGGACAGCGTCATGCGCACCTTGTCCTCGGGCAGGCCGAGCACGGGCGCGATCTGACGCAGGTCGGAATGGAGCCACTGGGTGGCGATGTAGAGATCGACGCCACCGTCCTCGGACGGCACCGCGAGGCCGGACTCGGGGCCGAGGAAGGCCTGGTCCTGCATGCCGAAGTAGTACTCGCCCTCGACGATCACGTCGGCGCGGGCGGCTGCCGCGTCGGCGTCGCCTCGGACGATCGGCTGGCGGTGCACGATGTTGGGGTGCGGGACGTGGCCGACGTGGTGGTCGTCGCGGTTCTCGTGGACGAGGAGCGCGTCGGGGGCGGTCGCGGAGGCCTCGTCGGTGATGACGGGCAGCTCCCGGTACTCCACCTTGATCTTGGCGGCGGCGCGGCGCGCGGTCTCCGGGTGGTCGGCGGCGACGATCGCGACCGGTTCGCCGTGGTGGCGTACCTTGCCGTGCGCGAGGACCGGGGTGTCCCGGATCTCCAGGCCGTAGGTGCGCACTTGGGTGGGCAGGTCGTCGTACGTCATGACCGCGTAGACGCCCGCCATGGCGAGGGCCTCGCCGGTGTCGATGGAGACGATCTCGGCGTGCGCGACGGTGGAGCGCAGGATCTGGCCCCAGAGCATGTCCTCGTGCCACATGTCGGACGAGTACGCGAACTCGCCGGTGACCTTGAGGGTGCCGTCCGGGCGGAGCGTGGACTCGCCGATGCCGCCCTTGGTCTGGGATCCCTGGGTGATTTTCGTGGGTGCGCCGGTGGCAGCCATGTTCAGACCCCCTCGGACTGACGGGCCGCGGCCAGGCGGACCGCGTCCATGATCTTCTCGTAGCCCGTGCAGCGGCACAGGTTGCCCGACAGCGCCTCGCGGATGTCCGCGTCGGTCGGGTTCGGGTTGCGCTCCAGCATCTCGTCGGCGGCGACCAGCAGACCCGGCGTGCAGAAGCCGCACTGGACGGCGCCGGCGTCAATGAACGCCTGCTGGACGGGCGCGAGTTCGGTGCCCTCGCCGGTCTGGGAGTCGGTGCCCTTGGCCCGCCACCGCTTGGCTTCGTCGAGGGTGGTGCCGTTGCCCGCGCCGCTGCTCTCGCTGCTTCCGCCGCTTCCGCCGTTCGCGCTGCCGCAGGCGCCGGTGGCGCAGCCCCGGGCGCGTTCCTTGGCGAAGTCGGCCAGGCCCTCGACGGTGACGACCTCGCGGCCCTGCGCCTGGCCGGCCGCGACCAGGCAGGAGCAGACCGGAACACCGTCCAGGCGGACCGTGCAGGAGCCGCACTCGCCCTGTTCGCAGGCGTTCTTGGAGCCGGGCAGGCCCATCCGCTCGCGCAGCACGTACAGCAGGGACTCGCCCTCCCACACGTCGTCGGCTTCCTGCGGACGTCCGTTGACAGTGAAGTTGACGCGCATTACGCGGCTCCCTCCGTGGTGTGGCGGGCGCCGCGGTACGACTCCCAGGTCCAGGTGAGCGTCCGGCGGGCCATGACGCCGACCGCGTGGCGGCGGTAGCTCGCGGTGCCCCGGACGTCGTCGATCGGGTTGCAGGCGGCGGAGCACAGGTCCGCGAACTGCTTGGCGACCGACGGGGTGATGATCTTTCCGTTGTCCCAGAAGCCGCCCTCGTCGAGCGCCGCGTTCAGGAACTCCTCGGCGGCCGTGGCCCGGACCGGCGTGGGCGCGGCCGAGCCGATGCCGGTGCGGACGGTGCGGCTCTCGGGGTGCAGGGCGAGGCCGAAGGCGCACACGGCGATGACCATGGCGTTGCGGGTGCCGACCTTGGAGAACTGCTGCGGCCCGTCGGCCTTCCTCACGTGCACGGCCCGGATCAGCTCGTCGGGCTCCAGCGCGTTGCGCTTCACGCCCTTGTAGAAGTCGTCGATCGGGATCAGCCGCCTGCCGCGCACCGACTCGGCCTCGACCTCGGCACCGGCGGCGAGCAGCGCCGGGTGGGCGTCGCCGGCCGGGGAGGCGGTGCCGAGGTTCCCGCCCACGCCGCCGCGGTTACGGATCTGCGGGGAGGCGACCGTGTGCGAGGCGAGGGCGAGTCCGGGGAGTTCGGTGCGGAGGTGTTCCATGATCCGGGTGTACGGGACGGAGGCGCCCAGTCGCACGGTGTCCTCGCCGACCTCCCACTCGGAGAGGTCGCCGATGCGGTTCAGGTCCATCAGGTACTCGGGCCTGCGATGGTCGAAGTTGATCTCGACCATCACGTCGGTGCCACCCGCAATCGGCACAGCGGTGGGGTGCTCGGCCTTCGCGGCGAGCGCCTCCTCCCAGCTGGCGGGGCGAAGGAAGTCCATGACCGGCTCTCTTCTTCGTCTTCGTCTGGTGAGTCGTACAGATTGAGCCAATCCGTGTGCGGCGGGCCCGGCTCGTTCAAGTGGTGTTCACGTGGAGTGCGCTCAGTACACCGGCCGGTGCTCCACCAGGGTCAGTCGCAGAAACCATGAAGGAGTTGGCTGGCCAGCGCGGGCATCTTGTAGATTCGTATGAAAGGAGGTGCTCAGTCACCTCCTCGTTTTCCTCCGGAAACGGGCGACACAGCCGCGTGACCTGGAACACTTCGAGACAAAGAACGGCGGCGACGAGAATGCGGCTGCGCGCACTGCTGGACACCGACGCGCTGGGCCTCAAGCTGCTCGGCGGCGAGGACGAGCTGGACCGCTCCGTGCGGGGCGTGATGACCACCGACCTGCGGGACCCCAGCCGCTATCTCTCCGGCGGGGAACTGGTCCTCACCGGCCTGGCCTGGCGCCGGGACGCCGACGACTCCGAGCCTTTCGTCCGCCTCCTGGTGCAGGCCCAGGTGGCCGCCCTCGCCGCCGGTGAGGCGGAGCTGGGAAGCGTGCCCGAGGACCTGGTGCTGGCGTGCGCGCGGCACCGGCTGCCGCTGTTCGCGGTGAACGAGTCGGTCGCCTTCGCGACCATCACCGAGCACGTCGTCCGCCAGGTGTCCGGCGAGCGGGCCGGCGACCTCGCGGCCGTGGTGGACCGGCACCGCCGGATGATGACCTCCGGCCCGGCGGGCGGCGGCCCCGACGTCGTCCTGGACCTGCTCGGCTCCGACCTCGACCTGCGGGCGTGGGTGCTGTCCCCGACCGGGCGTCCCGTCGCCGGCCCGAAGGACGCCGGCTCCGCCCTGTCCTCGGAGGTGTGCGCGAACCTGGCGGCGGAACATCTCGCGGCCACCCGCGCGGGCCGGCGCGCGCCGCACCGGGTGGCCCTGGGCGCGACGACGTACAGCCTCTTCCCGGTGCACGGCTCGGGGCACCGCCCGCCCGCGGCCGGCACGGGGCGCCTGCCGCAGGCCCCCCGGGACGTGCGCGAGACGGTGCTGTCCGACTGGCTGCTGGTCGTGGAGGCGGACGCCGGGGACTGGGCCGAGGAGCGGCTCGACCTGCTGTACGGCGTCACGCAGCTGATCGCGGTCGAACGGGACCGCCGGGACGCGGCGCGCACGGTGCGGCGGCGGCTCGCGCAGGAAGTCCTGGAGCTCGTGCAGACGGGCGCCGCGCCCGCCGAGATCGCGGCCCGGCTGCGGGTCGCGGCACCGGTGCTGCTGCCGGGCCTCGGCGCGGCCCCGCACTGGCAGGTCGTCGTGGCCCGCGTCGAGTGGGAGGACGGCACGGAAGGCTCGGCGGAGACCGGCCCGGTCGCCCAGACCCTGCTGGAGGAAATCCTCGTCGACCCGCTGGCCACCGGCCCCGAGCACGCCGACCGCATCGCGGTGGCGCACACCGGCGAGGAGGCCGTCGCCCTCGTACCGCTGCCGGCCGTCTCCAGCGAGCACGACGGTTCCGAGACCGGCATACTCGCGGACGCGCTGCTGGCGTCCGTCCAGGAACCGCTGTCGGCCGGACTGGACGGCGACGGGCGGGTCACGCTCGGGGTCAGCGCCGCCGTGCACTCGGCGGAGGGGCTGCGCGGCGCGCTGGAGGAGGCTCGGCACGCACGGCGGGTCGCGGCGGCGCGCCCCGGCCGGGTGTGCGCGGCCGGCCACCAGGAACTGGCCTCGCACGTGCTGCTGCTCCCCTTCGTCCCCGACGACGTCCGCCGGGCCTTCACCGCCCGGCTGCTGGACCCGCTGCGGGACTACGACCGCCGCCACCGCGCCGAGCTGATCCCGACGCTGGAGTCGTTCCTCGACTGCGACGGCTCCTGGACGCGCTGCGCGACCCGGCTCCACCTGCACGTCAACACGCTGCGCTACCGGGTCGGGCGGATCGAGCAGTTGACGGGGCGCGACCTGTCGCGCCTCGAGGACAAGCTCGATTTCTTCCTGGCACTGCGGATGAGCTGAGACCGCGGGGCGCCCGGAGGCCCGGAACGGTCCCAAACCTCGGGACCGGGAAGTCCCACGACTTTGTGAAAAGTTTCACCCATCCCCTTGGCCGGGCCGCCGGATCCGTGCTGAGATGCGGCCACCACTCGAGTGCTCGATGGCGTGCCAAGGGAGGGCGACGTGGCGCATTCCGCCATGGCTGGTTCTGGTTGGGGAACGACCGAAGGTGACGATCCGCTCCAGACCGCGGTATGGCGGTTGCGTTCGCGCGCCTGCTGGGCCGACGCGGCGGCCCTGCTGGAGCCGGTCACCGCGGCCACCGCCTTGCAGCGGACCGCGCTGCTGGTGGAGCGGTGCCTGTACACCGAGCAGGGCTGGGCGGAGGCCGAGGACGCGCTGCGCGCCGCCGAGGCGCTGGCCGACAGCGACGACGAGCGCGGAGCCGCCGCTTGCGAACGCGGGCAGCTCGCCTACGCCGCCACGGTGCACGGGGTGCGGGACCGGGCCGACGAGGCGCGGGCCGCGCTGGGCCGGGCGGCGGCGCTGATCGCGCCGGGGGCCGGGGGGCGGGCGCTGCTGGACTTCCGGCGCGGGCTGCTGGCGGAGAACCTGACCCGCTCGCCGCAGGCCGCCCGCGCGGCGTACCGGCGGGCGCACGCGGGGGCGACCGCGCACGCCGACCCACTGCTCCAGTCCTTCACCTGGCGCCATCTGGCCGGACTCGCCCTGCGGGAAGGGGAGTTGGCCGAGGCCCGGCACGGCTTCGCCGAGTCGCTGCGGATCCGCGAGGAGCTGGGGTACCTCGTCGGTACGGCGCCGGCGCTGGTGTCGCTCGCGGACGCGGAGGCCGAACCGGAGGCGTCGCGGCTGCGGGAGGAGGCGCGGCGGCTGTTCCGGCTGCTGGGCGGCGTACCGACGTGGCTGGCCCGGCAGCTGGCACCGCCGGCGGCGGGCGCGGCAACGGCGTGACGGCACGCAGCCCGGCGGCGGGCGCGGCAACGGCGTGACGGCGCACAGCCCGGCGACACGGGCAGGACGCCGGGACGGCGCGCGGCCGGAAGCACGCGCAGAGCGCGACGCTACGACACACGGCCCGGCGACACGCACAAAGGACGACGCGACAACACGCAGCCCGGCCGCCGTCACGGGAGCCTGCTCCAGCGCGGGGCCGTGACGGCCCAGGCGGCGTCCCACCCGGCGAGGTTGCGCCGTCGCAGCAGGAGCCCGGTGATCCCGTGGGCGGCGAGGCCGGTGAGGACGACGCCCAGGAAGGCGACGATCGCCCAGCCCATCGTGCGGCTGCGGATCTGCTCCGCGGTCAGCGGCGGCTCGGTGATCTTCCCCGCCGTGTCGACCCAGACCAGGACGGTGCTGCCGGCGGGCAGCCCCGGCTCGACGTCGGTCTTCCCGGTCCGCGTCTCGCCGCCCGGACCGGTGAACCGCACCTTGACCGGATACCGGGTCTGCCTCGCCTCGTCCGAACCGGGCTCCGGGTGGCGCGGGGCGTCGTGAACGAGGACCGCGGGGCGGTGGTCCCGGCTGACGGCCTCGTGCTCGGCGGTCCCCCGGTAGTGGCGGTAGGCGGTGTCGCCCACCGCGAACATCGCCGCCGGGGCCGCCACCAGCACGGCGAGCAGGAGCCCGAGGGCGACCCAGGCCTGCAGCAGGTCGGTACGGCGCCGCAGGGGGTTGCGCCGCCACCGCCACAGCAGGAGGTACGGATGTCGTCCGGGGTCGGGAGCTGCGGGCGGTGGCTGTGCGGGAGGTATCTCACCAGCCACGGTGCGCCTCCTTCCTGGGTCGGGTTCCTGGGCCGGGTCCCTGGCTCGGGCTGCCGGAGCGGCGCCGCCGCCGGTGCGACGACGACGGCGAGGGCGGGTGGGATCCGGGAGGGGGCTCGGGGGTTCGGGGGTTCGGGGGTTCAGGGGGACGGGGGTTCAGGGGGACGGCGGGACGGGGCCGACGGGGTGGCCGGCACCGCGCCGGCGCAGCGAAGTTTTCCGTTGCCGGTCCGGACGGGCTCGGGTGTTCCGGCCAGGGCGGGTCCGCCGTCCGTTCGGAGGCGGGTCCGCCGTCCGTTCGGAGGCTGCTCGCGACGACGGTGGAGTGGCGGCCGGCGGATGCGGACAGGGCTGTGGCGCCGCCTCCGCGGGGAGCCCGCGGGGGCCGCGGGGGCCGCGGGCCGGTCGGCGGCCCCGGTGGCGGGAGGCCACGTGGAGCCGGGGCCCCAGCCCAACCGGTGAGCCGCCGCGGAGCGGCCGGGACCCGCACACACCGGGTGAGTCGCCGCGGACCGCGGCGGCCGGGTCAGTGCGGGTGCTCGTCCGGTGGGTCCGTGCCCGTGGTCGACGGGTGGGAGTGCGCGGCCTCCAGGAGCTTGGCGGCGCCGCGCACGGCGGCCGTGTGCGGCGCGGGCACGGCACGCAGGGGTACGTGCAGCCTGTCGGTGAGGTGACAGGTGACCTCGGGACGCAGGGCGCCCCCGCCCGCGAGCAGCGGTCCCCTGCTCAGGGCGTCGACGGTGAGGGACGTACTGTCCTGCCGCAGCATCGAGGTCGTCATGTCGGCCACCGCCTCGCCGATCCGCGCGGCCGGGGTGACGTCGTCGATGTCCCCCGTGCCCAGCGCGGTGCGGCGCGCGTCGAAAACAGCGCCGTCCACCAGCAGGACCACCTCGGTCAGATGCGCGCCGATGTCGATCACGAGCAGCGGCCGGGACAGGTCCACGCCCGCCGCGAGGGCCACGGCTCGCGCGCTGGGGACGGTCAGCACGCTGCGCGGGCGCAGCACCTCCACGGCCGTACGGGCCTCGGCCCGGTAGGCGAACCCGTCCAGCACCGGCGCGGTCACCACGACCAGGGGACGGGCGAAGCGGGGCAGGCGGTGGCCGAGCAGCCGGTCGAGCATCCGCGCCGTGCCCTGGGTGTCGACGATGGAGCCGCGCTGGATGGGGTAGACCGCGCCGGTGCCGGGGAAGGTCACCGTCGGCACGTCGAGGATCATTCCGCGCCCGGCGACCCAGGCCCGGGTCCGGGCGCTGCCCATGTCGAGGGCCACGCCGCTGCACTGGCGGCACAGCGGCCACGGGCGGTGCCGGCCCGGGGCGGCGCCGGGCCGGCGGACCACGGTCATCGTCCGGCCTCCCGCACCTGCTGGCAGCGAGCGCAGTAGCGGGCCTGCGGCACGATCAGCAGGCGCTCGCGGTCGACGGGGCGCCGGCACAGATGGCAGATGCCGTAACGGCCCTCGGCCATGCGCTCGAGTGCGGCTTCCACGTCGGCGAGGACCATGCGCGCGGAGGCCGCGAGCTTGACCCGCACCTCGGTCTGCGCGGCGGACCGCCGCTGGATCAGCTCGTCGGCGCGGGACGGGACGGTCGCGATCTGCCGCAACTGCTCCTCGCGGAACAGCCGCTGCTCGTGAAGGCTGTCCCGGAGCGCGGCGAGGTCCTCGGGCGACAGCGGCGACACGAGCGTGTCGCGGTCGCCGATGATCTGGTTGTTCACCACTTCACCCACTTCACCCCTTGGGCAGGGCGGGAGACGAAGACTGGACGGGGACGGTGGTCAGGCGGCGGCGCGGCGCTGGCAGGCGACGCAGTACCGCGTGTACGGGAGGATCTCCAGGCGCTCCCCCGGGACGGGCTTGCCGCAGCCCAGGCAGGTGCCGTAGGTGCCGTCGTCGATACGGGCGAAGGCCTCCTCGATCTCCTTGAGGACCCGCTCGATGGCGGCCTTCTGCGCGGACATCAGCTGGTCGTCCGCCTGGCCGCTCTCCCCGAGGGCCTGCAGCTGGGTCAGCCGGGTGTTGCGGGCGTGTTCGAGGCGCTGGCGTGCCTCGTGGGCGGTCAGCCGCTCGGGGCGGGGTTCGATGCGGGAGGTGTCGAGCGACACGGCGAGTCCTCTTCTCGACAGGGCCTGCTTCTCGGAAGGGCCTGCGGGTACGGCGAGCGCCGGGGCCGAACGGACCCGGTCAGCCTCAACCATGGCCGGGCCGCCGGAGGAAACCCATCGGGCGCGGGCCCCATTTGCCCGGGGACGGAGTATCCACTCGGCGGCGTGCCGGGGCGGCCATATGGGTGTGCCGTGATCCAGAAATGGGGGTCGGTACCCATCGACCCGGCAGGGTCCGGGCGGGCAGGCTGGTCGTTTGCTCTGTCGCGATCCAGGCCGCGGCTCCCACCGAGGAGGGTGCGCGATGACCGACAGTGGAGATGACCGACAGTAGAGGCGTACCAGTCGACGCGTCGCAGAAGGAGGCGTACCCCCCGGTGTCCCTGTTCTGGCGGATCTTCGGGCTCAACGCGGTGGTGCTGGGCTTCGCCACGGCACTGCTGCTGTGGGCTCCGGTGACCGTCTCCGTGCCGGTCCTGCTGACCGAGGCGGTCATCCTGGTGGGCGGCCTGGGCGTCATGCTGGTCGCCAACGGCGCCCTGCTGCGCTGGGGCCTCGCGCCACTGGACCGGCTCACGAAGCTGATGACCACCGTCGACCTGCTGCGCCCCGGCCAGCGGCTGCCGGTGTCCGGCGGCGGTGAGGTCCCCGAGCTGATCCGCACCTTCAACGCCATGCTCGACCGGCTGGAGCACGAGCGGGCCACGAGCACTGCCCGCGTCCTGCTCGCCCAGGAGGAGGAGCGGCGCCGTATCGCGCAGGAGCTGCACGACGAGGTCGGGCAGAGCATGACCGCGATCCTGCTGGTCCTGGGGCGCGCCGCGGACGACGCCGACGAGCCGCTGCGCGGCGAGCTGCACCAGGCGCAGGAGATCACCCGGGAGAGCCTGGACGAGGTCCGCCGCCTGGTGCGCCGGCTGCGGCCCGGGGTACTGGACGATCTCGGTCTGATCAGCGCGTTGTCCTCGCTCACGCACGACTTCGCCACCCACACCGGGCTGCGGGTGGTGCGCCGGTTCGAGTCCGATCTGCCCGTCCTGGACCCCGAGACCGAGCTGGTCCTCTACCGTGTCGCGCAGGAAAGCCTGACCAACGCGGCCCGCCACGCGGACGCCGAGCGGCTGGAGGTGAGCCTCGGCCGGTCCGACGGCGCGGTGACGCTCGCCATCGCCGACGACGGCCGCGGCATCGAGGCGGCGTGCGAGGGCGCCGGCATCCGCGGCATGCGTGAACGGGCCCTGCTCATCGGGGCCGCCCTCGACATCACCTCGGCACCCGGTGCCGGCACCCGCATCCGGCTCACCGCACCCGTATCCAGGAAGCAGCCCTGACCATGCCCGACCCGTCCCTGCCCGAGCCGACCGTGTCCGGCCCGTCCGTGTCCGGCCCGCCCGCGGTGCCCGCGCCCGATCCGGCCAGGATCCGCATCCTGCTCGCCGACGACCACGCGCTGGTGCGTCGCGGCGTACGGCTCATCCTCGACCGGGAGCCGGATCTCGAGGTGGTCGCCGAGGCCGGTGACGGCGCGGAGGCCATCGACATGGCACGGACCCACGCCGTCGACCTGGCGGTCCTGGACATCGCGATGCCCCGGCTGACCGGCCTCCAGGCCGCCCGCGAGCTGGCGGCGCTGAAACCGGGGCTGCGCATCCTGATGCTGACGATGCACGACAACGAGCAGTACCTGTTCCAGGCGCTGAAGTCGGGGGCCTGCGGATACGTGCTGAAGTCCGTCGCCGACCGCGACCTGGTCGCCGCCTGCCGGGCCGCGATGCGTGACGAGCCGTTCCTGTACCCCGGCGCGGTGACCGCGCTGATCCGCAACTACCTCGACCGGGTCCGGCACGGCGAGGAGAGTGCCGACCACATCCTCACGCCCCGCGAGGAGGAGGTCCTCAAACTCGTCGCCGAGGGGCACTCCTCGAAGGAGATCGCCGAGATCCTCTTCATCAGCATCAAGACCGTTCAGCGGCACCGGGCGAACCTCCTGCAGAAACTCGGCCTGCGCGACCGCCTGGAACTGACCCGCTACGCCATCCGGGCCGGACTCATCGAACCCTGACGGGCCCCGGTGCGGCCGGGCCGTCCCCGACACCGGATCCGCCCGGCCCCGCCCGGCCCTGACGGCCCCTCCGAACCCCCGGAGGCGCCGGCCGCCCACTCCCCGGCCGGTGCCCCGGGCTTCCTCTTCGCCCGCCGGGCCGTCAGACTGTCAGCTCACCCGCCACGCCTCACCCACCGCGAAAGGGGACGGTGCATGCGCCCCGCACGCCACACCGCCCCCGCGACTCTTCCCGCCACGGCCCACGCGCCCCTCCCCGCCACCGGTCACCGGCTCGCGGCGGCGCTCACCGTGCTGCTGGCCGTCCTGCTGGCCCTGGTCCCGGCCGGGCCCGCGGCGGGCGCTCGGGGCGCCGTCTTCGGGCCGGTCCCGGTGCCCGCGGCGACGACCGTCCCGCATCCGGGCACCGGCTACCACGCCGACGACGGCTGTGCCACCGCCTGCGCCGCCCAGGCCAGGTCCCGTCACGACCACCTCGCCGAACGTCCGGCGCCCCCGGACCGTCTCGCCGTCACCACGCGCTTCACCGGCGCCGCGCCCGCCGCTCGCGGGCGGACCACGGCGCCGTCCGGCGCCGTGCCCGTCTCCCCCGGCCGCACGAGCCACGACCGCGTGCGGGCTCCTCCTGTCTCCTCCGGCACCTGAGACACCCGCCCTTCCACCTTCTTCCACCTTCTTTCGCCGCGGCCGCGCTGGGCCGCTGCCGCGGCGTGCCCGCCGGAGGCCCGTGTTGAAACGTTCCCGTCCCCGCTCCCGTCCCCACTCCCTGAGGGGGCGTGCGCTCGTCGCCCTCCTGGTGATGGCCGGAGCCGTGGCCATCGCCCTGACCATGCCGATCCGCCTCGGACTCGACCTGCGCGGCGGCACCCAGATCGTGCTGGAGACCAAGTCCACCGAAACCACCAAGGCCGACCGGGAGGCCACCGACCGCACCGTGGAGGTGCTGCGCGGCCGTATCGACGCACTCGGCGTCGCGGAGCCGACCATCGTCCGCTCCGGTGACAACCGCGTCGTCGTCGAACTGCCCGGCGTACAGGACCCGAAGAAGGCGGCCGACGTGCTGGGCCGCACCGCGCAGCTCACCGTCCACTCGGTGCTCGGCCCGGCCGAACCCGAGGGAGCGGCCACCGGGAACGACGCCAAGGCCGACGACGCCAAGGCCGACGACGCCAAGGCCGACGACGCCAAGGCCGATGCCCCCAAGGCCGACGACGCCGAGACGTCCTCCGGCACGGACGGTGAGCGGGTCCTGCCGGACGAGTCCGGCCTGTCCCTCCGTCTCAAGGAGGCCACGCTGACCGGGCAGGACGTCGAGGGCGCCGACGCCCGCTTCGACCAGCAGGGCGGCGCGGGATGGCACGTCACCGTCGACTTCAAGGACGCGGGCAGTGACCGCTGGGCCAAGGTGACCGGCGAGGCCGCCTGTCACCCGGCCGGCGATCCGCAGCGCCGGGTCGCCATCGTGCTCGACAACAAGATCATCTCCTCGCCGCAGGTCGACCCGTCGGTGGCCTGCGGGGCCGGCATCGCCGGTGGCTCCACGCAGATCACCGGTTCCTTCGACGACGCCGAGGCCCGCGAGCTGGCCCTGCTCGTCAAGGGCGGCGCCCTGCCCGTACCGGTCGAGACCATCGAGCAGCGCACCATCGGCGCGACCCTGGGCGACGAGGCCATCTCGGCCGGCGCCTGGGCCGCCGTCATCGGCACCGCGCTGACCGGGCTGTTCATCATCGTCGTCTACCGGCTCATGGGCGTCCTCGCGACCGTGGCCCTGCTCTGCTACGGCCTGATCGCCTACGCCGCCCTGGCCGCGATCGGCGCCACCCTGACCCTTCCCGGCCTGGCCGGATTCGTCCTGGCCATCGGCATGGCGGTGGACGCCAACGTCCTCGTGTTCGAACGGGCCCGCGAGGAACAGGCCGCCCGTACCCGGCCGAGCACGCGCTCGTCGCTGACCGCCGGTTTCCGCAGTGCCTTCAGCGCGATCGCCGACTCCAACACCACCACGCTGATCGCCGCCGCCCTGCTGTTCTTCCTGGCCTCGGGCCCGGTGAAGGGCTTCGGCGTCACCCTGGGCATCGGCGTGCTCGCCTCCATGGTCAGCGCCCTGGTGATCACCCGGGTGCTCGCCGAGTTCGCCGCGAGCCGCCCGTCGGTCTTCCGCCGCCCGCACATCACCGGCATCTCGACCACCGGCCCGGTCCGCGACGCCCTGCTGCGCCGCGACCCGTTCCTGATGCGCCGGCCGCGCCGCTGGCTGGCCGCCTCCGCCGTCGTCCTCGTGGTGGCCGGCTCCGGCATCCTGGTCCGCGGCCTGAACTTCGGCATCGAGTTCACCGGCGGACGGCTCATCGAGTACTCCACGGCCACCCAGGTCGACGCCGACCGGGCGCGGGACGCCCTCGCCGACGCGGGCTTCCCCCGTGCGGTCGTCCAGTCCTCCGGTGACAGTGACCTCACCGTGCGCACCGAGAAGCTGACCAACGCCGAGGCGGAGACCGTCGCCAAGACCATCGGCGAGCTGGGCGGCGAGACGGAGAAGGTCCGCGACGAGCTGATCGGCCCCAGTCTGGGCGAGGAGCTGCGGAAGGACGCCCTGATCGCCCTGGCCCTGGCCCTGGCCGCCCAGCTGCTGTACCTCGCCGTCCGTTTCCGGTTGCTGTTCGGCACCGCGGCGGTCGGCGCGCTCGCCCACGACGTGGTCATCCTGGTCGGCGTGTTCGCCTGGCTGGGCAAACCGATCGACGGGGTCTTCCTGGCCGCGCTGCTCACCGTGATCGGCTACTCGGTCAACGACTCGGTCGTCCTCTTCGACCGCATCCGGGAGCTGCTCGCCGGCCGGGACCGGAAGACGCCGTTCGCCCGGCTCACGAACCAGGCGATCCTGCAGACCCTGCCGCGTACGGTCAACACGGGTATGGGCGCGGTGCTCATCCTCGCCTCGCTGGCCCTGCTCGCCGACGACTCGCTCACCGACTTCGCCCTCGCCCTGCTGATCGGCGTGGGGGTCGGCACGTATTCCTCGGTGTTCACCGCCTCTCCGCTGGCCATCGAGATGTACGACCGCGGCAGCGGATCGCGCCCCGCACGCCGCAAGGGCCGGGCCGCGGCCACGGCCGGGGCCGCGGAGAGGAAGGTGCCGGCGAGCCGCACCGAACGGGAGGAGGTCGGGTAGAGGCAACACCCGCGGCGCCGCACCCGCGGCGCCGCGTTCGGACACCGCGGTCAGAGCACCGGGCTCAGGACACCGCGTTCAGAACGCCGGCCTCAGGACACGGGCTCAGGACGCCGCGTTCAGAGCACCAGGTTCAGGACGCCGCGTTCAGAGCACCGCGTTCAAGGCGCCCCGGTGTAGTGCTCCCCCACCAGGGCCCGCACCACGTCCAGGTCGCCGGCGATCAGCGCGTCGAGCAGCGCCGTGTGTTCGTGGGCGTCGGCGATCAGGTCGGCCCGCCCCCGTACCGCGGGGGCGCCGGCCGGCGGCCACTGGGCGCGGCGGTGCAGGTCACCGGCGATCCGGACGAGCTGGTCGTTGCCGGCCAGCGCCAGCACCGCGCGATGGAAGGCGCGGTCGGCCTCGGCGTACGTGGCCGGGCAGCCGGACGACGCGGCCCGGACGGTGGCCTCGGCGAAGGGGCGCAGCTCCGCCCAGCGCTCGGCGGGCACCGTACGGGCCAGGCGGAGCATCACGGGGACCTCGATCAGGGCCCGGACCTCGGCGAGCTCGGCCAGTTCCCGGTCGCCGCGCTCGACGACGCGGAAGCCGCGGTTGGGGACGACCTCGACGGCGCCCTCCAGGGCGAGCTGCTGCATGGCCTCCCGTACGGGCGTGGCGGAGACGCCGAACCGCTCGCCGAGCGCGGGCGCCGAGTAGACCTCGCCGGGGCGCAGCTCACCGGAGACCAGCGCCGTGCGCAGGGCGTCGAGGACCTGCCCGCGCACGGAGGAACGCTGGACGAGGGCGCGCGGGCGGGGCGGGGGAGGTTCGCTGTGCGTGTGTTCGCCGCGCGCGGCCCCGACCGGCTCCCCGGCACCCCGTGCCCGTGCCCGGTCCGTGTCCCCGGCGCCGGGCGGCGCCGGGACCCGCACCGGCCGGGCGGCGCCGGCGGATGTACCGGTCCGCCCGGTGCCCGTCCCGGCCGCATCCTGCGCGCTCGGTCTCACGGGTCCTCCTGAGGGACGTGTCGGTACTTGGGGTCATTACGGCGGGTTGTCGCTTGTCCGTCAAGCACCATAAGGGCACGGGCCGTCAGTTCAAATCCCGAGGATCTTCGGTAAGGTAAGGCTTACCTGAAACTGCCCGTTGCTCCGACGTGGATCGGTGGTCCCGCATGCCTGTCACCCGCTCGGCCTTCACGGACGCCTACGCGCGTCTGTCCGAGGTCCTCCCGGGGCTGGGCGTCACCGAGCTGGACGCGGGCCACGAGGTCCCGCGCGGCGGCGGATGGGTCGGCGCCGCCTCGCTCGCGGCGGGCGGGGCGGAGCTGGAGGCCTTCCTCGCCTGGGACGACGCCCAGGTGCTGCGGGACTACGGGCAGCGGGCCCGGCCGGACGTGGTCGCGAGCTTCGGGCTGCACCGGTACGCGTGGCCGGCCTGCCTGCTCATCACCGTGCCGTGGTTCCTGCACCGCCGGGTGCCCCGCTGTCCCGTGACCGACGTCGCGTACGACCGCTCCGCCGCCGGCCTCCCCCTCGGCCGCATGGCCGTGCGGCCGGCCGGCTTCGCCTGTCTGCCGGGGGATCCGGCCGCGACGCTGCCCGGCGCCCGGGTGGTCGCCGACGAGGAGGCGCTGCGGACCGAGGTACGGGCCGCCGTCGCCGAGCACCTGGAGCCGGTGCTGGCCGGGTTCGGACCACGCATGCGACGGCGCGGACGCGCCCTGTGGGGCATGGCGACCGACGAGGTCGTCGAGGGCCTGTGGTACGTCGCCCATCTGCTCGGCGAGCAGGAGCGGGCACGGCACGAGCTGGAGCTGCTGCTGCCGGGCGCGACCAAGCCGTACGTCGGCGATGCCGCGTTCCGGGAGCTGAAGGGGCCGGACGGCGAACCGCTGCACACCCGGGACCGGGCGAGCTGCTGCATGTTCTACACGCTGCGCCCCGAGGACACCTGCGCCACCTGCCCGCGCACCTGCGACGCGGACCGCGTCAACAAGCTCCTCGCCACGGCGAGTTGATCCTCACCGGGCACGCTCTCGCGCGACCGTCCCCGGGATCGTCGACTAAGATCACCGACGTCGTTCACACATCCCTCACGCGTGGCGGGAACTTTCCGCGGAACCACACGTACGGGTAGTCTTATTCGAACTCAACTCCCGCCCCTCACGCGGCAGTTCGAGCAGAACGTCGCCTTGGGCACCCCCTCGCACTCTCTTGGCGGCCTCTTGCCCCGAAACCCCCTGAGGGCCGCTGGGTTTGGGCCACCATGGCGGGCGTTACGCCCTATCCCAATGCAAGGGACCCCTAGATGAGATTGACCGACATATCGCTGAACTGGCTGCTTCCGGGCGCCGTGCTGCTCCTGGGCATGCTGGCGGCGGTGGCGGTGCTCGCGCGTGGCAAGCGTTCCTCGGGGAAGGACGCGGGCGCGGACGACTCGTGGGAGCGCATGGAGGAGCGCCGCAGGCGCAAGGAAGCCCTCTACGGCAGCGTCTCCTATGTCCTGCTCTTCTGCTGCGCCGCGGTCGCCGCGGCGCTCTCCTTCCACGGTCTGGTCGGCTTCGGCGAGCAGAACCTCGGTCTGAGCGGCGGCTGGCAGTACCTGGTCCCGTTCGGACTCGACGGGGCGGCGATGTTCTGCTCCGTCCTCGCGGTGCGCGAGGCCAGCCACGGTGACGCGGCGCTCGGCTCCCGCATACTCGTGTGGACCTTCGCGTTCGCGGCGGCCTGGTTCAACTGGGTGCACGCGCCCCGCGGCATCGGTCACGCGGGTGCCCCCCACTTCTTCGCCGGCATGTCCCTGTCGGCGGCGGTGCTGTTCGACCGGGCTCTGAAGCAGACCCGCCGGGCCGCCCTGCGCGAGCAGGGTCTGGTGCCGCGTCCGCTGCCGCAGATCCGCATGGTCCGCTGGCTGCGGGCTCCCCGGGAGACGTACCGTGCCTGGTCGCTGATGCTCCTGGAGGGCGTGCGCAGCCTCGACGAGGCGGTCGAGGAGGTGCGCGACGACAGGCGTCAGAAGGAGGAGAAGAAGCTGCGGCGGCGCGAGCAGGAGCGCCTGGAGCGGGCACAGCTGAAGGCGATCAGCCGGGGCCACGGTCCCCGGGGCATCCTCGGCCGTGGAGTCGAGGTCGAGGTGCAGCAGGTGGAACGGGGCACCGAACGCGCCGCCGCGGAGCCTGCCATATCCACGCCGGAGCCACTGCCCGTGGGCGGGCGTCCCTCCCTGCAGCCCGTGCGTCGCGGAGCTGACCAGGTCACCGTCGACCTCACCGCGGAGGACGACACCCAGGCCCTGCCGCGCCTCGACTCCCTGGAGCGCAAACTCAAGGACCTGGAGCAGCAGTTCGGCTAGAGGCGACCGCGGTCATCGGCCAATCGGTCATCGGCCATCGGCCATCGGCCATCGGGAACCGTCGCCCGGGCAAGGGGCGTGACCAGATGTCACGCCCCTTCGTCATTCACGCGGCCTCGGCGTCCAGTCGGAACCAGACCGACTTGCCCACCCCGTGCGGCCGTACGCCCCACGCGTCCGCGAGGGACTGCACCAGGACCAGTCCCCTGCCGTTCGTGCTCTCCTCCGGCTCGGCAGACCGCGGCCGGGGCAGCCCGCCGACGAAGTCCCGTACCTCGACCCGCAGTCCGTCCGGTTCCACCGTCGCCGTCAGGACCGCGTCGTCGTCCGTGTGGACGAGCGCGTTGGTGACCAGTTCGCTGGTGAGCAGTTCGGCGATCTCCGACCGTCCGGGCTTGCCCCAGTGCCGCAGCAGGTCGCGCAGCGCCCGGCGCGCCTCGGGCACCGCCCTCAGGTCCGCCTGCCCGAGTCTGCACCTGAGCTGTGGCACCGCCCGCCTCTTCCTGTCCCCCGTCCGCGTGCCGATGTCCGTTTCCTTCCGCTCGACGTCCCTCGAACACGTTCACGGGGGAATCCTTGCCCGGCTGGGTCCCGGGCAGTCATGTCGCACGCTCAACGACCGGTTGTTCGGCCACGGAGCGGCCGAACTGGCCGGTTCCCGCCGGGTGGACGACGGGAATGCGACGGAAATGCGGCAGGGACGTCCGGTCAGGCCCTACGGTCGCGGCACGTTGCGCAGGTTCGACCGGGCCATCTGGACCATGCGTCCGACACCGCCGTCCAGGACGATCTTCGAGGCGGACAGTGCGAAGCCGGTGACCATGTCGGCGCTGATCCTGGGCGGGATGGACAGGGCGTTGGGGTCGGTGACGACGTCGACGAGGGCCGGCCCCTTGTGCTTGAACGCGGCCTTCAACGCCCCGGCCAGCTCCTTGGGCTTCTCCACCCGCACCCCGAAGGCGCCGCAGGCCTCGGCGACGGCGGCGAAGTCGGGGTTGACGTTGGCCACGCCGTGCGAGGGCAGGCCCGCGACCAGCATCTCCAGCTCGACCATGCTGAGCGAGGAGTTGTCGAAGAGGACGACTTTCACCGGCAGGTCGTGCTGGACGAGGGTGAGGAAGTCGCCCATCAGCATGGTGAACCCGCCGTCACCGGACATGGAGACCACCTGCCGGCGCCGGTCGGTGAACTGGGCGCCGATCGCCATCGGCAGCGCGTTCGCCATCGAGCCGTGCGAGAACGACCCGATGATGCGGCGCCGCCCGTTGGGCGAGACGTAGCGGGCGGCCCAGACGTTGCACATGCCGGTGTCGACGGTGAACACGGCGTCGTCGTCGGCCATCTCGTCGAGCACGGCGGCGACGTACTCGGGATGGATCGGCACGTGCTTGTCGACCTTGCGGGTGTACGCCTTGACCACGCCCTCCAGGGCGTCCGCGTGCTTCTTCAGCATCCGGTCGAGGAAGCGGCGGCTCTTCTTCTCCTTCACCCGCGGGATCAGGCAGCGCAGGGTCTCCTTCGCGTCGCCCCACACCGCGAGGTCCAGCTTGGAACGCCGGCCCAGGTGCTCGGGCCGGACGTCGATCTGCGCGATCTTCACGTCGTCGGGCAGGAAGGCGTTGTACGGGAAATCCGTGCCGACCAGGATCAGCAGGTCGCACTCGTGGGTGGCCTCGTAGGCCGCGCCGTACCCGAGCAGCCCGCTCATCCCGACGTCGTACGGATTGTCGTACTGGATCCACTCCTTGCCGCGCAGGGCGTGCCCCACCGGCGACTTGATCTTCCCGGCGAACTCCATGACCTCGGCGTGCGCACCCGCCGTGCCGGCGCCGCAGAACAGGGTGACCTTGTCGGCGTCGTCGATCAGCCGCACCAGCCGGTCGATCTCCTCGTCGCCGGGCCGGACGGTCGGCCGGGAGGTGACGAGTGCCGTCTCGGCGGCCTTCTCCGGCGCGGGCTCGTCGGCGATGTCGCCGGGCAGGGAGACGACGCTGACGCCGCCCTGGCCGACGGCGTGCTGGATGGCGGTCTGGAGCAGCCGCGGCATCTGCTTCGGGCTGGAGATCAGCTCGCTGTAGTGGCTGCACTCGCGGAACAGCTGGTCGGGGTGGGTCTCCTGGAAGAAGCCGAGGCCGATCTCGCTGGACGGGATCTGCGAGGCGAGGGCGAGGACGGGGGCCGCGGAGCGGTGGGCGTCGTAGAGGCCGTTGATGAGGTGGAGGTTGCCGGGGCCGCAGGAGCCGGCGCACGCGGTGAGCTTCCCGGTGATCTGGGCCTCCGCCCCGGCGGCGAAGGCTGCGGTCTCCTCGTGCCGCACGTGCACCCACTCGATGCCGGAGTGGCGGCGCACCGCGTCCACGACCGGGTTGAGGCTGTCGCCGACGACTCCGTAGAGGCGTTCGACCCCGGCACGGGTGAGGATGTCGACGAACTGTTCCGCGACGTTCTGTTTGGCCATGGCTCCAGCTATGGCACAGCGAGCGGCGTCACGCCTCCCAGACGGCGGCGGCCGTACGGTCGTCGGCGTAGCCCTTGACCCGGACGCCGCTGTCGGCGAGGAACTCCGCGAGGCCGGGCGGGGTGCGTCCGGCCCATCGCCGTGCGAGGAGTTCACCCAGCTCGGGCTCGCTCAGCAACGGCTCGGCGAGGCCCGCGGTGCACATCAGGAGCACATCACCCGGGCGGGCTACGGAGGCGCGGAAGCGGAACGGCTCGCGTGGTGGTCCGGCGAGCGGTTCGCCGTTCGGGCCGGGTGGTGGGGGGATGCCGAGGTCCATGGTGAGCCGGTCGCCGCCGCGCGTCCCGTTCGGCGCCTCGCCCCGCTTGCCGTCCGGCCTGCCACCCGGTGCCGAGCCGAACCCGACGACGGGTTCGCCCGTGACGTCGCCGGCGCTCGGCTCCATGTCCCGCCAGGCGCCGTCCCGCAGCCGGAACAGTCCGCCCGCGCCGACGCCGAAGAACACCCGCGTACGGCACTCGGGGTCGGCGGGCAGCAGCAGACAGCGCAGGGTGGCCGCGTACTCCTCCGGGTCCAGGCCCTGTTCGGCGGCGCCGGCCCGGAGCCTGCCGAGGCTGCGGTCGGTGAGGCGGTGCAGGCCGGACTTGAGGTCGCCGCGCCGGGCGGCCCGCAGGTCCTCGGCGAGCCGGTCCCGGCTGCGGCCCACCGCCCGCCCGATCCACCGGCACACCTCGGCGGCGGCGAGGTGCGCCCCGGCGGTCGCGCGGGCACCCGTCGCCATCGCCACCAGGATCAGTGCCTGCTCCCCCGCGCCGAAGCGGGCCACGAGCAGCGCGTCGCGCCGCGGGTCGCCCCGGTACCGCGCGGAGTCCCCCCGTACGGACACGGCCCGCAGCGTGCAGGTCCCGTACCGGGCGCCGTCCAGCACGGTGTCCGCCACCAGCCCGTCGAGCCCGTCCGGGTCGGCGGGCGGCAGCGCGGTGGGCTCGGCGTCGTAGGTGGGCGGCCCGGAACCGACGTAGTCACACGTGGAGGGCGAAGCGTCGCCGTTGCCGTACCGGGCCGCCTGCGTGGGCAGCGGCTCCGGAGGCTGGGACGGGAGGAAGGGCGGCGGGAGCGGGGGCAGACCGGGGCTGGTCCTGGGCGGGGGCGGTGGTGCGCCGGGGGCCGACCGGGCGGAGGGGAGGGGGGTGGCGGGGGGTTCCGTGAGATCGGCGGGGCCGGTCCCCCGGGTGGTGCGGCCGTGCGGTCCCGGTCGGTGCCCGGCCGGTCGCGGAGGCGGCGGGGCGGGCCGCACGGGGTCGGGCTGCCGCTCGGCTGACGGTTGTGGGGTGCCGGGCTGCCGATCGGCTGGCGGCTGTGGAGGGCCGGACTGCCGCTCGGCTGACGGCTGTGGAGTGCCGGGCTGCCGCTCGGCTGCGGGCCCTACGGGACCGGGCTGCCGCTCGGCTGCGGGCCGTGGAGTGCCGGGCCGTTCCCTGCCGGACGGCCTCGCCCCGGACGGCCGTCCGGGTTCCGGCGGGAAGTCGTCCGGCGGGAAGCTCACCGGGCCGGCGGGTGCGGCGGGCGGCGGTTCCCAGGGGGCCCGCGGCCGGGGCGGGCCGGGAGAGCCCGGCGCGGCGCCGCCGCGGAGGCCTTCGTTGACGTCCGGTGAAGCCGCTGGAGCTGGAGCGTCCGGACCCGCGGTACGGGGGCCTGGGATGCCGGCGGGCGGCGCCGCCCGCCAAGGGGGCCGGTCCCCGGCCGGAGGCGGTTGCGGCGGTTGCGGCTCCTCCCGGGTGTCCTGGTCCGGCCGGCCGGACACCGTCCCCGCCGCCGAGGCGAAGCGGTCGTCCAGGGAATCGGGTGCGGCCGTGGGGCCGGTGTCGTCGGTGGAGTCGTCGTACAGCTGCGCCCACCAGTCGTCGTCATGACCGGCGGGCCTTCCCCCCTGCTGACTCATGCCCCTGATTGTCCACCGCCGGAGCCGTATGAAAACGGTGCATCCGGAAAATCCGGGCGCACCGGCGCGCGCCGGACGGCGTGTCGGGGGACACCTCGAACGATGGTGCGAGGCGGGTGCGAGGTGGGGTGGCCGAGCGGTCCCACCCCCCACGGGAGAACCGCCCGGCGACGCCACATTGGCAGAGTGACCGACGGTACGGCGATGATGTCCGCGGGCGGGTTCCCGCCGTGGCCGTTTTCCGCCACGGCGGCTGCGCGCGGGTGATGGTGGGTTTGTTCTCGGGGAGGGGCGACGTTGGTGCTGGGAGTGCTGGGGCTGGAGGACGCGCACGAGTCGGCGTACCGGGCGCTGGTGTCCGTGGGCGCCGCCGACGTGCCGGATCTCGCCCGTCGGCTGGCGCTCGGTGAGCAGGACACCGAGCGGGCCCTGCGCCGGCTGGAACAGAACGGGCTCGCGGCCCAGTCCTCGGCCCGGCCCGGCCGCTGGGTCGCCGCGCCGCCGGGAGTGGCGCTGGGCGCGCTGCTCACCCAGCAGCGGCACGAGCTGGAGAAGGCGGAGCTGGCGGCGGCGCTGCTGGCCGAGGAGTACCGGGCGGCGGCGGCCGAACCCGCCGTGCACGACCTGGTGGAGGTGGTGACCGGCGCCGCGGCGGTCGCCCAGCGCTTCTTCCAGCTCCAGCTGGCGGCGAGCGAGGAGGTGTGCGCGCTGGTCACCGGCACCCCGGTCGCCGTCACCGGCATGGAGAACGACGCGGAGGAACAGGCCACCGGACGCGGGGTGCGCTACCGGGTCGTGGTCGAGCGGTCGGTACTGGACAAGCCGACCGGCATCACGGAGCTGACCGCCGCGCTGGGCCGCGACGAGCAGGTGCGGGTGGTGGACCGGGTGCCGACCAAGCTGGTCGTCGCCGACCGGTCCCTCGCCCTGGTGCCGCTCACCGCGCGCTCCTCGGAGCCGGCCGCGCTGGTCGTGCACGCCAGTGGCCTGCTGGAGCTGCTGTCGGGCCTGTTCGAGTCGGTGTGGCGGGACGCGCTGCCGCTGCGGCTCGGCGCGTCCGGCGTCAGCGAGCACGGACCGGACGGGCCCGACGAGACCGACCTGGAGATCCTCTCCCTGCTGCTGGCCGGCCTGACCGACGCGAGCGTCGCCAAACAGCTCGACCTGGGCCTGCGGACCGTACAGCGGCGGGTGAAGCGCCTGATGGAGCTGACCGGGGTGACGACCCGGCTCCAGCTGGGCTGGCACGCGTACGAGCGGGACTGGGTGGCCCGGAAACGCTGAACCGGCCCCACCGGCCCCCACCCGCCCCGCCCGCACCGCCCGCCTCGTCCGCTCCGCCGGGCGGCTGCGCCGCGCACCCGTCTCCGGCACCCTGGACAGATGGGAGCGTGGGACCTCCTGCTGTCCGGCCTGGTCATTCTGCTCGGGCTGTGCGGCGTGCTGCTCCCGGGCATGCCCGGGGCGTGGCTGGTGTGGGCCGGGGTCCTGTGGTGGGCGTTGAAGGACCCGCGGCCTGTCGCGTGGGCCGTGCTCGTCGGCGCCACGGTCGTCCTGCTCCTGTCCCGGGCGGTGCGCTGGACGCTGCCGCCCCGGCGGCTGGGCGGGGACGACGCCACCCGCCGGGTGACGGCGTACGCGGGTGCGGGCGCCCTCCTCGGCTTCGTCCTGGTCCCCGTGCTCGGCGCGATCCCCGGCTTCGTGGGCGGCGTCTACCTCGCCGAACGGCTGCGGCTCGGCCGGCACGGCGAGGCGGTGGCGGCGCTGCGCACGGCGATGCGCTCGGGCGGCTCCAGCGTGCTGACGGAACTGTTCGCCTGCCTGCTGATCACCGGGGCGTGGCTGGGCGCGGTGCTAGCGGGCTAGCGCGGCGCCCTCCAGGGCGAGCAGCCGCGTCTTGCGTTCCAGACCTCCCGCGTACCCCGTCAGGGAGCCGTCGGCGCCGATCACCCGGTGGCAGGGGCGCAGGATGAGCAGCGGGTTGGCGCCGATCGCGCCGCCCACGGCGCGTACCGCGGGCCGGGAGGCCCCGATGCGCGCGGCGATCTCGCCGTAGGTGGTGGTCGTCCCGTAGGGCACGGCGTCCAGGGCGTCCCACACGCGCTCCCGGAAGGCGGTGCCCTCGGCGCGCAGCGGCAGCCGGAACTCCGTCAGCTCCCCGGCGAAGTAGGCGGCGAGCTGCTCCTCGGCCGCCCGGAAGGGCCCCGCGTCGTGCCGCCAGCCGTCCTGGACGCTCCGGCCGCCCTTCTGCCCGGGTACGGACAGGGAGGTGAGCGTCCCGTCCGGGCCGGCGGTGAGGAGCAGCCGGCCGACGGGGCTGTCGGTCTCCGTCCAGTACGTGCTGGTCGTGGTGGTCGTGGTCGTGGTGGTCGTCGTCATCGGTGCTGCTCCCACTCTCCTGCTGCGCGCAGGTGGTTCAGGGCGTACGAGCGCCAGGGGCGCCAGGTGTCGGGCACGGCCGGCCCGGGCGGGGCGACGTCCGGGTCGCCGAGGGCGCGGGTGCGCACGACGGCGGCCGTGCGGGCGTCCAGGCCGGGCACGGTGAGCAGCGCGCGCTCGGCGTCGTCCCGGTCGGCGCCCGGGTCCAGGCGTACGGTGCCGTCGGCGAGGGCCGCGGCGAGCGCGCCCGGGGTGCCGTGCGGCTCTGCCCCGGCGAGGACGGCCGGTTCGGGGAAGAGGTGGGTGAGGGTGCCGCACGGCGCGTCCAGCGTCTTGCCGTACCGCCGCACCAGCCGCTCGGCCTCCGCCCGCCCGGCCACGGTCCGGACGGCGAGTTCGTCGGGGTCGGCGGTGCCCGGTGAGCGCAGCCCGGGGCGGGCGGCGACCAGCGGGCCCAGCCGGGGGTCGGCGCCGAGTCGCTCGTCGACGGCGTACGGGTCGGCGTCGAGGTCGAACAGCCGGCGCAGCCGTTGCACGGCGGTGGTCAGGTCGCGGAGGTCGGTGAGATGGAGGCGGGCGGCGAGCCAGCCGCCGCTGCCGGTGCGTGGTCCGCCCGGCCGTTCGTCGACGGCGACGATCCCCGTGCCGTACGGGAGGCGCAGGGTGCGCCGGTAGACGCGGTGGCCCGGGGGGCCGCTCATCTCCTCGACTCCGGCGACGGCCTCCCGCTGGAGCAGGTCGAAGACGGGCCCGGACTGGTAGGGGCCCCGGTGGGCGAGCCGCAGCGGGATGCCCGCGGAGGGCGTGGCCGACCGCCGGGAGGCCCGGTCGCGTGCCGGTGCGGCGGCGCGCAGCGCGCTCGGGGTGGCCGCGTAGACGGCCCGGACCGTGTCGTTGAACTGCCGCACGCTGGCGAACCCCGACGCGAACGCGATCTCGGTGACCGGCAGGCCGGTGGTCTGCAGCAGGACCCGCGCGGTGTGCGCCCGCTGGGCGCGGGCCAGGGCCACGGGTCCGGCGCCGAGCTCGGCGGTGAGCTGCCGCTGCACGTGGCGGGCGCTGTATCCGAGCCGGCCGGCGAGTCCGGCGACGCCCTCGCGGTCGACGACGCCGTCGCCGATCAGCCGCATGGCCCGGCCGACGACGTCGGCGCGGACGTTCCAGTCCGCCGAGCCCGGCACGGCGTCCGGACGGCACCGCCGGCAGGCCCGGAACCCCGAGCTCTGCGCGGCGGCGGCCGTCGCGTAGAACCGCACGTTGTGCCGCTTCGGCGTGACCGCCGGGCAGCTGGGCCGGCAGTAGATGCCGGTCGTCTCGACGGCGAAGAAGAAGGCACCGTCGAACCGGGCGTCCCGGCTGCGGACGGCCTCGTACCTGCTGTCCTCGGACGCCGTCCTGCCCTCGGACGCCGTCCTGTCCTCGGGCGCCCTGCCGTCCCCGTGCGCCCTGCCGTCCCCGTGCGCCCTGCCGTCCTCGGGCGCGGTCCTGTCCTCGGGCGCCCGGTGCTCCGCGGTCTCCATCACACCGTCCAGTCTCCGCCAGGCCGGAGACCCGGGCTGGCGGAAATCGGACATGGCGTTCGGCGGGACGGCTACCGCACGCGGCCCCGCTTGGCCTCCATCGCCGCCTTGCCGATGGCGCCCCGGCGCTTCCACTCCTTGCGGATCTCGGCCCGCAGCCGGGCATCGGTCTTGGCGACGATGCGCTGGTTCTCCCGCATGAGCTTGCGGTAGCTCTCCAGGCGCCGCACGGACAGCTCACCGGTGTCGATGGCGGCGGCGACGGCGCAGCCCGGCTCGCTCTCGTGGGCGCAGTCGTGGAACCGGCAGTCGCCGGCCAGCTCCTCGATCTCGGCGAAGACCTGCCCGACCCCGCTCCCCGCGTCCCAGAGCCCGACGCCCCGCAGGCCGGGGGTGTCGATCAGCACTCCCCCGCCGGGCATGACGAGGAGGTTGCGGGTGGTGGTGGTGTGCCGGCCCTTGCCGTCGACGTCCCGGATGGCCTGTACCTCCATGGCGTCCTCGCCCAGCAGCGCGTTGGCGAGGGTGGACTTGCCCGCGCCGGACTGCCCGAGCAGCACCGCCGTACCGCCGGAGACGACGGCGCCGAGGACGTCGAGCCCTTCCCCGTGCGCGGCGCTGACGGACAGCACCGGCACGCCGGGCGCGGCGGTCTCCACGTCCTGGACGAGGTGCGCCAGGGTCACCGGGTCGGGGACGAGGTCGGCCTTGGTGAGCACGACCAGGGGCTGCGCCCCGGACTCCCAGGCGAGCGCGAGGAAGCGTTCGATCCGGGCGAGGTCGAGTTCGGCGGCGAGCGACACGGCGACGATCGCGTGGTCGACGTTGGCCGCGAGGATCTGCCCCTCGGACCGCTTGGAGGAGGTGGAGCGCACGAAGGCCGTACGGCGCGGCAGGTACGTCCGTACGTAGCGCGGGTTGCCGTCCGGTTCGACGGCGGCCCAGTCGCCGGTGCAGACGACGCGCAGGGGGTCGTGCGGAGTGACGAAGGCGGTGTCGGCCCGCAGGACTCCGCCGGCGGTGACGACGTCGCACTGCCCGCGGTCGACCCGGACGACCCGGCCGGGCAGCAGCCCTTCGGCGGCGTACGGGGCGAACGCGTCGGCCCAGTCCTCGTCCCAGCCGTACGGCACGAGCGGATGCGAGGAGGACGGGAACGAGCTCGGGAGAGAGGAGAAAGACAAGGGGTGACCCTTCACAGGGGTGGCCCCGGCACCGCGCTCACGAGCGCGGGAAGGAGTGAGGTCAGCCGGCGGCCACGGAGGTGGACTTGACGAACTTCCGGATGCGGGCAACGCCCATCGCAACGACAGCCATCGGTCGACACCTCCCAGATCGGTCACACACATCGAACAGTGGCGGCAGAGCGGCCACGGGAACGGACACAACCCTAGCCACCCTCCCGGGGACGCACCAGCGATTTACCGGCGCCGCGCTTCGGTGCGGCGGGGTCACACGGCCCGCGGTCGACGCGCGGCACGGGGCCGGGCACGAGACCGCACTCGCCGACGCTGCCCCGGACGGGCGGCGAACCGGAACAGGCCGGGCTGCTCCGGACGGGCGGCGAACCGGAACAGACCGGGCTGCTCCGGACGGGCGATGAACCGGAACAGGCCAGGAGCGACTCGACGCGCACCTCTCTGCCCGGGGCCCGTCACGCCCGGCGGGAGCCGCCGGGTGTGGCGGGCCGTCCGTCGGCCGCCCGGCCCTGTGCTCAGCCCCTCTCGCTCGGCTTGCGCAGGACTTCGATCACACCGGCGTAGCTGTCGGAGCCGTGGCCGGCTGCCTTTGCCCGTTCCATCATCGACTTGAGGAGCGCCGGCAGCGAGGTGTCGACGCCTCGGGCCTGCGCGGCGTGGACCAGGTGCTCGATGGTCGCGATCTGTACGTCGATGGTGGCGTCGTCGCCCGGGTAACGCCCGGCATCCACCTGCGGCGCGTACGTGGTCATGAAACCGGTGACCGCGGTGAGCCAGCGGATGGCGACGGGGGTGAACGCGGCGGCGTCGACGCCGTCGGCTCCGGCCAGGGCCGTCCCGTGCAGCCAGCCGGTCAGCGTCGACCACATGAGCCCGAGCAGGGCCGCGTCGTAGAGGGACGCGAGGCCGGGATCGGTGCCGAGGTACACCGGGTCGCCCAGCGCCTCCAGAACCCCGCGGTGCCTGTCGAGGACGGTCGGCGAGCCGCTGTAGAGGAACATCATGCTCGGGTCGCCGACGCCCGGCGGGGTCGTCATGATCCCGCCGTCCAGGTGGTCGGCCCCGTGCGAGCGCAGCCACCCGTCCAGCTCGCGGGCCTGCTCGGCGCTCCCGGAGGTGACGTTGACCACCGCGCGGCCGTCGAGGGCACCGGCAGCGGGGTCCAACACGCCGCGCAGCACGTCGTAGTCGAAGAGACAGGGGATCGTCAGCCGGCTCGCGGCAATGGCCTCTTCGGGAGTGGCCGCCGGCCGAGCGCCTCGGTCGACCAGGGCGCGGGCCTTGTCGGGCGTGCGGTTCCACACGGTGACGGAGTGCCCCCGGTCGAGCAGTGCGGTGGCGAGTGCGGAGCCCATGGACCCGAGTCCGATGACGGTGACGGCCTGCTGTTCGTTGGTGCTGGACATGCTTCAACTCCTGCTGATTCCGTGATGTCCGAGGTGGGCGTGGCCCGGTTCGCCGTGCACCTGGGAGTGCCGCCCATCGGTCCCACCACGCTCGCAGGGCGGGCCGGTCCGGGACAGTGACAGCAGTGACAGCGACCACCAAAATCGTGCCGTTACGCTGGCGGGGTGAGCGTTGGTTCAGTCGCCGTGGTCGTGACCGAGGAGATCGACGTCCCCGCCTGGGACCTCTACGAGTTGAGCATTCCGTGCACGGTCTTCGGCAAGCCGCAGCCCGACCTGGCGGATCCCTGGTACGACTTCCGCCTGTGCAGCCTCGGCGACGGGGGCGCCGGGCCGGAGGGCGAGCGGCCGGGCCCGTCCGGGTTCTCGGTCCGCACCCCGTACGGCATCGACGACATCGTGGGCGCCGACACCGTCATCGTCCCGTCCGTGCCCGACGCCTGCGTCGACGAGGGCCGGCCCCTGCCGCAGGGGCTCGTCACCGCGCTGCGCCGGGCGTACGACGCGGGGGCCCGTGTGGTCTCCCTGTGCAACGGCGCCTTCGCGCTCGCCGAGGCGGGGCTTCTCGACGGCCGCCGCGCCACCGCGCACTGGATGCACGCGGCCCAACTCGCCGAGCGGTACCCGAAGGTGGAGGTGGACGACTCGGTCCTGTACGTGGACGAGGGCAACGTCCTGACGAGCGCCGGGCTCACCGCGGGTCTCGACCTGTGCCTGCACCTCGTACGCCGTGACCTCGGCGCGCACGTCTCCAACCAGCTGGCCCGCCGCATGGTCGTCCCCGCCCACCGCCCCGGCGGGCAGGCGCAGTTCATCGACATGCCGATGCCCGCGACCGACGACGCCGGCCTCGCCCCGGTACTCGCATGGGCCCGTGCCCACCTGAACGAACCACTGACCATCGAGGGCCTGGCCCGGCGCGCGGCCCTGAGCCCGCGCACGTTCTACCGCCGCCTCCAGGCCGCCGGCGGGACCACACCCCTGCAGTGGCTCCTCAACGAACGGCTCACCCTCGCCCGCAGCCTCCTCGAATCCACGACCCTGCCCATCGAGCAGATCGGCACCGTCACCGGCCTCGGCACCGCGAACAACTTCCGCCACCACTTCCGCAAGCACGTCGGCGTCTCTCCCAACCAGTACCGACGAGCCTTCCCGCCACCCCGCGCACAGCGGGGTGACGTGACACCCGGCTCCCCTCCCCCTCCGAGCGAGGCCGTGCGCCTTGGCCCGGCCGGGGACGGGCTCACGGCCGCGCCCGAAGATCCCGAGGCTCCTTGAACAGGGCGTCCTCGGGCGAGCAGGCCACAGCGTTCGATCCGGGCGCGGCCGAGCTCGGCCGCGAGCTCCACGGCGGGCCGGGGCAGGCGGTGCGGGGCAGGCGGTGCGGGGCAGGCGGTGCGGCGGGCACGGACGGGACGGCCGACGCGCGGTGCGCTCCGTGCGGCCCCGAGGGCCCCTCTCACCGGCTCGCCCCGGCCGCCGGGCAGACGTCGACGGGGCCCAGGGAGACGATGTCCGCCAGACGCACCGTCACCTCGCCCGTCTCCGTCTTGAGTACCAGTCCGCCGTCGGTGACCCGCAGGGACTGCCCGCAATGGGCGGCCGAGGAGGTCCGCACGAGCAGCCGCGGCCCCTCCTGGACCGGGCCGTACCAGGTGAGCGCGACCGCTCCCACCAGCGCCGCACCGCAGACCAGGGTGAGGAGCACGCCCAGCCGCAGCGCACGCACGGCGCGCAGTGTCTCCACGTGCGCGTCCGCCCGGAGCCGGGCGGCCGGTGCGGTGTCCGGCGCGAGGGAGACCATGCCGGGCGCGCCGTGGGCCGCGCGCAGCAGCAGGAGGGCGCCGGCCGTGCCGCACACCAGGGAGACCAGGAGCGCACCGCCGACCAACGCACCGTAGGGCGCGGCGAGTTTGCTGACGTCGGTCCGTCCCTTGATCAGGCCGAAGCCGAGCAGCCCGACGAAGAGGCCGGCCAGTCCGTGCCGCCAGGCGTACGCGGCCTCCCGGACGCGGGGCAGTTCGGCGGCCAGCAGGTCCACGGTCCGGCGGGCCGCGTCGCGGTCGGAGGGCGTCGCCGGGGGTCCGGGAACGACGCGCCGGCCGGCCGTCACACGCGCTCCAGCCGTACGTTCCAGTAGGCGCCGCAGCCGGTCTCGCCCTCCGGGCGGCCGGGATGCGCGGTCTCGCACGTGCAGATGACCGGGATGCCGTCCGCGCGGCGCGACGGTCCGCGGAACGCGCGCCGGACGTGGAGGTAGGTGCACGCGCATCCGCACCGCGGGCACCGTCCGCTGAGCACCAGCGTCTCCTGGTTGACGGGCACGACGTCCAAGGCGTCCGTGTACGTCGACGCGTAGTCGGCCCGCGTCGTCTCCCGGTAGGCGACGGGCTCCCGGGCTCCCGGCGTCGAGCCGGCCGGATCCGGACCGGACTGAGCCTGACCGGCCGGATCCGGACCGGCCGGAGTTTGGCCGGCCGTGTCGGTGCCCGTGTCCGCGTCCGCGTCCGCGTCCGCCATGTGTGCCTCCTCGCACCACCACGTGCCTGCCGGGCACGCGTCGGCCCGGATACCCGCCAGGACATCACGGGACGCCCCGCGTCGACGGGCCACGACCGGGAAACGTCCGGTTCGGACGGAGAGTGGTCGGCTGCCGGGCGGCAATCGGTCGATCTCCGGTCGGGCGGCGGCGGCCCTCGCCAACCGGCCGTGCCGGATCGCACGGACGGGCATGATGAGTACGGGAGGGAACACCGGATGGACGACGCCGCGCACGACGCACACGCCCCGCACCACTCGGACGACTCACCGGTCCGCGCACGCGCCGAGGCCGCCCTGGCCGGGACGGCGGACTGCGCCGTCCCCTTCCGTGCCGGGGAGCACAGCGGCCCCAGCGGCCCGGAGCTGGACGCCCGGGTCGACGAACTGGCCCTGCTCGCCGAGGAGTCGGAACGGGCAGCCGGCCAGGAGGTCCTCCGGGCCCGGCTCAGAGCACGCCTCGGGACGCTGGTCGCCACGCGGTACGTCCTCGGCCAGCGTCCGCAGGACCGGCTCCGGGCTCGCGAGCTGCTGCAGGAGGCCCGCGAGTCGGCGCTGCTCGACGCGGAGTGCCGCGGCACCGCGCGCCGCGATCTCGTCGCCCTGCTGGCATCGCGGCTGGTGCGGTTGGAAGCGGAGGTGCGGGAGGCGGGGGTCGACGCCACGGACGGTCTGCGGCTGGACGACGTACGCATCGCCATGGAGGCCGGCAGGCCCGAGCGGTACGGCGGCTCCGGCCTTCCGGAGGACACCCAGCTGCTGCTCCAACTGCTGCCGGCGAACGACTCGGAGAACCTGAACCCTGAGCAGCGGGAACACTTCCTCCTGCTCGGTGCCGCCCTGGAGGCGATGCGACGCGACGACATGCACGGCGTGTTCGCCTCGGCCGAGCGGTTGGTGCGGTCCGGCCGGCACGAGGGCTCCTTCCTGCCCCGTTTGCTGAACTCCGTACTGCCCACCCTGGCGTCGCTGCTGCCGCACGACTCTGCGGCGGACGCGGAGGAACAGACTCCGAACCCGACGGGCGGCATGAACGTCCTGTGGGAGATCCTGGCCCTGACCGAGGCGCAGGACCCCGGAACACTGGCCCCCGCCGAACTGCCCAAGCTCCTCGGCGCCCTGACGGGCCGCGCGGACACCGGGCCGGACGACTCCTCGCTGTCCGCCCGGATGATCGCGGCCATGCTCCACCTGGCCCAGGCCACCCGCACCGGCGACATGACGGGCATGAACGCCGGGCTGAAACTCGTGCACGAGGCGTTCACGGCCGGCGAGTTCGACGCGGACCAGCTCACCGACTGGCTGCCGGGCGTCACGGCCGGCATGCTCGCCGGAGCCTCGATGACCGGGGGCAGTCTCCAGGACGAGGAGCTGGCCGACGCGATTCTGCGCGATCTCGACCGGACCGGCGGTCCGCCAGGCGGCCAGCTGGCGATCACGCTCCGCGCGTGCGGCCATTTCCTGCGGCTGCAGATCGCCCTGTCCCGCGCGTCGGACAGCGGTGACCTGGACGCCGTCGAGTCAGTACTGCTCGAGCTCCAGGAACTGGACGACGCGCTCGCCGGGGCCGAGGAGTGGGTGACGGTGATGCACTCGTTCCTGCTGGGCTCGGCGTCTCTGGCGATGGCGCTGCTCAGCCGGACGACGGAGGACGTCCGCACGGCCGTGCACCACTTCGAGCAGGTCATGGAGCAGTCGGTGGACATCCCCGCACTCCGGAAACTGCTGGACGCCTCCTGGGCCCCGCTGCTGGCGCTCACCGCGACGGTGGAGAAGGACCCGAGCCGCCTCGCCGCGGGCATCGAGCGCACCCGGTCCACGCTCGAGGGCCCGGGAGTCACCTTCGACTTCGAGTCCCGGGTACGGAGCGCGCTCGCCATCGCGCTGGAGACGCTGTACGAGCTCACGGGCGACCCGGCCGCCCTGGACGAGGCCGTGACGGAGCTGCGGCACGCCCGGGCGGCGCTGCCGCCGGACGCCCCGGGCAACGCCTCCGTCCACGGATCGCTGGCGAAGGCCCTGGCCGGCCGGGCGGGCACGCGGCCCAGCACTCCCGAGGCCACCGAGGACCTGCGCGCCGCCGTGGGCGCGGCCCGGGACGCGCTGCGGGCCACGGCGGACGACGTGCTGCTGCAGGCCGGGGTGCGCCACGGACTGCGGATGGCCCGGCAGGGTGCCGACCGGGGACGCACGGCCGCCCTGTGGGCCCTGCGGATCGGGGACCCGGAGGAAGCGGTCGGCTGTCTGGAGGCCGGCCGCTCGCTGGTGCTCCGGGCCGCCGCGGTGTCCTCCGGCGTCGCCGACCGGCTGGCCGCGCTCGGCGCGCGGGACCTCGCGGAACGCTGGCGCACCACCGCGTCGGCGGCCGAGGTCCCGGCCGCCGACGGGGTGTCCCGCTCCCCGCTCGACGAGCTGCTGTCCGGATCGCCCGGCGGACCCTCGCTCCCCGGCGACCTGCGGCGCGAGTCACTGGCCCTGCTGCGCGGCCGGGAGCGGCCGGCCGACGAACCGTCGGCAGAGACGGTGACCGCACTGCGCGCCGGTCTGGCGCGCTCCGGGGTCGACGCCCTGGTCCATCTGGTGCCGGGCTCCGGTACCGAGGACGGCGCGCTGCTCCTCGTCACCCCTCAGGGACCGGTCGGCGTGGTCCGGTCTCCGGCGCTGTCCGGCGACGGCCGGGCCCCGGTGAGGGACTTCCTGACGGCCGGGGCGGCCCGGCAGCGGCTGGAGTCGGCCGACGTGGAGGTGTCGCACCAGGAACACGACCGGGCGGACCGGGCCTGGTCGGCGGCGCTCACCGCGCTGTGCGACTGGGCCGGTGGCGTGGTGGGCCCGGTTCTGGACCACCTCGGCCTCTGGGAACGGGCCCTGCACGAATCCGGGCTCACCCGTCACCCGGCGGACGCGGACGGTGCGCGCGGGGCCGCCCCGGACGGCACGCGCTCCGCCGACGAGCACGGCACAGGCACCCCCGACCCGGGAGACACACGCTCCCCCGACCCGGCGGACCCAGGCTCCCCCGACCCGCAGGGCACGCGCTCCCCCGAACCGGCGGACCCAGGCTCCCCCGACCCGCAGGGCACGCGCTCCCCCGAACCGGCGGACTCACGCGCCCCCGGCGCCGAGGGGCCGCGCGAGGCCGCCGTACGGCTGGTGCTGGTGCCCTGCGGTGAGCTGGGGGTGGTGCCGTGGCAGGCGGCCGTGCTGCGGCCGCCCGCCGGGGCCGGCGGCCCGGACGCCGTGCGGCTGTGCGAGGTCGCGGTCGTCTCGCACGCGGCCTCGGGACGGGAGTTCCTCCGCGCGTCGGCACGGCGGCGCATGCGCCCGGCCGAGCGGCCCGCCCTGGTCTTCCACGGACACGACCTGATGTGGGCAGAGGAGGAGGTCGAGGTGCTCCAGGAGCGGTACTACCCGGATGCCGAGCACTTCACCGAGTCGAACGGCACCACCCCCACCCCGGAGGCGGTCCTGGGGCTGCTCGGCGCGCGGGACGACGCTCCCGCCTCGCTGGTGCACCTCGCCTGCCACGGGCTGGCCGGGCCCGACCCGACCGCCTCCGCCCTGCGGCTGGCCCCGCCCCCGGCGGCCGCGGCGGACGGCGCCGTCAGCGCCGACCTCACCCTCAGCACCCTGCTGGACGCCCCGTCCGGCGGCGCCCCGCCCCGGACACCGGGCCCGCTGGTGGTGTGCAGCGCGTGCGAGACGGACCTCACCACCCGCGACCACGACGAGGCGCTGACGGTGACCTCGGTCCTGGTCCACCGGGTCGCGGCCGACGCCATCGGTTCCCGGTGGCGGGTCCCCGACGGCAGCTCCGAGATCCTCATGCTGGTCCTGCACGACCGGCTCGCCGCGGGGCTCGCACCGCCGGACGCCCTGCGGGCCGCACAGCGCTGGATGATCACCCCGCCGGACCTGCGTCCCGCGGTGGCCGGGCTGGCGGACGTCTCCGGCTACCGGCTCCGCCAGGACTTCCGCGAACGGCCCGAGACCTGGGCCGCCTTCGTCCACCAGGGCAATCCCGCCCCGGCCGCACCGCCCGAGACCGCCCAGGGGGGAATCCGGTGAACCCGACCGACCTGCTCGTGTCCCTGAAGGAGAACGCCCGCCTGCTGCCGGGCGAACTCGACGAGGAATCCCGGCGGAAGGTCGTCGCCGCGCTGCGCCTGCTGTACGACGAGACCGTCGCCGGCCGGGTGCCGGGCACGGCCCGCGCGCTGCGCCGGCTGGTGCGTGCGCTGGCGGTGCTCCCGCCCGGCCATCCCGTCGCGGAACATCTCGACGGCAGGCGGTACGCCACCGGGACCCCGAGCGTTCCGTCCGCCGCGCTCGTCGCGGATCTGATCGGCATCCTGGACGAGGCACCGGCCGGGCCGGAGGAGTTGCGACGCTCCGCCCGCGCTCGCCTGCTCGCCGCCCCGGCCCTGTCGCCGCGGGAACACGCGGGCCTGCTGGCCCGTGTGCCCGACGGCGGGCCGGAGCCGCCCGGCGTGATCCGGCTCAACGACCCGGGGAACGGCCCGCGTTACCCGCGGTTCCAGTTCAGGCCGGGCACGGCCGAGCCGCTGCCCGTCGTGCGGCGGATCAACGAGCTGCTGCGGGCCGACCGGGACCCCTGGGGCGCCGCCGACTGGTGGCTGGGCGGCAACGCGTGGCTGCGCGGGGTCCCGGCGGAGCTGCTCGGCACCCTGCCGGACGAGGACCTGGTCGAGGCCGCCGCCGAACTGGTGGAGGGCGGCTGATGGTCGGTCAGATTCCGCCCGAGGGCGTGCCTATGGAGCCGGTGTGCACCGAGCTGCCGGCCGGGTCCCTGCTCTGGCGCTGCCACGACGCCCGGTACGGCGTGGGGCAGTACAACCCCCGGACGGCGCACGAGCACTTCAAGGGGAGCCGCTTCGACTCCACCGAGAAGGACCCGTACCCGTACCTGTACGCCGCGCTCGATCCGGTGACCGCGCTCGCGGAGGTGCTGCTGAGGTCGGTGGAGTTCGACGAGCGGGCGGCCGTCCGGCAGGTTCCGTGGGCACAGGCGTCCCGGTACCTGCTCTCGGCGGTCCGCACGGTCTCGGACGTGACGCTGGTCGACCTCACCAGCGCCGAGGGCCTGGCGGCCGTGTGGCAGGACGACTGGCTGGTGACGAGCATGGAGTACGCGCAGACCCGGTACTGGGTCCGGCTGATCCGGGCGAACAGCCCGGACACGCAGGGCTTGTGCTGGACGTCCAAGCGCTGCATGCCGCGGAAGGCCCTGCAGTTCTTCGGGGACCGGTGCCCCGAACCGCTCTTCGCGTCCCGGCCGGAGGAGTGCTACCGGCTGGACTCCGCCACCGGCCTGGCAGAGGTCAACCGGCTGCTGGGCCCGCTGCGGGCGGTGATCTCGGAGCCCGAGTTCTGACCGGTGGAATCCGGGCCCACGGGCTCCGTCGACGGGGCCCTGCCGAGGAGCTCCGGCCGATCGCCCGGTCGCAGCACCGGCAGATCGGTCACAGCACCGGCAGATCGGTCACAGCACCGGCAGATCGGTCACAGCACCGGCGGGTCGGTCGCACAGCCGGCAGCCCGGTCGGTGGCAGTCGGTCCAAGGCCGTCGCCCGGACTGCCACCCGGTCGGGCGGCAGTCCGGGCGACGGCGCCCGAGGCGGTCGGCGGTCAGCGCCGTCCGGCGGCCGGCAGCAGCGGCCAGGTGTCGGCGAGCTTCATGGCCGCCTCCGTCACCGCCGGGTCGCCGGATCCGGTGACCAGGCCGTTCAGGTAGGCCGCCGCCGCCGCGTCGTACAGCGCGTGCACGGCACGGATCCGCTGCTCCGTCGCCTGCCGGCGGTCCTCCCGGCGCGCCTCGGCGGTGTTCCGCGTGGCCCGTGCCCGTTCCGTCGCCGCGACGCTCTCCTCGCGGCGCCGCAGGAGTGCGTCGTGGCGTTCCACCGCCGTCCGGTAGGCGTCGAGGAAGGGGTGTTCGCGGAAGAGTCCCAGCAGGAGACTGATCCCGCCGGACAGCAGCAGGAGGGCGCAGAAGATCGCGGTGACCGTCTGGGGTGCCAGGTCGAGACGGTCCAGCAGGGTGGCGGTCGGTCCGGTGTCCGCGCCGGCGAATCCCTCGGCCTCCGGCGGCAGTTCGGTCTCGCCCTCGCTCTGCGTCACGAACTTGGCGCGCAGGACGCCGAAGAGGACGGTCAGCGCCACCCACACCCCGAGCAGGGTGAAGGACGGCACCCACGAGGCGCGGACGGCGCCGGTCGTGGCCCGCCAGCGCAGCATGCGTCCGGCGAGGTGGGGCAGCAGGACCATGACGAACGCGGCGGCCGCCGCCAGCGTGATGGTCTGGGTGTCGGCGTCGACGCTGCCCACCCCGTGGAACGGCTGGAAGGCCGCCCAGTAGATGGGCGCCTCCACCAGCACGATCGCCAGGAGCGTCACCCACGTCAGCCAGCCGGGCAGCCCGGGTCGTTTGGCCAGTCCCTCCCAGGCGTCGGCGGGGACGTCCCCGACCGCGGCCCGCGCCCCGGTGAACGGCGTGCGGGCCGGTGCCGTGCCGTCGTCGCCTTCACCGTCGGCGGGACGGGGTGCCTCGCCGGTGCGGGGCACCGGCTGGAGGATGTCCGGCTCCTCCTCGGAACGGGTCTGCCGGGCCTGGGCGGGGACGCCCGCGGGCGTCTGCTCCGGCCGGCCGGCACCGTCGTCGCCGTCGGCGGTGGCGTCGTCGCCGCCGCGGCGGGGTGACGGGACGGCGGGGAAGGTCTGCTCCATCCACCGGGCCTCCAGCCGGGCGCGGATGGCGTCGCGGAAGCGGTTCCAGCGGGTGGTGCGCCGGGCGAGGATGTCCAGTTGTTCCTTGGCGGTGGCGATCTGCTCCTCCGCCTCGCGCAGACGGTGGTCGAGCAGCGTCGTGTCCGCCGTGCACTTGGTGACCTCGGACTCCGCGCGGGCGTCGTGGAGCTTCTCCTGTTCCTCGGTGAGCCCGGCCTGTTCACCGATCCGTCCGATCACCCGGTCCCGCACGGAGGCGAGTTCGGCGAAGTAGGGGACGCGGTCCCCGCTCTGCAGCACCCAGGGGTCGAGCACTCCCCGCTTGGCCGCCTTGCCGCCCATGGCGCTCGCGGTCCGCAGCAGCCGCCGCTCGGCCCGGTCGTCGAGGACGGCGGAACCGTCGGGCCGCGGTACGGGCACACCGCCGCGGCCGCGGACACCGCTCGGCCAGTCCGCTCTGCGGGGTGCCGGCAGGCTCAGCCGACCGCGCCGCTGGCGGCGCGGCTCACTGGTATTCGTTGTGGACATCGGCCTTCGCCCTCTCTTCCAGGACCTCCATCCAGAACTTCTCGAACCCCTCGTACTCGCTGGCCCGGTCCCCGTACTTCATGCCGAAGCCGACGGGGTAGACGCCCATTCCGTCGATGGCGGGCAGGCCGCGTCCCCTGACCAGGGAGGCGATGGCCTTGTCCCGCCCCGCCTGCGTCGTGAGGTCGGCCTCGCCGATCGAGAACTCGGGGTCGGACTGCTCGAAGTCGCTCACCACGAGCAGCTTGGCCTTCGGGCCGTCGGAGGGCATCACCGAGGCGATGCGGTCGAGCGCGCCCCACACGTCGGAGCCGGGACGCTCCTCCTTGGCGCACTTCAGTTCCTTGAGCGCCTCGCCGGCGGCGCGGGCGCGGGCCTGGCGCCGCTGGCTGTCCTGATCCGTCGTCTCGTCGTGCGGCGGGTCGAGGTCGACCCGGTCCACCTTGCAGGACGAGATCTGGGAGGTGTAGGTGATGGGGGCGAAGTCGACGGTGCCGCACTTCTGTTCCTGGAGGAACGGCAGCAGTTCGTCCTTCAGCTTCGCCTCGGCGTCGAACCCGTTCTTCGTCGCGCCCGCCGAGCCCGAACCGTCGACGACCACTCCGCAGGGTGTGGTGAGCGCCTCGGACTGGGAGGTGCAGGACGCCAGGGCGGCGACCAGGGCGGCCGCCGGTATGAGGGCGAGCAGCCGGCCGCCGCGGGGCGGCCGGGGCCGCACGTGTGCTGAGAAGTGCACGGTGACCTTCCTTGTGGAGGGGGAACTCATCCCCTGTTGCCCGTTCCGCGCAGCGCGCCGCCCCGGGTTGTCTGGCTGTCGAGGATGGCCAGGGCCTGCGCGACGGCCGCCGGGTCGGCGGCCGTCGCGGGTGCGCCGGGCCCGTACCAGCGGTCGGACAGCAGGCCGTCGTCGACCCGGTGCCAGGTGGCGTCCAGTTCGGTCCGGCCCGGCAGCCAGCCGGTGGGGCGTCGCTCCGGGATCTCGCGCGAGCGGCGGGCACGTGTCCAGGCGGCGTCCCAGTAGCAGGCCAGCAGGTGGTTGGCCTCGTCGACGAGGCCCTGGGCGTGGGACCGGCAGACGGTCGCGGAGTTGCGCCAGGCGCCGACCATCTCGCCGTAGCGGGCGAGGGCGGCCGGTGCCGGCGCACCGCGCACCGTGTACTGGGTGACGACCCGTACGGACTCCGCCTGGATCCGTTCGCTCAGCGCGCGGTTGCCGAGCAGCATGCGCGAACGCAACCGGGTGGTGCTGCGGACGACCTGCGCCCGGACGCCCAGCACATAGGGCGGCAGACCGTCCGTGGAGGGGTGCCGCCCCTCCCCGACGTCCGTCAGTACGTCCAGCAGTCCCGGTGCGTCGCGTCGGCCGTGGCCGCGGGCGACGGCCGTCGAGACGATTCCGATTCCCAGTCTTCGGGCGGTTCCGCCCGTGCGGCCGGAATTGATCATTGGAGCTACCCCCATTCCCCGCGTGATCTCCGTGGAGATCGTGGCGCGGTGACGGAGAGAGTAGCGGAAACGATCGCCTCCGGAGAGGCGAAAACAGAGGGGGAATCGACCATTCCGGCGGGCCTCCGAAAAACAACCGGATTCCGTCCGGTATCCGGCCGGGTACAGGCGGGAACACGATTGCGGGCCGGTTCCGGAGCCCGACATACTCGCGGTCAGCACCCGAGGAGGAGTGGTCATGGACGTCCGGATCAGCGGGACCCACTTCCCCCTGGAGGCACTGGGGCCGGGCAGGCGTCTCGGTGTCTGGTTCCAGGGCTGCTCCCTGGCGTGCGCGGGCTGCATGTCCCGGCACACATGGGATGCCCGAGGGGGGACGCACGTCTCCGTTTCCGCGCTGCTGGAGTTGTGGGGGGAGGCGTTGGAAAGGGGTGCGGAGGGGCTCACGGTCAGTGGCGGTGAGCCCCTCCAGCAGCCGGACGCGCTGGCCGGGTTGCTGGCCGGCGCGGCCGGTCTGCGGGACGAGGCGGCGGGCGGCTCGGCGGCCGGGGCCGGGGCCGGGGGGATCGCCGCGGCCGATCTGCTGGTGTACACGGGATACGAACTCGACGAGTTGACGGAACATCAGGTCGCGGCGCTCCAGCACGCCGACGCCGTGGTCACCGGGCGGTTCCGGGTGGCCGAGCCGACGAATCTGGTGTGGCGGGGCTCCGCCAACCAGCGCATCCGGCCGTGCACGCCCCTGGGCGTCGTCCGCTACACGCCGCACCAGGAGCGGGAGAGCACCGGCGCCCGCCTCCAGGCGGTGGTCGACACCGGGACCGCCATGGGCCTGCGGCTCTACGGGGTGCCGTTGCGCGGCGAACTGGCGGAACTGGAACGGCGGTCGAAGAGAGCGGGAGTGTCGCTCAGCGATCCGAGCTGGCGGCCCTGAGCACGTCGGCGTGGTCCGGTCGGCGCGTCACGAGACGCACCGACCAGGTGGTGTCCTCGCGCAGTTCGCGCCGGACGGCCCACAGCAGCCAGCGGGCGGCGGTCGGGGCGGGCAGGCCGCCGCGACCCGCGCCGATCAGGGGGAAGCAGATGGTGGACAGGGGCAGGGAGAGGGTCGCGCGCTCCTCCCGGGCGAGCGCGAACGAGGCCTGCACGGCCTCGGCCAGTGCGGCGGGTGCGACGTGGTAGCGGTCACCGTCTTCCACGGGGGTGGAGACGGCGGCGTGGTGGATGCGTCGTACGCCGTGCGCGGCGAGCGCGCCGGGAGAGGTGGCGACCACGGTGCCGGGCCGCACCGGCAGGCCGGCCCGGCCGTGGCTGCGGAGCCAGGTGCTCAGCTCGCGCGGCAGGACGTCGTCGACGATCTCCCCGGCGGCGTTGCGGGTGGCGGCGGCCCTGCGCAGCGCCGCGGAGACGGTCGGACGGAAGATCTTGGACATCTCGAGGTAGACGTTCTCCGAGGAGACCAGGATGTCCGCGTCCCGCACGAGTTCCATCGGGCAGACCCGGATCTCGATCCGGGCCGCCACGTGCGCGGGCACCGGGGCGGCGGGCGGCGGATCGGCGAACAGGAGGGACGCGGCCGGTTCCGGCGCGGTCCGCGACGAGGTGTCCTCCGCCGTGCCGCCCGAGTCGGTCGGGTCACCCGTGCCGCTCGGGCTGCCCGGGCCGCCCGGGCCGCTTCGGCCCGGCCGGGCCGTGGCCTCCCGGGCCAACGCCAGTGCGCCGGTCGCCACTTCGGCGAAGACCTCGAGCTCGTGGCTGCGCCGGAACCGCTCGGTGCTCACCCCGTAGACGGCCGCCGCGGCCTTCCTCCGGTCGGCCGCGGGCACACCGCGCCGGTCGGCGAAGAGCCCGAAGGTGTGCGCGGCGGCCCGGGCCAGCGGATCGCACCCCGGTCCGTCGTGCAGCGGGCCGCCGCCCGTCAGACGGCGCACGGCCGCCGCCAGCAGCCGTTCGATGCCCTCCAGTTCGTCGTCCTCCCCGCCGCACAGCCCGGCCGCGACGGCGGTGTCCCGCAGCGCTTCCCGGGCGCAGTGCCGGAGCCTGGGCAGGCCGGGCCGCCGGAGGGCCCTCAGTTCATCGACGAGGGCCTGGTGCGGGGGAAGGGTGCGCATGCGGTGCATGGTAATCCGGGGGGCGCGCGAGGAGAGCGGTCCGGAGTGCGCTCTCTTTGTGCGCCGGTACGCGCCCGGGTAATTCCGTGGAACACGTTCGTACCGGAATTCCCTTGGGTATTGTCGTGCCACCCCCGCACCCATCATTGCGGTCGTCCCCGAAGTCGACTTCCCGGAAGGCCGGATGGTGACTGATTTCGTTTCTCCCACGGACGGCGGATTCACCGATGCCCGCCGGACCGAAACCCGCCCCGTACGCGACGACGTACCACCGGCGCTGGCCCGGAGATTCGCCCTGGTGAAACTGCTGAGGGCCGCCGAACGCCCCAGCCAGGCCGTCGTGCTGCGCGTCCGGGAGGCCGACGCTCAGGCAGGTGACGCGCCGCTGGTGCTGAAGTGGTACCACCGCATGCACGCCCCGGACCCCGCGGTGGGACGGCTGCTCGGCGAGGAGCCCGGCCCCCACCTGGAACGGCTGGTCGAGGCGGGGCTCGCCGACGGCCACCCGTACCAGCTGTTCCGGTCGCACGGGGAGACCGACCTGCGGGCCTACCTCGACGGGAGTCCCGGCCCCATGCCGCCCGCACGGGTCGAGGCCGTGGCCCGGCAGCTGCACGCCGCGGTGTCCGCGCTGCACGAGCGGGAGATCGTCCACCGCGACGTCACCCCGGACAACATCATGGTCGAGAGCCGCCGCGGGAACGCGCTGGAGCTGGTGCTCGTCGACTTCGGGGTCGCCGCGTACCGGCCCGCCGAGGACCCCGGACCGCGGCGGGCCTGGCGGGGAAAGCCCAAGTACCTCGCGCCCGAGGCCGGCGCCCTCCACCAGACCGTCTCCGAGGCCGGAGACTGGTGGGCGGTCGGCATGATCCTCGCCGAACTCGCCCTGGGGACACACCCCGTGGACTTCTTCAGCGACGAAGCGGTACTCAGGGAGATCGCCACGCACGATCCCGACGTCAGCGGCGTCCGCGACGGGCGGACCCGCCGGCTGTGCGAGGGGCTGCTGACGCGCGCCCCGGAGGACCGCTGGGGCGCGGACGAGGTCGCGGCGTGGCTGGCCGGGGAGTCCCCGCCGGTCCCCGGCCGCACCCGGGGGCAGGCACCGGGCACCCCGCCACCGTCCGGCCTGCGGCCCTTCCACTTCCTCGGCGAACGGCACACGGAACCGGAGCACCTGGCCCGGGCCCTGGACTGCCATCCGTCCGCCACGGACGCGATGCTGGCCGACGCCGAGGACCGCGCCGCCCTGGTGGAGTGGCTCGGCCAGTTCGAGACCGCCGGCGGGCGCAGCCCCGAGGAACTGCGGCGGCTCGCCGCGCTCCGCGGCGAGCTGCGCGAGCCCCCCGGCCCGGAGACCGGCGCCCGGCTGATCACCTGGCTCGGCCCGTACCGCGAGGTGTCCCTGTGGGGCGTGCCGCTGACCGCCGAAGGCATCCGCGCGCTGAGCCGGGGGGCCCGCCGGGACGACTCCGAGGCGCTCGCCCTGGTCCGGCACCTGACGGGGGCACCGGGGATCCTGACCGTCCTGTCCCGGCGCCCCCGCGGGGAAGGCCTGGACGAGGTGCGCGAGCGCTGGGGCGCGCTGCGGGACCGCTGGCCGCACCTGGTGCGGGAGCTGCGCCGCGCCCCGGACATCGGCGGACTCGACCGGGTCCGCAGGGCCCTCAGGCGGACCCCCGCCGTGGACGCCCGGCTCCTCGAACTGGCCCGTGAACCCGACCGCGCGGCGGCACAGCTCGCGCGGGAGGCCGCCACGGTACGGGGCCGGCTCGCCGCGCCCGTGCCCTGGTTCGACCGGCTCGTGGAGTCCGGCGAGGACGGCGAGCCGCTGCGGCTGCTGGTGGCGGCGCTGCTCGCCGAGCACGCCGTGCGCGAGGCCGCCGAGCGGCACTCGCGCCAGGTCGACGAGGAGGTCCAGCGGCTGATGGACGAGGACGCGGACGGCGTGGTGGCCGTCATGCGGCGCATGGACCGGCCGCCGACGCTGGCCTGGGCGCTGTTCGGCGCCACCGTGCTGACGGCGCCCTGGTGCTTCGTGATCGCGCTGGCCGACGCGCTCGGCCGCGCCTCCCAGGAGGCGGTCGTCACCGCGTGGGTGCAGACGGTCCCGGCGGCGGCCGCGGTCTTCGCGGCGGAGCTGCTGACCGCCGCCTACATCGGGCCGCCCGCCTACCACCCGCACCGGTCGCTGGCCGGGCTGCTGATCCGCACCGCCGACCGGCCCGCGAGGTTCGTGCGGTCGCGCCGGTTCGTGACGGTGCTGCTCGGCGCGGCCGTCCTGGCCGGTGCGGTGCTGCTCGGCTTCTACGCGCTCGCCGTCGCTCCGTGGGTGTGGCCCCTGGCCAGTGTCGTGCTCCTCACCGGGTGGAGCGTGCGCCGCTGCCACGCCTGGCGCCGGGAACGGCGCGCCCGGCTGGCCCGCCGGGTGGGCGTGCGGCGCGGCCGGATCGCCGCGCGCCGTGCCTGACGGGCCCGTCCGGCACCGACATTCCGATGCACATGAGCAGAGAACGGGAGGCAGGGGATGAGCGCAGGAGCCGCGTTTCCCACCCTCGACCTGGTGGCACCGGCCGTGGCCTTCCCGGCCCCGGCACCACCGGTCGACCTGTACGCGGTGCCCGATGCCGGTGCGGCACAGCTGGGCGACGCCGCCGCCCGGGCGTCCACCCACGCGGGCGACGCCGCCACGCAGGTGTCGGACGCGGTGAGCCACGGGCTGCAGGAGGCGGCCCAGGCGGCCGTGGAGGTCCTCGGCACGCTCAGCGGCGTCCTGCTCGCGGGCCGCGCCGCGATGCTCACCACCCGGGCCCTCGCCTCGGCCGCCGTCCGGGCGGCCGAGGAACAGCGCTGCCTGGAGCGGCAGGAGGCCCTGTCGGCCACCTGCGCCGAACAGTGGGAGGCGGCCGCGTACGCGGTGGCACGGGCGAACGCCCGCAGGACCGCGCTGCTGGCCCGGCACGCGCGCGCCGGCGTCCCGTCCGGCGGCGACCAGGGGCCGCCGCGCCCCGACCTGCCTCCGCCACTGGACCCGGTGGGCCGTCCGCTCGGCGCGCTCCGCGCCGACCTGGCCCGTTTCGAGGAGGCCGTACGCCGGGCCGAGGAGACGCAGACGGCCTGGGAGGTCGGCCGGCTCGCGGACGTGATGGACGACGCGGACGAGGCCGACGACGCCTGGCGGCGCCTGATCCGGGAGCGCCGGGACGCCATGCTGGCCCGCCACATGTCGCACCGTGAGCCGGCCGCGGAGCGGACCGGTCAGCCCCTCGCGGAACCGCCCCGGGCGACGGCGGACACGGAACGGGACGCCGAGGCCGTCCGCCGGCTGGGCGCGGACATCCTGGCCGCGCTGGATCCGCAGGCGGCACCGGCCACCGTCGAACTGGCCGTCGCGTCGGTGGGGCGGGCCGCACGGCACGCCGGGGAGAACCCGACACGGGCCCGCCGCCACCTGGGCGAGGCCCGCAAGTTCGTGCAGGACGCCAACCGAAAGGCACGCCTTTGCCGGGCCGAGGAGGAGTGGGCCGCCGCCCAGCTGGACTTCCTCACCCGCCGCGCCCCCGAGGACACGGAGCCGCTGCCCGAGGCGCCGGACGCGGAGCAGCCCCTGCGCCGGCTCCTGGCGGAGGGGGTGCCGCTCACTCCCGAGGAGCGGCGGCTGGTGGAACTCCGGGTCACCGAACGGCTGACGTATCTGGAAGGGCTGTACGTGCGCACCCAGTTGACCGGGGTGATGGCCGAACTGGCGGAGCGCTACGGCGGCCCGGCGGACGCGACGCGTCCCGAGGGGCAGGAACTGCGACTGGACTGGACCCCGGACGGCTGGGGGCCCGACCACTGGCTCCGGGTGACCCTGGTCCACGGCACGCTGCGCATCGCCACGATGTACCGCGGGGGCGGCCCGGGCGAGCGGCGGCCCGAGGACCTGGCCGTGGACGACGCACGCTGCGCGGAGGCCCGCCTCCGGATCGACGAGTTCGCCGTCGTGGCACGCGGGCTGGGGCTGGACCTGGACATGCGCATCGAACAGACCGAGGGCGCGCTGCCGGGCCTGCGCGGCGAGGACGGCGCCGTCGCACTGGACGAGGTGCTCGCGGCGGGCGCGCGGAACCGCGCACCGGACCACGGGACCCCCGCCCGCAAACACCGGACCGTCGGTGACCGGACCCGCTGACACGGCGGGGGCACCCCCATCGGGAAGGACACATGAACCTGCAGAAGGAAGCCCGGTTCCCGCTCTTCGCGGAGGAGCTGGCGGGCACCCTGAGCGTGCACGCGCAGTACGTCCTGTACGGCAACTTCCGCGACCTGCACCTGGTGCGGATCCGCGACCGCGACCATCCGCTGCCCCTGCTGGGGGTGTTGTGGAACCGGCTGCGCCCGCTGGGCTACCAGGCGCTGCTGCTGTGCGACCAGGTCTCGGGCATCCAGGTGATGCAGGCGGACGACAACGTCCGGGAGGCGGTGCTGACGCTCCTGGAACCGCTGGACTTCCCGGGCGCCGGTCCGGCACAGACCCAGCGCACGGTGGCGCAGCTGAGGGCGATCGGTGAGGGCTGGGGGCCGGAACGGGCCAAGGTGCGCGGCGACCGCGTACTGCCGCCGCTGCGCGTGGCCCTGGTGATCGACCACGCCTCACGGCTGGTGGGCGACGTGAACCGGCTGACCCCCGAGGAGCGCGACTTCTTCCTCGCCTGCCTCCAGCTCGCGGTCGAGGCCAAGCCCGTACCGGGCCCGCCGGGCGCCACCGACGACGCGGCCGGATCGCTGTTCAACCCGCTGATCTGGCTGGCCGACGGCGAACGGGACCTGCCGAACTGGCTGCTCACGGGCAGCGAGCGGATCCGCACCGTCGCGGTGCCCGAGCCGGACGCGGACGAGCGGCGGCGGATGGCGCGGCAGCTGCGGCGGGAGTACCTGCGCGCCGCGCCGTCCTGGCAGCCGGACGGGGAGCGGACGACGACCGCGCGGGCGGCCGGCCGCGCGACGGAGGAGGAGGCGGAGGAGTCCGTCGGGGCGTTCGCGCGGGCCGCTTCCGGCATGAACCTCACCGCCATGCAGGAGAGCCTGCGCCTCGCCCTCGCCCGGCACCTCCCGTTCGACCGGATGCCGGACGCGGTCCGGATCTACCGGCTCGGCGTGGAGCGCAACCCGTGGAGCCGCGACGAGATCCGCCGGCGCATCCTCAAGGGCGAGGACCCCACGGACGAACGGGCCATCCCGCGACGGGTCCTGGGCCAGGAGGCGGCCGTGGCGATGACCCTCGACATCCTGAAGCGGGCCGCGCTGGGGCTCTCCGGTGCGCAGGCCACCAGCCCCGGGCACCGGCCGCGCGGCGTGCTGTTCTTCGCCGGGCCCACCGGCACCGGCAAGACGGAGCTGGCGAAGGCGGTCGCCTCGGTGCTGTTCGACAGTGACCAGGCGTACCTCCGGTTCGACATGAGCGAGTTCTCCGCGGCGCACTCCGCCGACCGACTGGTCGGGGCGCCGCCCGGGTACGTCGGTTTCGAGGCGGGCGGTGAACTCACCACCGCGGTACGGGAGAACCCGTTCCGGGTGATCCTCTTCGACGAGATCGAGAAGGCCGACAAGGGCGTCCTTGACAAGTTCCTCCAGGTCCTGGAGGACGGCCGGCTCACCGACGGGCAGGGCGTCACCACGTACTTCAGCGAGTGCGTGCTGATCTTCACCTCCAACCTGGGGGTGCAGCGCACCGATCCGCAGACCCAGGAGTGGCAGCCGCTGGTGGAGCCGGGCACGCCGTACCCGGAGCTGGAGGCCCTGGTCCGCAGGAACATCAAGGAGCACTTCGAACGGGTCATCGGACGGCCGGAGCTGATGAACCGGCTGGGCGGGAACGTCGTGGTGTTCGACTTCATCTCCCCCCAGGTGGCGGAGCAGATCTTCGATCTCCAGGTCGGCAACGTCCGGCGGCAGCTGGCCGCCGGGCACGGCATCGTGCTGGAACTGACCGACGAGGCGCGCGAGGTGCTGCTCGGCCACTGCACCAAGGACCCGTGGAAGGGCGGGCGGGGCATCGGCATGGTCCTGGAGACCCACCTGATCAACCCGCTGGCCCGCGCCCTGTTCGCCAAGCCCCATCTGGCCCCGGGGGCAGTGGCGCTGGTCTCGGACGTCAGGCAGGACGAGGCCGGACGGGTGGAGATCGCGGTGGACTTCGGGAACGGCGTGGAGGGCGGGGCGCGATGACGGTGCCCGGCCACGGGGGCGACGACGACGCGGGAGGGCCCGAGGACGACGGCCTGGACCTGGTCCCGCTGTCCGGTGTGCGTCCGCTCGGGCGCGGCGCCACGTCACCCGTGGCGCCGCCCGCCGCCACACCACGCCTCGTCACGTGTCCGCACTGCGGTGCCCGGCTCCCGGCCGGCACGGCCTCCTGTCCGGCGTGTCTGTCGCCGCTCCGGAGCGGCCCGGCGCCGGCGGGCACCGCGCGGGGGCCGTCCCGGACCGCGGCGCTGCGGCTGGTGTTCCGCGGCGCCGGGAGCCACCTCGAAGTACCGCCCGGCGGGGAACTGCGCCTCGGACGGGACCCCGCCTGGGCCCCGGAGGCGGCCGGCCTCCTCGCGGAGGAACCGACGGTCTCGGACCGGCACGCCGGCATCACCCACGGCGAGGACGGCACGGTCTCGCTGACGGAGGTCCCGCAGGGCGCCACCAACGGGGTGCGGGTCAACGACCGGGTCCTGGCCCCCGGCCGGACGGAACGCCTCGCGGACGGCGACCGGGTGTGGCTCGGACCGGTGGTCAGCTTCACCGTGCGGATCCCGGGACAGCCGTCCTGCTGACCCCTCCCCGCGGGCCTGGGGCGGGGAGTCGGACTCGCCTCCCCGCGGGCCCGGGGCGGGCAGCCGGCCTCCCCGCCCCGGTCCGGGCCTTCGCCCGGTCACCGCCGTCCGGCGTGGAGACCTGTGGCGGTGACTCGTTCCTTCGGGTCCGCTCGTACGGCGGCTCACACCTCGACGGGCTCGTCCTCCGGCAGGCTGTCCATGAAGGAGCTGACCGAGAAGACCGCGCGGCCGGCGCCGGGCAGGCCGTAGCCGGGGGGCGAGGACAGGCCGAACTCGTCCATCGTGGCGCGGTACGCCTCGAGCAGCCGGATGTGGTACTCCAGCGGCGCGCCCTGCGGGTTGGCCTTGCCGAGCGGGGTGGTGGGCTCGGGGCACCAGGTGGTGAAGCGGGGCGTGATGCCGTGCGACATGAAGAAGCGCAGGCCCTCGGTGGTGGACGCGATGGCCTCGTCGACCGTCTTGAAGCCGAAGGGCTCGGCCATCTCCACGCCCGCCACGAAGTTCGGGATGACGTTGCGCGCGCCGAACACGTCGGTGGAGTCCAGGATGCGCTTGTGCCACTCGTCGCGGCCGACGTAGCGCTCCTTGCCGGGGCAGTACATCTTGAACAGGTACTCGTCCCACACCTCGTAGTTGGGGTGGTAGATCTGCACGCCGTAGTCCTTGAAGCGCTGGACGTCCGGCTTCGGCAGGGCCTGGGCGACGACCTTGCCGATCCACCGGCCGGGGAAGTGCTCCTCGATGGCCTTGGCGTACCGCCCGTAGAAGTCGGCCTCGTCCAGGCCCTGGACCTTCGACGTGATCGCGCCGCCGGTGAGCGTGTACGCGGTGGAGATCTTGGCGGTGTCGTACTTGTTGATGATCTCCAGCGCCTCGAGGACCTCGTCGACGTCCTTCACGCCCGTGTACGGCCGCCCGGCCGCCTTGTGCTGGCGCCAGTTGTGGTTGATGTCGCAGTACTGGCACTCCTCCTTGGCGCCGAAGTACTGGCAGACGCGGAACGCGGTCAGGTAGATCAGGTAGCCCCACTGGATGGTCGGGGCCACCTCCATGACCGACTTCCCGTTGGAGAGCTTGTGCCGGTAGTACTCGGGCATGGGCGGCACGCCGACGTCCGAGATCCGCCTGCCGTCCAGGTAGAGACCGAGCTGTCCCTCCTCGTCGGCGGCGACGCGGTAGGGGGACGCCGGGTTCACCCGGACCGAGACGACGGTGCGGCGCAGGTCGTAGGGGCCTCCGGTGAGGATGATCTCCTCGGGCGGGCGGCGCAGCGCGGCCTCGCCCAGCTCCGGCAGGGTGCCGTGGTCGAAGGAGAAGATGAAGTACGACTTCGGCTTGACCTCGCCGTCCTCGTTGTCGCTCAGCGCGGAGGGGTCGAAGGCCACCCCGCCGCGGAGCAGGTCCTCCTTGAAGACGGCTTCCCGCGGTACGTGCGGAAAGCGCTCCATCAGATCCTCGACCAGCGCGGTACGGCTGCCCATCCCGTGTCTCCTCCCGGCTCAGGCGTTCGACTTCTCACGGTATGCCCCCGCCCGTGCGGCTTCCCGCGCGGGGCCCCTCCAGACGCGCCGGGTAGGTTTCCGCGGTATGAGCGACATCACGGTGACCAATTGGGCCGGCAACATCACGTACACGGCCAAGGAGCTGCTCCGGCCGCACTCACTGGACGCGCTGCGGGCCCTGGTGGCGGACAGCGCGAGGGTGCGGGTGCTGGGCAGCGGGCACTCCTTCAACGAGATCGCCGAGCCGGGGACCGAGGGCGTCCTGCTGTCACTGGCCGCGCTGCCGGCCCAGGTGGACGTCGACACGGCGGCCCGTACGGTACGGGTCGGCGGCGGCGTCCGGTACGCGGAGCTGGCCCGGCTGGTGCACGGGCGGGGGCTGGCGTTGCCGAACATGGCCTCGCTGCCGCACATCTCGGTCGCCGGGTCGGTGGCGACCGGCACGCACGGTTCCGGGGTGGGCAACGGGCCGCTCTCCTCGTCCGTGCGCGAGGTGGAGCTGGTCACGGCGGACGGCTCGACGGTGACCGTCGCGCGCGGCGACGAGCGGTTCGGCGGCGCGGTGACCTCGCTCGGCGCGCTGGGCGTCGTGACCTCGCTCACCCTCGACCTGGAGCCGGCCTACGAGGTCGAGCAGCACGTCTTCACCGAGCTGCCGCTGGACGGCCTGGACACGGCGACGTTCGAGGCGGTGGTGGCGGCGGCGTACAGCGTGAGCCTCTTCACGGACTGGCGGGCTCCCGGCTTCCGGCAGGTGTGGCTGAAGCGGCGCACCGACCGGCCGCTGCCCGACTTCCCGTACGCCGCGCCGGCCACCGAGAAGATGCATCCGGTGCCGGGGATGCCCGCCGTGAACTGCACCGAACAGTTCGGGGTGCCGGGCCCCTGGCACGAGCGGCTGCCGCACTTCCGCGCCGAGTTCACGCCCAGCAGCGGCGCCGAGCTCCAGTCGGAGTACCTGATGCCGCGCGAGCACGCGCTGGACGCCCTGCGTGCGATGGACGCGATACGGGAGGTGGTCGCGCCCGTTCTCCAGACCTGTGAGATCCGCACGGTCGCCGCGGACGAGCAGTGGCTGAGCCCCTCCTACGGCCGGGACACCGTGGCCGCGCACTTCACCTGGGTCGAGGACACGGCCGCGGTGCTGCCGGTGGTGCGGCGGCTGGAGGCGGCACTGGCACCCTTCGCGGCCCGGCCGCACTGGGGGAAGGTGTTCACGACACCTGCGGGGGCGCTGCGCGCGCTCTACCCGAGGCTGGACGACTTCCGGGCGCTGGCCGGGGCGCTGGACCCGGCGGGGAAGTTCACCAACGCGTTCGTACGGGGGGTGCTGGCCGGCTGAGCCGCCCGGGCGCCCCGGCCTCGGTCTCGGTCTCGGTCTCCGGTCTCCGGTCTCCGGTCTCCGGTCTCCGGTCTCCGGTCTCCGGTCTCGCGAGCGGTGGTACCGCACCGCTCGGCGGGCGTGCCCGGCCGGGCGCCCGCCCGCACTCACTCACGCACGCGAGCACACCGGCACCCGACCTCCCCGCCCTCCCCGGCCTCTAGGCCAGGGAGCGGAACCAGCGCACCACGGCCGCGGTGCCCGCCTGGTGCGAGCCCAGGTGCCGGGAGTTCTCGTAGTCCGGGGTGCCGAGGTCGACGGTCCGGACGTGGACGCCGCGGGCACGCAGGGCGGCCCGGCAGTGGGCGGTGTTGGCGGTGACGGCCTGCTCGTCGCCTTCGGCGTAGTAGAGCCGGAGCGGGGCCCGCGGTGTCCAGTCGGCGCACACCCCGTCGGTCACCCGCAGGGCCTCCGCCAGCCTCCCGGAAGGGTGCTCCAGCATGGCCCGGCCGTGGGGTGTGAGCAGGTCCTCCAGCGTGTCCGGGGTGCCGAGCACGACGTCCTGGCCCGGGTGCGTGCCGTCGAGCAGGCCCTCGATCGTGCGGTGGTAGTCCTCCTCGAACACCTCGGCGGGGCTGTCGTAGAGGTGGTGCAGCCGGTTGAAGGCGACCAGGGTGAGGGCCGCGTAGATCACACCGGCCTTCTGTTCCGTCTCCCCGGCCAACAGCGCGGGCAGTTCCACGTCCCGGAAGGCGTAGGCGCCGCTGACCGGTGCCACCGCGCCGAGCCGGAACCAGTCGTCGGCACGTTCCTGAAGCGCCCGGGCGAGTCCCAGCGCCGCCGAGGCGCCCTGGCTGAAGCCGGTGGCGAACACCTCGCGGCGCAGGTGGCGTCCCTGTTCCGCGGCGACGGCGCGGGAGGCGCGCAGCATGTCCAGGGCCGCGGTGGTCTCGGAGGGGATGTCCATCCACGGGTGCGGTCCCGGACCGAGGCCCAGTCCCAGGTAGTCGGGGAGCGCCGTGGCGAATCCGGCGGAGGCGTGGGTGAGGGCGGGGGCCTGGTCCCACACGCTCGTCGAGACGGACGCCACGTCCCCCTTGAACAGTTCGGTGCCGTGGGTGAACGACACGGTGCTCAGCCGTCGTTCGCCGTTGCGGGGCAGGGCCAGCAGGCCGCTGGCGGTGGTGGGGCGCCCGTGCGGGTCCACCGTGCGGTACACGATCCGGTAGGTGTCCACCCCGTACCGCACGGTGCCGGTGTCCCAGGCGCCCTCCTCGTCGCCGGCCAGTTCGGCCACCACTTCGCCGGCGGACAGCGTCCGCAGGTGCTCGGTGGAGACGACCGCTCCCCGCGCGCCGTCCGCCGCGACCCGGACGGGCCCGGCGGGCCCGCCCGGGGCCTCCTGTGCCACGGAGACGGCCGTTCCGCTCACTGCCAGGGCCGCGGCCACCGCCGCGGCCGTCATCACTCTGCTCGTCCGGTTCATGCGACGACCGTACGAAGCGGACCGTGTGCACGGCCATGCGGTCAACCCGTGTGCCACCGGGGGGTTTTCCCCCGTGCGGACGTCGTCAGTGGTCCGCACAGCACGGCGTCGGGTCGGGGTCCTCGAAGGGCACCAGGGTGCCGCCCGCCGCGGGCATGGCGGACAGGACGAGACGGCCGTTCTGCCACTGCGGTCGGACGTGTTCCCGGGTCACCAGCCTCATGTCCGGGTCCGGTTCGCCCGGTGTGCCCAGTACGGTCACCCGGTCGATCGCGGAGCGCGCGAGCAGCTCCGCGAGCGTCAGTGTGCCGGTGAGGGCGCCCGCGCCCGGGTAGAGGACGGCGCGGCCGACCTCGTCCGGGGCGCCGTCGCGGACCTCGTACCCCTGGGCGGTGAGCCGGTCCCGGGCGGTGCGCAGGACCGGCTCCCGTTCGGCGGCCAGCGACAGGGCGACGCGCGGGCGGCCGTCCCGCACCAGGTGCGTGCAGCCGAAGACGCCCTCGGGGAGGTCGAGTTCGGCCGCGAGCGCCTCGAGCAGGTGGTCGGCCTCGCGCAACGTCGCCGCGTCGGTGTCGATGCCGATGACGTACGGCGCGGAGGGCTGCGTCACGACGGCAGGATCCACACCGGGTTGGAGTAGAACCACAGGTCGCGCCACGGGTCGGCGTCCCCCACGACGTCGATGGCGGGACCGGCCGGGTCGACCTTCGCGCCCAGCGCGCCGACGGCGGACCGGTTGCCGTCGGTGCCCCGCGTACGGAGGTAGACGGGGCGGTCGACGCGGCCGAGGTCGTAGGTGAGCCGGACGGTGCCGGTGTCCTTGTTCACCTCGTACGACTTGACCACCCGGGCCGTCGGCGCGGTGAAGGTGTCCTTGTCGGCGACCTCGCCGGTCACGTCGCCCTGGATGACGTCGACCCGGGCCAGCTTCGGGGTGAACCCGGCCCAGTTGGGGCCGCCGGCCAGGGCCACGTCCATGGACAGGGTGACCCGGGTGCCCTTGCGGACGTGCAGGGCGCCGCCGAGCGTGGCCCAGCGGCCGCCGCCGGACACGCGCACGTCGAGGCCGCTGATGAGCTGGCCGTGGTCGACCCAGATGCGGCCGGCGCGGATGCCGTCCATGACGGCGGCGTAGTTGAAGCCGTCGGAGCCGACGTGCGTACGGCTGTACTGGCCCGGCCAGTAGTCGCCCTCGGTGACGTCGATCCGGCCGGCGTAGACCGGGTCGTCGTAGCGGCCGTTGGCGTTGAAGTCGCCGCCGCCGCGCGCGGCGGTGTCGCCGTACACCTGGTGGGAGTCGGAGTTGGCGGTGATCCACCAGGGGCGGCCCTCGGCGAGCAGGCTGTCCCACAGGCCGCCGACGGTGGCGGTCATCCAGTCGAAGCCGCCCCAGGTGCGGTAGCTCTCCAGCGGGTAGCCGGGGAAGGAGTTGGCGCCGGGGCTGCCGTCGTAGATGCCGCGGGCGCGGCCCATGCCGAGCGGCTTCGGCAGGCCGGCGGCCTGGTGGCCGGGGGCGCCCTCGAAGCCGACCGCGATCTGCCGGTCGCCGGTGCCGGTGGCGTCGCGCCAGGCGCGGATCTCGTGCGGGGAGTCGATGCCCTTGCGCGCCGGGTGGTTGGCGAGCATCAGGGCGTCCTTGACCTTGCGCCGCTTCACCTGGTCGGCGAGGAAGGAGAGTCCGGCGACGGCGAGGGCCTCGTTGGCGGGCGTGGAGGCGGTGGCGCCCTTGACTCCGCCGTCGTAGCCGGTCTCGAACTGCTTGAGGACGGAGACCTCGTTCTTGCCGGGGTGGACGAAGACCGTGCCGTGCTCGGCGGCCGGGATGTTCCACTCCAGGCCCTGGAAGACGAGGGTGTCCTCGTAGGTGTCGCGGGCCTCGCGGATGTCCGGGTTGACCTTCTCCACACCGATCTTGGCGTGGGTGACGCTGCCGTGGTCGGTGATGACCATCCAGTCCATGCCGTGCCGGGCGCCCTGGCGGACCTGGTCGACGACGCGGTACTTGCCGTCGCTGCTGTACTGGGTGTGGATGTGGTGGTCGCCGGCGAGCCAGAGGAAGCCCTTCTTGCGGCGGCCGTTGCCCGCGGCCTGCGCGGGGGCGGCGGCCGCGGTCTGGGCGAGGACGGTGCCGGCGGCCAGTCCGGCGCCGAGCAGACCCGCACGGCGCAGCAGACCGCGGCGCGACTGCTGTTCGGGGCTCAGGGCCTCGTCGGGGACGCTGGTGTCGAAGGCGGCGGGCAGGGGCTGCGCGGCCTCGTGGTCGTGGTCGTGCGTGTGTGCGTGTCCGTGGTGGTGATGGCCGTGCCCGTGACCGTGTCCGTGCCCCATGAAGTTCCTCCTGGATACCGCCGCCGTGCGCGGCTCCGAGGAGAATCGAGGCAGAAGATGAACGTTTAACGACTCGGAGATGAGCCCCGCCTGCCGCCCTGCCTGCTCTAGCATGAAACCTAGGATCCCTAGGAAGAGGGAAGGTGGCCCATGCCCCGAGCGGGCCTTACGACCGAACGCGTCGTCGCGGCCGCCGCCGACCTCGCCGACGAGGCCGGGTTCGAGAGTGTCACCGTCTCCGCGCTCGCCCGACGCTTCGGGGTGAAGGACGCGAGCCTGTACACACACGTCAGAAACCTCCAGGACCTGCGCGTCCGGGTCGCGCTGCTGGCCGGCGGCGAGCTGATCGAGGAGATCGCGGCGGCCGTGGCCGGCCGGGCCGGGAAGGAGTCGCTGGCCGCCTTCGCGGGCGCCTACCGCTCGTACGCCCTGCGCCACCCCGGCCGCTACGCCGCGACGCAGATCCGCGTCGACCAGTCCGTCGCCGCCGGCTCCCCCGCCCTGCGCCGCACCGCCGAGATCACCTACGGCATGCTGCACGCCTACGGCCTCACCGAGCCCGACCTCACCGACGCCGTACGCCTGCTGCGCAGCACCTTCCACGGCTACTGCGCGCTGGAGGCCGCCGGCGCCTTCGGTGCCCCGCGCGACGTACAGGCCTCCTGGGAGAAGGCGGTCGACGCCCTGCACGTGGCGCTGGAGCACTGGCCGCGCGAGCGGACGGACGCGGCCTGAGGGGTTCCTCGGGACCTTCCGGCACTCGGTGACCGCGTTCACCGGGAGCACCGGGAGCGCCGGGAGTCCTGGGATCCCAGGGCTCCCGGTGCACGCTCTGCGTGGCGTCAGCGTGAGAACTTCTCGACGGCCGCCGGGGTGACGGGGGTGAAGAAGTTGACGAGGTTGCCGTCGGGGTCACGGAACAGCAGTGACCGGTTGCCCCAGGGCATCGTGGTGGGCCCGTTGACGAAGTCGGTGACGAAGCCGGTCAGGTTCCGGTGAACACGGTCCACGTCGTCGACGAGGAACTCGGTGATCACGCTGTGGTTGTCCGCCGGGCTGGCGGAGCCCGGGGCGAACAGCGGGACGGTGCGGGTGCCGGCGATCGCGAGGGTGGCCCCTCGGTCCTGAGTTCGGCGAAGTCCTCGGTGGCCCACGTCGCCCGCGCCCCGGTGGCTCGCTCGTAGAACTCGACGAGGCGTGCCACGTCCCTGGTGATGATGCGGATCGAGACGAAGTCCATGGGATCTCCTTGGCTGTACTGGAGGCGTGCACCGCGCAGGCCAGGAGAGATAGTGGACAGAATCGGTCCTGTATCCGCGTTAGGCTGCGAACATGTCCCGACCCACTGGCCGCGTGCTGACGCTCCTGGAGCTGCTGCAGTCGGGCGGCACCCGGACGGTGGCCGAACTGGCCGACCGGCTGGGTGTCGAAGGACGCACCGTGCGGCGCTATGTGGACCAGCTGATCGACCTGGACGTGCCCGTGGAGTCGGTGCGCGGCCGCTACGGCGGGTACCGGCTCGCCCCCGGCTACCGCCTGCCTCCGCTCATGCTCAGCGACGACGAGGCGCTGGCCGTGCTGCTCGGCCTGGTCGCCGGCCGCCGAGCAGGGCTGACGACGGCGCAGCACACGGCGAGCGAGACGGCGTCGGCGAAGATCCGGCGGGTGCTGCCCAAGCACATCGCCCGTCGGCTCGACACCCTCCTGGAGTCCCTCGCCTTCACGGAGCGGCCCGGAGAGTCCGCCACCCCCGACGCCGGGGTTCTGCTCACCGTCGCCGACGCGGTGCGCCACCGCCGACCGGTCTCGATCCGCTACACCGACCGCGACGGACGGCGCAGCGAGCGCACACTGCACGCGTACGGGATCGTCGCCCATGCGGGCCGGTGGTACGTCACGGGCGCGGACGCCCGGATCGGCGAGGACCGGACCTTCCGGCTCGATCGCATCGCGGACGCGCGGACCCTGCCCGGCTCGTTCGAAGCGCCCGCGGGCCCCGCTCCGGCACAGCGTGTGGTGTCAGCGTTCGCCACGGCCGAGTACCGGCACGAGGTGACCCTGCGGATCCACGGGACGGTCGAGCAGATCCGCGCCCGCCTGCCCGCCGGCGTCGCGAGCCTGGAGGAACACGAGCCCGTGGCGGGCGGGGACCGGGCGGCCGAGCGCTGGCTGCGCGTCGAGCTGCGGGCCGAGCGGCTCGACTGGCTGCCCCCGGTGCTCGCCTCACTCGACCGGCCGTTCGTCGTCGAGCGCCCCGATGAACTGCGCGACCTCGTCCTCGCGTTCGCCGATCGCCTCACGTCCTACGCCCGCCAGGCCTGACGGCGACGAACCGGTGTCATGGGACGGCCCGCCGGAGGACCGGTCGGCTCAGGGCCCGCACCTCGTCGTACGCGGGCGTCGCGCCGCCCGGGGACCGGCCCGCACCGATGTCGGCCGCCGCCTGGAGGGCCGCGCCCAGCGCCCGCCGGTACAGCAGCGAGCCGAGGCTGACGCGGCCCACGCCGAGGTCGGCGAGGTGCGGCAGCGAGGGGCCGGTGGGCGAGTAGAGGACGTTGAGAGGCACGTCGAAGTGCGCGGCCAGGGCCGCGATCCCGCCGGGGTCGGTGAGGCCCGGGACGAAGACGCCGTGGGCACCGGCCTCGCGGTAGGCCTCCAGGCGCCGCACCGTCTCCGCCGCGCGCCCCTCACCGCCTGCGTCTCCGTCGCCCGCGCCTCCGCCCTCGGCTTCGCCCTCGCCCTCGCCCTCGCCTTCGCCTTCGCCTTCGCGGAGCCAGTACGTGTCCGTGCGCGCGTTGACGAACAGGCCGGGGGCCGCCGTTCTGACCGCGGCGATCTTGGCCGCGTGCCGGTCGGCGGGGCCCAGAGCGTCCTCCAGGTTGATTCCGACCGCTCCGGCCGCCGCCAGCCGCCGCGCCAGCTCCCCCACCTCGTCGGGGTCGTCGCTGAAGCCGTCCTCCACGTCGACGGAGAGCAGGAACGGCGCCGAGCCCAGGGTGACGGCCAGCCGCAGCGTCTCCTCGCGGGTCGCCGACGCCCCGTCCGGCAGCCCGCTCGCCGCCGCGACGCCCAGGCTGGTCGTACCGATGGCCCGGAAGCCCTGCCCTGCGAGGGCGAGCGCGGAGGCGTGGTCCCAGGCGCACGGCAGCAGCAGGGGTTCGCCGGGGCGATGGAGGCGGGCGAAGGCGGTCACGACAGATCGCCCACCGCGTCGGCGTAGTACACGGATTCGGTGAGGTGCACGGCGAGTTCGCGGAAGCTCCAGCCCTCGCCGGGCGAGTGGTCGAGCTGCTCGTCGGTGAGCGCGTCGAGGCGGTTGGCCCAGATCCGGGCGAGCCGGACGAGGCGGCTGCGGGCCTCGTCGAGGTCCTCGGCCGTGAAGGGGGACCGGTCCGCGTCCGTGGTGATCATGGAGGCGTGCCAGTGGTCGGGCTGGGTCTCCTCGCCGGCCAGCCGGGCCTCCAGCTCGGCGAGGTGGTCGACCATGTGGTCGGCGACCCGGCGGATCGCCTTGTGCGGGGTGTAGACGCGGCCGTCGACGTGCGCGGGCCGCCCGTCCCACCGGGTCCAGGTGGCGGCCAGGGCGAGGACGTGGTCGACCATGCCGGTGACCGCGGCGGCGGGCGTGAGGGGGACGGTGGTGGCGGTGTTCGTGTCGCTCATGTCCCCCACGCTAGGGGCCGGTTGTTTCGGTGCGCGCCGAAGTGTCCCCGTCCCCCGCGCGCGGGTGGTCCGGCCTCCGGCTGCCCTTCGCCGCCGGAGGCCGGACGCTCACCGTGCCCGTACCGTGCCGCGCGGTACCAGGTGCTGGGCGACCAGCTCGTCCCGTACCAGGCCCGCGTAGACGGTGGCGCCGTGCGCGGACGTGTGGGTGTTGTCCCGTTTCTCGTCGGTGAGGTAGAGGGCCTTGGAGCCCTCCACGCCCAGGGACTCCACGAGCGCCTTGGTCTTCGCGGTCAGGTCGATCAGGGGCACGCCCCCGGCGGCGGCGACCGAGCGGATGACGGCCGGGTGGTCGACGCCGAGTCCGTTGACGAGGAGGGCGGTGCCGTTGTTCAGGGTGCCGTCGGCGTTGAACCAGCGGCGCACGACCGGCGTGACGAGGACGGGCCGGCCGCCGCGCTCCCGCACGCCCGCCACCAGCGTCTCGAGGTTGGCGCGGTAGGTCGCCCCGTCGGTCGTCTTGTCGTTGTGCGCGAGCTGGACGAGCACGAGGTCCCCGGGCCGGATCCGTGCCCGCACGGTGCCCCACAGCCGCTGGTCGGCCAGGTAACTGACCGTGCTCTCCCCGGAGTCGGCGTGGTTGGCGACGGACAGGCCCTTGCGGAGGTACCGCGGCAGCTGCTGGCCCCAGCCGGAATAGGGCTCCCCCGGCTGGTCGCAGACCGTGGAGTCCCCGACGAACAGGACCTGCCGCGCGTGCCGGGCGGGTGTCACCCGGATACCGGCGAGGGCGGGCGCCGAACCGCCGATCACCAGGTCCAGGCCCGGGCTGCCGTCGGGTCCGGTGGGCTCACCCTCGGGCGTGCGCACGTCGACGGTGAAGCTCCGGGCGACCCGCTCACCGGCCCCGGTGGCCGTCTCCGCGAGCAGCGACCGCCCGGTCTCACCGCCGATGGCGGTCCGGGCGGCATCCTCGCCCCCGAGCAGCACCTTCACGTCGTACGTGCCCGGCGGGACGTCGAAGTGGCAGGCCGTGGCGGTGCAGTCGGCCATCCCGTGGGCGCCGTCCTGTGCCCCGGTCCGGGCCTGAGCGGGTACGGCGGTCAGGGCTCCGGCGGCCAGCGCGACGGCGACCAGGGTGACGGCGGCTGAACGTCTCACGCCCGCCCCCGCCCCGCGTGGTCGGCGACCGGGACGCCGAAGTCCGGTGTGCCGTCCGCCTTCCAGCCGAACCGCTGGATGCGGGTGTGCCGGTTGGGGTCGTCGAGCGGGTCGCCGTCGATCTCCTTGTACTGGCGGGCGTGGTAGACGAGGACATCGGTGCGGCCGTCCCGGTCGACGGTGAAGCAGTTGTGGCCGGGGCCGTACTGGCCGGTGGCGTCGTTGCTGGTGAAGACGGGCGTCGGCGACTTCGACCAGTTCGCGGGGTCCATCAGGTCGGCGTCCGCGTCGACGGTCAGCAGGCCCATGCAGTAGTTGGCGTCGGTGGCGCTGGCCGAGTAGGTCATGAACAGGCGGCCGTTGCGGGCGATGACCGACGCGCCCTCGTTGACCTTGAAGCCGACGCACTCCCAGTCGTACTCGGGTGTGGAAGCCGTATCTGAGGGCCCTTCAGCGTCCAGGCGTTCTCCATCTCGGACAGCCACAGGGCGGTGTTGTTGTCCATGCCGGGCTCGTACTGGGCCCAGGCGAGATAGCGGGTGCCGCGGTGGGTGAAGGTCGTGGCGTCCAGGGAGAAGGTCTCCCAGGCCGTCTTCACCTGGCCGCGCTCCACCCATGTGCCCCGGAAGGGGTTGGGGTGGGAGTTCTCCAGGACCCAGATGCGGATGTCCCAGACGCGCTCGGCGGGCGCGGCGGCGAAGTAGATGTACCACTTCCCGCCGACGCGGTGCATCTCCGGCGCCCAGATGTGCGCGCCCATGTCGCCGGTGGCGTGTTTGCGCCAGATCACGGACTCGCGGGCGGTCGCGAGACCGTCCAGGGTGCGGGAGCGGCGCAGGATGATGCGGTCGTACTCGGGGGCGGTCGCCGTGAAGTAGTAGAAGCCGTCGGTGTGCCGGCGGATGTGCGGGTCGGCGCGGTTGCGGACGAGCGGGTTCACGTACGGGGCCGCCTTCCTCGGCGTGGCGGAGGCGGACGCGGCGGTGGCGGCGGACGCGGCGGCGGGGACGGCGGCCAGGGCCCCCGCGACCGCGGCGCCCTTCAACAGCAGGCGTCGCCCCGGGGCTGCGGGCCCGTCAGGCGAAACGGGCTGACCGGACCGGCTGGGCCGGCTGGGCTGGGCGGGCTGATCGTCGGCGCGGCTCATGCGGGCTGCCTCTCGACAGGGCGCCCGACACGACTGGTTCGTCATGTCGAACACCATCTGTGATTACGAACGTCGAAAAGGTAAGGGTGTGGCATGGAGAGGTCAACGGGTCGGACGCCGATAGCCGAGCGGCGCGTCAGTTCACCAGGCCGTGGCGGTAGGCGTAGACGACTGCCTGGACCCGGTCGCGCAGACCGAGTTTGGCGAGGATGCGGGACACGAAGGTCTTGACGGTCTCGGGGCTGATCACGAGGGCCGCGGCGATCTCACTGTTGGACAGGCCGTCCGCGATGAGGCGGAGGACCTCTGTCTCCCGGGGGGTCAGCGGGGTGTCGCGCGGGGTGCCCTCGGCGGGCCGGATGCGGGCGGCGTACCGGCCCACGAGCCGCCGCGTCACGTCGGGGTCCAGCAGTGCCGCGCCCATGGCCACGGTACGGATGCCGTGCAGCAGCCGGTCCGGCGGCGCGTCCTTGAGCAGGAACCCGCTCGCTCCGGCGCGCAGCGCCTCGTACACGTACTCGTCCAGGTTGAACGTCGTCACCACGAGCACCTTGACGGGATGTGCCACCCCGGCACCGGCCAGCAGGCGGGTCGCCTCGATGCCGTCGAGCACCGGCATGCGGACGTCCATGACCACGACGTCCGGGCGCAGTTCGCCGGCCAGGTCGACCGCGGCCCGGCCGTCCCCGCACTCGCCCGCCACCTCCAGGTCGGGCTGGGCGTCGATGATCGTCGCCAGCCCGGTGCGGATCAGTACCTGGTCGTCGCAGACCAGGACCCGGACCGGCGCGCTCATGACGGGCTCCCCGCGGGTATGCGGGCACGGACGACGAAGCCGCCGCCCTCCCTGTGGTCCGCGCTGAAGTCGCCGCCCAGGACGTCGACCCGTTCACGCAGACCGGCCAGGCCCCGTCCGCTTCCGCCGGGCGACGCGGCCCGCGAACCGGACCCGTCCGTGCCGACCTCCACGGTGATCTCCCTTTCGCCGTGGTGCACCAGGACCGAGGTGCGGCTGCCGTGGTCGTACTTGAGGGCGTTCGTCAGGGCCTCCTGCACGACCCGGTAGGCCACGAGGTCCGCGCTGCCGGTCGAGGTGGGCGGCGTGCCCTCTTCGGTGAACTCCACCGGCTGCCCGGCCCGTCGGGTCTGCTCGACGAGGGTGAGCAGCCTGCCGACGGGCGGCGTCCTGCTCTCGCTGCCGTGGTCGGTGCCGAGCGGGGTGCCGTGGTCGGGGTTGAGCAGGTCGAGGAGGTGCCGCAGGTCGGTGATGGCCCGCCGGCCGGTGTCGCTGACGGCGGTCAGGCTCTGGTCGAGGCGCTCGGGCGCGGCGGTCAGATACCGTGCCGCCTCGGCCTGGACGACCATCGCCGTCACGTGGTGGGTCACGACGTCGTGCAACTCGCGTGCGATACGCGTGCGTTCGGCGGCGCGGGCGTCGTCGGCGACACGGGCCCGGCGCTCGGCCTCCGCGGCCCGGACGGAGCGCATCCACACGCCGACACCCCACGCGAGGACCATGGCAAGGTAGAACGTCACGAACTCGGCCGCCGGTTCCCCCGGACCGCGCCGGTGGAGCACCACGGCAAGCGGCACGTACGCCACGGACAGGACGACCAGGGTGACCCGCCGGTACCGCTCCAGATAGGACCCCGCGCTCAGCAGCGCGATGGGCAGCGCGGTACCCGCGATCAGGTGGTACCCGTTGATCTGGTCGACGGCGAAGCCGGTCGCGACCAGGGCGAGGCAGAGCACCGGCCACCGCCGGCGAAGGGCGAGCGGAAGACACTGGAGGACGAGCGCCGCGCCGCCCAGCGCGTCGAGGGACTGGGTCGGCAGACCGCCGACCTCCGTCCCGTTGCCGCGCAGCCCCGGCAGGAGCGACGAGACGAGGAGCAGCACCCCGAAGGGGAGATCCCGGACCGTGACGTCGAGCCGGTGCCACAGCTCCAGAATCCGCCGACGACCGATCACCGGGAAAGTGTAGCGGTGGAATCGACACGCGCCGCGCGCCGGGAGCGGGGCACGATGTTGCCGCGCCGGTGGGCCAGCCACAGGAACACGATCGTCAGCAGCGCTCCGAAGCCGACCGCGTAGACGCTGCCCTCCGGTCCGAATGCGCCGCCGGTGAGCAGCTTCGGACCCGACATCGCGGTGTCCAGCAGGCCATGGCTGGCGCCGTTTCCGGACACCTCGGTGCTGAAGATGCCGGCCGCGGCGAAGTTCCAGCCGAAGTGGACGCCGATCGGGACCCACAGGTTGCGGGTGGCGGCGTACGCGGCGGCGAGCATGAAGCCGGCCTCGATGGCGATGGCGATCGCGCCCCACAGGGTCGCGTTCTCGTTGATCAGGTGCGAGAGGCCGAACACGACGCCGGTCAGGGCCAACGCGATGTACGTACCGGTGCGCTCCTCGATGATCCTGAACAGCACACCGCGGTACACCACTTCCTCGGCCACGGCCACGCCGGCCATGAAGCCGACCAGCCCCAGCGCGCCCGTCACCGAGCCCAGGCCGTCGATCTCGTAGTGCCCGGCGACGAGGAGGTTCGCGATGACTGCCGAGAACATCCCGACACCGATCACGATCCCCCACCCGGTCTTGCCCACGGCACCCTTCCGGGCCACGTCCAGGGCCGGCCGGTGCTCGGTGCGCCGCACCACCCACCCGTACACGAGCACCGCGAGCGCGGCCGAGGTGAGACCGACGACGAGCGTGAGCCAGTCGTTCTCCTTCACCGCCATGACGGCACTTCCGCTGATGGCGTAGATCGCCATGACGGCGAGGAACTGCCAGACAAACCTCACGGGAGAACTCCTTGACTCCAAGACCGGGCGGCCCGCGGCCGGAGTGCCGCGGACTGCACCCGACGCTACGGATCCGGCAGCCGAAGATCGTCACCTCACGGTGGACACCTCGCCGTAGCTCTCACGGGGGACAAGACCTCCGGTCCCACCCCGTGGAGTGACTACTGTCGAGCCATGACCAGCGACTTCGCCGACGCCCTCGCCTCCGGCCGCCCCCTCGTGCTCGACGGCGGGATGTCCAACCAACTTGAGTCGGCCGGGCACGACCTGAGCGACGAGCTGTGGTCGGCCCGGCTGCTCGCCGAGGAGCCCGAAGCGATCACCGAAGCACACCTCGCGTACTTCGAGGCGGGCGCGGACGTGGCGATCACCTCCAGCTACCAGGCGACCTTCGAGGGCTTCGCCCGGCACGGCATCGGCCGGGAGCGCGCGGCCGAACTGCTCACCCTGAGCGTGGAGCTGGCCCGGGAGGCCGCCCGCCGGGCCCGGACGGCCCGCCCTCTGTGGGTGGCGGCGTCGGCCGGCCCGTACGGCGCGATGCTCGCGGACGGCTCCGAGTACCGCGGCCGGTACGGGCTCGGCGCCGGGGAGCTGGAGCGCTTCCACCGGCCCCGCCTGGAAGTCCTGGCCGCCGCCCGGCCGGACGTCCTCGCCCTGGAGACGGTGCCCGACACCGAGGAGGCGGCGGCGCTGCTGCGGGCGGTGCGCGGACTCGGCGTGCCCGCCTGGCTGTCGTACACGGTCGTGGGCGGCCGCACCCGCGCCGGTCAGCCGCTGGAGGACGCCTTCGCCCTGGCGGCGGACGCGGAGGAGGTCATCGCGGTGGGCGTGAACTGCTGCGCCCCCGAGGACGTGACGGCCGCGGCCGAGACCGCCGCCCGCATCACCGGCAAGCCGGTCGTCGCCTACCCCAACAGCGGGGAGACCTGGGACGCGCGGGCCAGGGCGTGGCGGGGGCGTTCCTCGTTCGCCCCCGAGCTGGTGCGGAGCTGGCGGGCGGCGGGGGCACGACTGGTCGGCGGGTGCTGCCGGGTGGGCCCGGACTCCATCACGTCGATCGCGTCGGCACCGGCGCCGGAATGAGGCGGCGGCATGAGGCGGCAGTCGTGCGGCCCGCCCGCCAGCGCCGTATCAGGCAGCGTTCGCCTCGTAGTCCCGTCATCCGTCGAGGAAACGCAAGAGCTCCGCGGTGACGAACCGGGGGTTCTCCTCGACGAGCCAGTGCCCGGCGTTCGGCACGTCCACCGCCCGCACGATGTTGGTCATGCGCGGGGCCACGGTGCCCCGGATCGCGTCCAGCTGTCCTTGGGCGGTCATGAGCAGGACCGGGTCGGATATCGGTGCTGCTGCCACGGTGTCGCGGACGTCTTCGTCGAGGGCACGGTAGAGCTCGAAGCCGCCCGACAGGGCCTCGGGCCGCCTGTAGGTCCGTGCGTACTCGTCGATCTCGGCGGCGGTGAACGGGGACCGGTCAGAGGTGCCACCGAACGCCGTTCCCCCGAACGAGACTTGGGGATAGAACAGTGCCAGGTACTCGCGGACGTCGTCGCCCACGACCGTCTCGGGGACCCGTCGCTGGGAGTGGAAGGCGATGTGCCAGCTCAGTGAGCGGTAGGTGGGGGCGTCGATCGCGGGCCCGGGCAGCGGCAGGTCGAGATAGCCGAGGCGTGCGGTGTCGTCGGGGAACTGGCTGGCGTACTGGAACGCCACCGCGGCGCCGAGGTCGTGCCCGATGACACGGGCGTCACTCAACCCGAGTCGATCCGCGATCAGCGTGTGCACGTACCGTGCCAGCGTGGCTTTGTCGTAGCCGGTCGGTGAACCGGTGCTGTCACCCAGTCCGGGAAGGTCGACGGCGTAGACGGTGTGGTGCTCGGCGAGTTCCGGCATGACCGGCCACCAGCTGTACCAGGTCTGTGGCCACCCGTGTATCAGCACTACCGGCGTGCCGCTGCCGCCGGTCACGTAGTGCATACGGACGCCGTCGACGTCGGCGAACTCGTGTCGGAAGGTGTCCTGGAACCGGGGATCGTCGCGGGTGACGGCGGCGTGGGCGGGGACGTCGTCGCCGGTTGCCGGCGGGGAACAGGCCGCGGCGCCGATCGTGAGCAGAAGGGTCAGGACGACGGTTGCCGCCGTGCGCGCGGATCGGAGTAAACGGCGCGGCAGCGCCCGTGGTGCGGTAATCATGGGTTCCTGTCCTGGAGAAGGTGGATCAACGCCCGGTCGTGCCGTCGATGAGTCCGCGGAGGACGTCCGCGTGACCCGCGTGACGGCCGGTTTCCCCGACCATGCGGGTGAGTGCCCAGCGGACGCTGGGAGCGGGGCGGCCCGGCGCGGTGTTGGGCACCGTGGTCTTTCTGCCTGCGCCGGGTGCGGGCGCCGGCCGCCGTGTCATGCGGTGCGGCGGATGAGGAGGACGTGGTCGGTGACCTCCGCGGTGCGCCCGTCCGGTCCGGTCGCGATCCGGCGGGGCGCGTCGGCCCGCTCGACCGTCCATGTCCGCGGGGGCAGGTCGATGCCCTCGGCGACTTCCCGCGGGCCCGGGTAGCGGATGTCGGGATCCTGGTTCCACGACCACGGCGCGGTCGAGCCGTGGTCCACGACCAGCAGCCGTCCGCCCGGGCGCAGTGCGTACGCGGCCGAGCGCAGGACGGTTGCCCGGTCCAGGTCGAAGGGGGTGTGCAGGTAGTGGGCGCAGACCAGGTCGAACGTGCCGGGCGGGAAAGAGCCGTGCAAGTCGGCCCGCACGGTGGCGACGCGGTCGCCCAGGCCGTGTGAGCGGGCGAGGGCGGTGAGCCGCTCCACCGCCACGGCCGAGATGTCGACGGCGGTGACCTGCCACCCCTGGCCGGCGAGCCACAGCGCGTCGCCGCCGTCGCCGCATCCGAGGTCCAGCGCATCGCCGGGCGGCAGGCCCGTCACCGTCTCGGTGAGGCGGGCGTTGGGCCGTGGGCCGCCGGTCGCCGGCCGGTCCGCGTGGACGCCGTCCCAGAACGCGACCGCATCGGTGCTGCTCATCAAGGCTCCTTGTGTCGGTGTGCGTTCAGTCTTGCCAGGCACCTCCGAGGTGGCACGAAATCTTGCGGTTACGGCAAGATGGCCTGATGGATCGCGAGACGGACAACGAAGTGCTCGACTCGGTGGGGCCGCGCCTTCGTGCGCTGCGCCGGGACCGCGGCATCACCCTCGCCGACCTCGCGGCGACGACCGGCGTGTCGGAGAGCACGCTGTCCCGGCTGGAGAACGGGCAGCGTCGGCCGAGCCTGGAGCTGCTGCTGCCGCTGGCCCGCACCTATGACGTTCCGTTGGACGACCTCGTCGGCGCCCCGCGCACCGGCGACCCCCGGATCCACCTCAAGCCGATCAGGCGGTTCGGGATGACCTTCGTGCCCCTGTCCCGGCGACCGGGCGGGGTGCACGCGTTCAAGATGGTGATCCCCGCCCAGCCGGAACCACTCGAACCGACCCCGCAGACCCACGAAGGCTTCGAATGGCTCTACGTGCTCAACGGACGCCTGCGGCTCGTGATCGGCGAGCGCGACCTGACGCTGCCGGCCGGTGAGGCAGCCGAGTTCGACACGTCCTTGCCCCACTGGTTGGGCAGCGCCGACGGCGGCGCGGTCGAGCTTCTCATCCTGTTCGGCCTGCAGGGGGTGCGTGCGCACGTCCGCACCGACCCTCACCGGTCGTCTCAGGCCGAGCGCAGGCTGTGAACTCGAAGAGGGATCCTGCATGCGCGTCGCCGACGCCCGGTGGGCGACCGAGGGGTCTCTCCAGTGCCACATCAGGCAACGTCTGCCTCGTAGTCGGGGACGTGGTTCACGCCGTAGCTGCGGGCTTGGTACTCGTCCGGGCCGTACTCACTCTTCGCCGCCTGGAAACACCTTGCTGGGGTTTTCGACCGGGCTGGTCATGTCGGCCAGGTACTCGTCACCGTGGGCGGCCTCAGCGACACCGGTCCCCTGACCGGGCTGTCCTTTCAGGTCAACTGCTGTGACTGGGCCCTCCATCTGACGAGGTTCGTCGCTTGGTATGCCATGCAGTGAGGTTTTCTCAGAGGCTGAGTTCAACGTCTCTGCGGGATCAGGCGTGGACCACTTCGCGTAGGTGCGGCCTTCGCCTGTAGGCAGTCACACCGGGTCCGGCAGGTCCATGAGCGCGAGTTTGGCCGGGTCGACCAGGGCGGTGACCTCGGTGATGTGGCCGTCGACGACGGTGAACGCCAGGAGGGAAAGCGGGGTGCCGTCCTTGCTCCAGGAGATGACGCCGGGGCGGCCGTTGACGGTGGCCGCATGTCCTCGTGCCGCGCTGCCGGCCACTCGCGCGCGGGTGGCGACTTCGGTGGCTCCGAGCGTGACGAACGTGCCGTTCGGGGTATGGACGGTGAACTTCACTTCGGGGTGGAGGACCTGCAGCAGCTGCTCGAACCGGCCCTCGCGGGCCGCGGCCAGGAAGGTCGCGTTGACCAACTTCTTCAACCGGATCAACCGCACCATCAAGGAACCGGCCGGCCAGACCTGGGGCTGAGCCCAGAGTGGCTCTCGCCCATTGAGGCTTCTCCGGCGAAATGATCTCCGGGTGGGCAAGGAGGCCGGGCAGGCGTGAAGCTCCTGGTAGGACTGGTCTGCCAAGATCGTGTCCCCTAGAACCAGAGGCTTCACGTTGGTCACCTACGTTGCCGCGCTCGATGTCCCACGCCACGTCGTGGAGTTCCCCGCCCGGCTGCTGGCCGCTCACCGACGCGGGATCGGCACCCCGAAGGGCTCTCGTGCCCTGGGCCCGTTCCGCCAGGCAGTACTGGTGCTGCGGTGGTTCCGAGAACACGACTGCGTGCACTGCCTGGCCCGGGATGCCGGGATCTCGCAGGCCACCGGCTACCGCTACCTCCATGAAGGCATCGACGTGCTGGCCGCCCAAGCTCCAGATCTGCACGAAGTGTTGGACCTCTGCCACGCCGAGGGGATGACGCACGTGGTGCTGGACGGCACGCTGATCGCGTGCGACCGGCTGGCCGGGATCCGGGGGAACGGGAACGGCCTGTGTCTTCACTGAGAAAACCTCAGTGACCCGGAAGTCTCCCGGCCCGCTCCGCTCAGAACGACTCGAAGCTCGGCTGTACGGGGCCGATCTCTCCGGCGGCGACCAGCTCCTCAAGATCCTCCGGCTCGAGGTACCGCAGGGCTTCCGGGTCGATGCCGTGGTACCGGTCCACGTCGAGCAGTCGCCGCACGAACGCGAGGGCGAAGGTCGAGAACGGGCCGTCGAAGGTCTCACAGCCCTCTTCGTGGGCCATCGTGACGATCTTCCACCGGTCCGGGTCTGGTCCGCAGGGCACGAAGAAGTGCTCGTCACCACTGTGGTCGAACCCCCACGAGATCAACCCACCGGGTTCGGGGTGAAAAGGGTATGGGACATGCTCGAGATCCCCGGCACCCAGGACCCTGTCTCGACGCTCAGCGAACGCCTGATGCGTCTTGCGCATGCGCTCCAGCAACGGGCTTGGTCCATGCGGGTGAAAGACAACGAGCTCACTGGAGAGGGTCCCGCTGCCGTAGGCATCGAGGAAAGCTTTGAAGTCGCTGGGCAGAGCAGAACCCACGTATTGCTCAACTTCCGCCCAGCCTCCCGGACTCGGACGCCGACCGACGGGCTCGCCCAGCAGGGCCTGCAACTCATCCAACGAGGACACGCACTGCTCCAGCTGCTCAACGGGGATCTGCGCTGCCAACTTAGCCGCGCCAAGTCGATGGGTCGAGTGGCTCAAGGACACATCCAGTGTTAGTACTGCAACGGTCTTTGCTGTGACTGCTGGCCAGCTCGGTCGTCGGTGTGGTTATGGCTGGGGACCTTGCTGATGTCAGGTTGTGGACCGGTGAACTGGACGTGCTGCATGAGCGGTTCGTGCACCGATTCAACCGGGAGGAACCGCGTCAGTCGGCGCTGGCTTCCATGCGGGGACTGGTCGCACCGCTGGAGCGGAAAACGGCTGGACGCTGGCGGAGGAGGCCGGGCACGCGGGTCCCGATCGCATCCGCCGGCTGCTGAACCGGATCGAGCGGGACGCCGATGAGGCCCTGGACGACGTACGCGACTACGTCGTGGAACACCTTGGTGACCGGGATGCCGTCCCGATCGTCGACGCCACCGGGTTTCCGAAGAAGGGCGTCCGTCGGTCGGCACGCGTACGGCCGCCCGTGAGGTCCTGCGGGCCTCGACCTCGATCTGCCGCCTCCGACGGTCCTCCGTGCCATCCGGGCATCGGACGTCCCAGCACGGCAACCTCATCCTGGCCGAGGGAGGCCGGAAGCACGCGCCGCGCTCGACGCGCCGGCGGATCCTGGCCATGCGGACCAGCGGACCAGGTGGCGGGTCGGCGGGTCGGCGGGTCGGCGGGTCGGCGGGTCGGCGGGTCGGCGGGTCGGCGGGTCGGCGGGTCGGCGGAACCTTGGCGGCCTCGGACCGGCATCCCGTTCACCTCGCGCCCCACGTGACTCACGCCACAACAGGGGAATGTGTCCGTCCGTGCCCCCGTGAGCAGGAACGTCGAGATCGGGCGCGGGGAATCACCGTGTTCGCGCCCGCTATCGGATGGAACCGGTCCCACGGAAGGCGGATGCACGTGGCACTCCAACGCACCATCGACAGCGGCAAGTTCAGGACTCCACTTCTCCTCGCCGGAGCTCTGGCGATGGCAGTCGGCAGCCTCGCCGCCGTGCCCGAGCGGGCGATGGCGGCCCAGCAGGCCGAACTGGCGGCGGAGGCCGGGCAGTCCGACCATGTCGTGTACTGGAACAAGGTTCTGGTGGAGAGCTTCCAGGGCCTGAAGGAGGCTGACGCCACTCCGGGGAGTCTGGCACGGGCGGGCGCGATGATGAACGTTGCCGTGTACGACGCTGTCAACGCGATACACCCCATCGGTAAGCCGTACCTCATCAGACCCACGTCCGGTGGGGGCGGGTCCGTCGACGCGGCGATCGACCACGCCGCCTACGGCGTGCTGAGCAGAACGCTGCCCCAACTGGACTTCACCGACGAGCTCGAAACGGCCCTGGCGATGTCGCCGAGCACGACGCCCGAAGCCTTCGCCATTGGCAAGGACATAGGTGAGAAGACCTCAAGGGCGATCACGTTCCTGCGAGAGCGGGACGCCTCTTCCATCAACGTGCCGTACACCCCCGGAGACCAGCCGGGCGACTGGCGCCCCACCAGTCCCGGTGTCCCCCCGCTCACGCCCAACTGGGGTCGAGTGAAGCCCTTCGGGATCGAGTACGGCTCGCAGTTCCGACCGCCCCTGCCCCCAGCCCTCACCAGCGCCCAGTACGCGGCGGAGATGAACGAGGTCAAGGAGTACGGCGGTGCCGACCCCGCCACCACCAAGCGGACGGCGGAGCAGACGGAGATCGCGCATTTCTGGGCCAACGACCTGGACGGCACCTACAAGGCCCCGGGCCACCTCTACGCCCTCACCAACGACGTCGTCGAGAAGCGGTGGCCGGACAGTCGCCCGACGCAGACGGCCCGCCTGTACGCACTGATGTCGATCGCGCTGGCAGACGCCGGCGTAGCCGCCTGGGACGCCAAGTACATCACCGAGGTGGACCTGTGGCGGCCCGAGACTGCCATTCACCTTGCGGACACCGACGGGAACGCGGCCACCACGAAGGACGCTTCGTGGCAGCCTCTCTCGCAGGATCTGGAGGGCAATCACTTCTCGCCACCGTTCCCCGCGTACATCTCCGGACACGCCACCTATGCGGCTGCCTGGGCGGGCATCATGAAGAGGTACACCGGCAGCGACACCTTCGACTACACGCTGGAAGCGACGACGGTGGATCCGTTCGCGAAGGACGCCGTCCGGTCGTTCAACTCGTTCAGCGAGATCGCACGGGAGAACGCGCTCAGCCGCGTCTATCTGGGTGTGCATTTCCGCTCGGACGCCGAACAGGGCACCGTGGTCGGTGACAAGGTGGCCGACTACGTGTACAACAACGCCCTGCGCTGACGGGTCACCCCGTGCGGAAGGGCCCGCCACCTCACGGTGGCGGGCCCTTCCGCACCCCGCGTCGGCGCTCCTACTTCTGGTAGCCGATGCGCAGGACACGCCAGGTGTTGGGGCCGACGATGCCATCGGAGGCAAGGCCCACGTCCTTCTGGAAGGCCTTGATCGCCGTCTCGGTAGCAGGGCCGAAGATGCCGTCCTCAGCGCCCGCGTCATATCCCCAGAGATTGTTCACCAGGCACTGGATCTCTTTCACCCGGTCGTGGTACTGGGAACCGTTGTAGTTGATTCCCACTTCCACGTTCCAGGCCCACGAGTACCCCGCCGTGTAGCCGTTGTAGTTCTCGGTGTCCCGGATGTACGGTGACTCGCAATTGAATCCGCTGGCTGCGGTGACGGGCGCGGAAAGCGTCTCCTCACCAGGCGCCGCCGCCGAGGCCACTCCGGTCAGCGAGGTGCCGACCAGCAGAGCGGAAAAGGCGGTTATGGTGACTCTTCTGCGCAGTGACATGTGAAGTCTTCCTGTGTCTGACCTGACGGCTGTGGACGGCGAACGACGGGACCCTGTCCGCCGGGCCACAGGAACAATCCCTTCCGCTGCTGTGGTCCACGCCACGCGTCAGGACCGACGCTCGCCACCAACTTCCTCTGTGTCCCGAGGCGTCACTTCGCGAGGCGGTATCGCGTGATCGGCACCCTCGGATCCTGCCACCGGCCACAGACAGAGCCCGATCCCGGAATCGCCGGGGGCCGAGCCCGTACGGGGCGGGTTCGGGTCCTCCTCGCTGACAAGGGGCCTGGTCAGGGAGTTCCGTTCGGATCTTGCCGGGGTCGCGGGTCTGGCACGCCCATCTGCGGCGTTGTCGTCGACTGCAAGGCACCGCTGCCTGGGGTCGGCCTGATCCGAACGACAGCTTCTAACCGCGCAGCGACCTGCGCAGCAGGAGGCCGCCTATACCCGCCAGGGCGGGGAAGCCGCTCTTCGGCATCATCGCGGTGCCCGTCGCACCGACAACGGTCAGAACGACGCCTGCGGCGCGCTGGGCCGGGACGTCCTCGTGTTCCTCCGCGGCCCGCAGCAGCCGGCCGCCCATCCACAGGGCGGGCGCGGCGGCCATGAACCAGAAGGCCGCGGCCCGGTCACCCCGGTCAGGCACGGAGTCGATGAGGCCTTCGCGCGCCATGTCGACGAAGACGTCGCGGTAGGTCACCGCCCCGAGGACCCCGTGACCGATGCCGACAACCTGGAGCCAGCGCCCGGCTGAACGTCGCTTCATGGGCTCATCGTACGAATCCGGCGTCCTGTGCGCATGCGACCTCGGGCCGATACCGCCTCCCTCCGACGACCGAGATGGCGAACCCCGGAGACGGATGTGGCCGCCCGGGTGCGCGTGCCGGCATCCGTCCGTGGCGCAGGAGTCACCTGCCTTCCTCAGGCCGGGCCTGGTGCGACCGTGGGGCGAGGTCTGGCCGCGCCGGCTCCCAGGCTTGGGAGGCCGCCGTATCCCGGTTGCCGCCGCGGTCGTCGCTACCCCCGACGAGGTGGCCATTCCTACTCAGAGGTGTGCGATGCTGCGGTCCCAGGTCCTCACGCCCGAGGACACGAGGGGCCTCCTGGGCCGTCTCCTGGGAGAGCAATGAGCAGCACCGAACCGCGTCGGTTCAAGTCGAGTTACGGCGGCAGTGACGGCGGCAACTGCATCGAAGTCGCCCACGAGTGGCGCGAGTCCAGCTACAGCGGCAGCGAGAGCGGCGACTGCGTAGATGTCGCCACCCAACCCACCACCATCCACATCCGCGACTCCAAGACCGACGACCCCACCGCCCCCCCACATCACCGTCGGGCCGGCCGTCTGGACCGCATTCCTCGCATGGTGACGTCGGCCTGCCACAGGTCGAACTGGGCGTCGCGCGGGCCGTACGCCGTGTGCGCGGCGCCGGTGCCGAAGACCCGCACGGGGTGCGTGGCGTCCCACGCCGCCCAGCCCGGGTCGCCGGACTCGGCGAACCGCACCCACGCCCCGTGCATCTCGTCGGCCAGCTCCTGCGGAGCGCCCTCGCCCGCGAGCCGGCGGGAGTCCGGGGTGTCCCCCGAGTCGAAGACGAAGCCCAGCTCCAGTGCGTGGCAGGCGCCGAGGCCGGGCAGGTTGGACGGCCAGGCGAACTCGTAGACGTACGACGATCCCGGCCGGGCGTCGGCCAGGCGGTGCATCGGCATGCGGAGCAGGTGGTCGGTGACCAGCTGCCCGACGGTCTCGGCGGCGCCCGCGTGCATCGCCCGGTAGCCGCGTACGACCTCGTTGCCGCAGTGGCAGCGGGCGCGGGCGCCCGCCAGGGCCACGGCGCCGAGCCGGTCGACGCGTTCGAGGAGGCCGCCGGGTACCAGCCAGAGCCGGTACTCGTCGCGGGTCCAGCCCATCATCAGGTCGGTGCCGAGCGCGGCCCGGCCCTCGACGAGCGCCTCCAGGGGGTCGCGGGGAACGACGTCCCCGTCGACGACGATCCCGAAGGCGGGTCCGCCGAGTACGGGGCTGCTGAACCTGCCCACGTCGGCCTGGGCGCGCAGCAGCTGGGCCCGGTCGGCGGCGGCGAAGGCCTCGGCGGTGGCGGGGATCCTCAGGCGGGAGGCCATGCGGCGGACCATCCGCCGTACCTTGTCGCGGTCGGAGGCCTCCGGTGCCCCGCTCTGCAGCACGGCCCGCCGGAACAGCCCCTGGGCCTGCGGAGCGGCGAGCAGCGCGCCGGTGCTGATCGCACCGGCCGACTGACCGGCGACGGTCACCCGGTCGGGGTCGCCGCCGAAGGCCGTGATCGACTCCCGCACCCACTCCAGGGCGGCGAGCTGGTCGCGCAGTCCGGCGTTCGCGGGGGCGTCCGGGAACAGTCCGTAGCCCTCGATGCCCAGCCGGTAGTTGATCGACACGCAGACCAGTCCGTCGCGGGCGAAGGTGCGGCCGTCGTAGACGGGTACGGCGGAGGAGCCCCTGGTCAGGGCGCCGCCGTGCAGCCAGACCAGGACGGGCAGGCGGGCGCCGGGGTCCGGCTCGGGGGTCCAGACGTTGAGGTTGAGGCAGTCGTCGCCGGGAATCTCCGGGTCGGAGAGGTACTGGGCGAAGGCCTCGGAGTACGGCGGTTTCGGCGCCGTGGGGCCGAAGGAGCCCGCGTCGCGTACTCCGTCCCACGGCTCGGGCGGCACGGGCGGGCGGAACCGGCGGGGCCCGAAGGGAGGCGCCGCGTACGGAATGCCACGGAACACGGCGACGCCGTGCTCGTACCTGCCTCGTACGGCCCCGTACGGCGTACTGACCACGGGGTGTGTCCGGCCTGTCATCACACGCTCACCAGCCCTTCGCCGCGCTGATGGACTGCTCATGCCAGAGCGTCCCGGCGAGCGGATCTATTCCGGACGTCCCGATCGGCGCCGCTGAGGGACAATGGCTGAGAGACACTGAAGGCACGTACGCCCGCTTGTGCTGCCGAGGAGGCCGTCGTGAGCGTCGACCCTCATCGCCCCGACCTGTCCCCACCCGTGAGGATCGTGGAGGCTGACGGCCAGCGCGCAGTCCTGGCCTTCTCCGGTGACCTGGACGCCCCCGCGCTGCGCGTACTGGAGGAGCTCCTCCTCGACCACCGTCTGCAACAGCCCAGCACATGGACCCTGGAGATGAGCGACCTGGAGCACATCGACCTGGCCTGTGCCTACGCGCTCCTGCGCGTGGTCACCCGGGCCCCCGAACCGGCCGCCCTCACCGTCCGCGGGGCCCGCCCGGCCGTTCACCGGACCCTGCGGCACGCCGGCCTCGACACCGTCACCGCCTACGAGGAGTAACCGGCCGGCGACCCGTCCGGTAGCCCGTCACCGCGACCGGTCCGGTCTGTCGTCCGGCGCCGGGGTGGCTGTCAGCCGTCCAACTGCGCGTTGCCCGGTTCGTCGCGGCAGGAGTAGGTGTCGATGTCGTCGTCGTTGGGCCTGGCCTTGTCGCGGATGGCCTTGGGGACCTGGGGCAGGTTGTTCTGGAAGTCCTGGTCCCAGTCGTTGCTGCGCGCGTAGTCCATGAGGGCCTGCTGGAGCTTCTTGCAGTCGTCCCGGTGGCCCTTGGCCATGGCGATGCCGTAGTCGTTGAACGGGCCGAACGACAGGCCTTTCCGGACGGTGAGACTGGGGTCGTCCTCCATGAATCCGTAGAGGATCAGCTGGTCGGTGGAGACGGCGTCGACCGTCTCCTCCCGCAGTCTTCTGACGCAGTCCCGGGCGTCCGTCTCCGTGACGGTGCGGATGTCGCCGTACGCCTTTCTCTTGAGCTCCGCCGCGGAGGTGGTGCCTTCCCAGACGCAGACGAGCCGTCCGTTGAGGTCGCTGAGGTGCTTGTAGCGTGCGGCGTCCTCGGTCCGTACGAGGACGCCCTGTTGGGTCGAAGCGTAGGGGCCCACGAAGTCGAGTCCCTCGCCGTGTCCCGATTCCGACTTCGGCGTCATCCTGTCCTTCGTGATCGAGTAGGTGGCCGCGATGAGCTGGACGTCTCCCTCGTGCAGGGCGCGGGCGCGGTTCTTGGACAGGACGCCTTCGAAATCGACGGACTCGACGCCCACTCGGTCGAGCACTTCCCGGGCGACCGTGATGTCGAACCCGTTGAACTCGCCGTCGTGGGGTGAGTAGCTCGTGCCCGGCTGGTCGCCCTTGGCGCCGACCTCGATCCTCCCGTCGGCGAGCAGCGAAGGGGGCTCCGAGGAGCAGCCGGCGAGGGCGGCTCCCGCGAGGGCCGCCGCGGTGATCCCGATGCGGATCGTGCGGGAACGACGCCCCGTTTCACTCATGAACGGTCCTCCTGGTCGTCGTGGTTCAGTCGTGCTTCAGTCGTTGTGCAGCGTTCCGCGGGCCTGCGCGAGGCGCATGGAGCAGCCCGTCTCCGGATGTACGGCGACCTCGAACCGGAGTGCCCCCTGGCGCCCGCCGAGGTCGAAGTCGACGGTCGACTGCGCGGGCACCTCCCGCGTGTTCGGGGTGACGCCCGGGGTGGCGGCGGTGATCGTCGCCGTGGTCCTGCCGACGCAGGTGGGTGTGCTCGGATCGTCGTCGACGATGGTCAGCTTCAGTCGCAGCTTGTCCCGTACGTCGTCGAGGGCCGGCCGCGCCATCTCCACCGTGAGTGTGCCGCCGGCGTCGCCCACGGGCTGCGTGCCGCCGATGGACATTTCCACACCGACCTCGCCGGTGCGGTCGACGACCGCCCAGGCGAACGCGCCGCCGAAGGAGCAGAGCAGGGCGGTGCCTACGAGGACGGCGCGGACGATACCGCGCCGCCGTTCGTCGGCGGCCTGCTGCTCGGCGTCGCGGGTCTCCCCGGTCCGGTCGGCCGGGTACAGGGCGGCGGCACCGGCGATCAGCAGGGCGAGGGGCGCGAGGACGTAGAACCACACGTACTGGGTCTGCGGGCCGCCGGGCCAATGGGCTACGGCGTAGACGACGTAGCCGATGGTCCAGGCGATGACGAGGAAAACGGACAGAGAGGGCCACGTGAGGAGCGCGGAGTGTTTTAACCACCGATTGAACGTGGCGTAGGGACCGACAGTGCCGATCACGATCTGACCGTTGCCGCTGCCGCTGACGTTGCCGACCTCGCAGGTCCCGCCCGCGCCGGGGCCGTCGGAGCTCACCTTCCGTCCCCGTGACGGCTGCCGCCGCCGAAGTTGAAGGTGGCGCCGTCCCCCACCGAGCCGATGGCGGCCGAGTTCGGGCCGTGGGCCGTGACGTGGTAGGTGCGGGTGGGCGCCGGTGCGGCTGCCAGGAGGTCCGCCAGGCGGGCCTGGTCCGGACGGCGGTCCCGCTGTTCGCCGAGCCACGCCGTCAGGGCCGCGGCCAGCCGCTGCCTGTCCTCGGGGGAGAGTTCGCCGAGCAGTCGGTCGGCGCGCTGTTCGCTGCCGCCCTCGGGGAGGGCGAGCGGGGTGTCCTCGCCGCCGCGGCGGAAGAGTCGGCGGAAGTAGCCCTGGCCCGCGTCGATCGACCCGTCCGTGACGCGCTGTGCGGCGCTCGCCACCATGGCGACGCCCAGGGTTTCGGCCGCCAGCGCGAAGTAGGTGGCGAGCTCGGCGGAGATTTCAGGAAGACTGGTCATGGACGCCCCCGTCAATGGCCTTTAATACACTGCTTCGTTACCGTCAACTTACTTATGGTAAAGGTTGTTGACTTTTCTGACAGGTGTTCCGGTTATGTTCCGCATGGGCGTGCGTGAGGCCCGACCGGGCGTGTGCGACCGGCAGGACCGACTCGCCTCACCCGGGACCTCCTCACCGAATCCCCTCATTCCTTCACCCGGGTAGCTCAACGAGCCGGCGGTCCGGCGGTTCCGCCGGGCGGCGAATCGGATACGGGAAGCACGCTCTCCCTCGCCGTCGCGCCGAGGAGCAGGGGCGCCCCGCGCCAGGAGAGACCGCGAGAAGGCCGAGAAGGTCGAGAAAGCCGGGAGGGCCGAGAAGGCCGGGAGGGCCGACCGCCGCGCGCCGATGTTCCCCGAGGCGACCCTCGCTCTTCCCGCCGTGGTACGGCGAACCTAGTATAGGAAGCGCTTTCTACCCGGGCCCCGGGCGGGCCGGAGAGGTGGTTGACCGATGGTCCGTACCGCGGGTGCGAGCACGTCGGCCGGGCCGACGCTGGCGGTCGTGGCCCGGGAGGCGGGGGTCTCGGTGCCGACCGCGTCAAAGGTGGTCAACGGCCGCGAGGACGTGGCACCCGAGACCCGCCGGCGCGTCGCGGAGGCACTGGACCGGCTCGGCTACGTACGCAGACCCCGCTACGATCCCACGCGCGCGCCCCGGCTGGTCGACCTCGTCATGCACTCCCTGGAGAGCTCCTGGTCGGGCGCGGTACTGCACGGAGCGGAGGAGGCGGCGTACGACGCGGGGCTGGAGGTCGTGGTGTCGGCGGGCCTGGACCGCTCCAGGACCGGCCCCCAGGAGAAGCCGCGGCCGGAGCGGGACCGGCTGGACAGGCTCCTCGTGCGCGGTTCCTCCGGAGTGCTGTTCAGCCTGGCCGAGCTGACCGCCGCCCAATACGCCTGGCTGGAGCACCACCGCGTCCCGTTCGTGATGATCGACCCGGCGGTGGAGCCGCCGCCGGGCGTGGTGTCCGTCGGCGCGGCGAACTGGCAGGGCGGGGTCACGGCGACCGAGCACCTGCTGCGCCTCGGTCACGAACGGATCGCCGTCGTCGCCGGTGAGCGGCACAGGCTGTGCAGCAGCGCGCGGGTCGCGGGCTACCGTTCCGCCCTCGCCGCGGCGGGTGTGCACCATCGCCCCGAGTACGTCCGCCACGCCGGGTTCGACCGGGCCGCGGCCCGCCGCCGCATGCGGGAGCTGCTCGACCTGCCCGTCCCGCCGACCGCCGTGTTCGCCTGCTCGGACGCGATGGCCCTCGGCGTGTACGAGGCCCTGGCCGAGCGGGACATGACGGTGCCGGCCGACATGAGCGTGGTCGGTTTCGACGACCTGCCCGAGGCCCGCTGGGTCACGCCGGCCCTGACCACGGTCCGCCAGCCCCTCTCCGAGATGGCGGCCACCGCCCTGCGCCTGCTGCTGCGCATGATGGACGGTCACCACCCGGAGAGCACCCGTACGGAACTCTCGACCCGCCTGGTGGAACGCGCGAGTACGGCACCGCCGCGCACGGCGGGGGGATCCGCCGGTGAGGGCTGATCAACCTCCCCCGCGCCATGTGTTCTGGTGGTCGGCACGGCGGTCGGCAGGGCAGGTCGGCCCGCCGGCCCTGCTCCCGGCCGCCGCGGCACTGCCGGCGGACGGGCCGCTGCCGCACGGGCCGGGCGACCGGCTGACGGCAAGAGCAGAGCGCCCCAGAACCGCGCCCCAGAGCAGAGCGCCCCAGAGCGTCGCGGTGTCCGCGCGGCGGGCTCGTCACTCGCGAGAGGGGCCGGCGGCCCGGTCCGTGCGTGCCGCCCAGGCGATGCCGCCCCTCAGGTGGGCACGGAAGTCCGGGTCGGTGTAGGCGTCGGCGGCGTGGCCGAGGGCCGTGTAGAAGACGCGGCCCTCGCCCTGGTCGCGGCACCAGACCAGTGGATGGTCGCCGCCCATGCCGCCGCCCTCGTACGACGACTCGTCGGCGCGGGCGAGGACGCGGACCGCACCGCGCGGGTTGCTGCGGAAGTCGTACCACTCGTCCGTGAACTCCCAGGCGGCGGGCAGGTTCCGGGTCGCGGGGTGGTCGCGGTCCTCGATGACCACCCGGCCCGGCTGGTAGGCGGGGTGGCGGTCGAAGCGGGCGCCGAGCAGTTCGCCGTAGTACGGCCAGTCCTCCTCGGTGCAGGCCGCCGCGTGCACGCCGACGAAGCCGCCGCCCGCCTCGACGTACGCGGCGAGCCGGGCGCGCCCGGCCGGGGTGAGCACCTCGCCGCTGGTGGAGAGGAAGACGACGGCGGCGTACCGGTCGAGGGGCCGCTCCAGGACCGCCGGATCCTCCGTGTGGTCCGCCTCGAACTCCCCCAGCCTTCCGACGGCGTCGACCGCGTCCGGGATGGAGTCGTGGCGGTAGGCGGTGGTGCGCGTGTAGAGGAGCAGTCTGGGTGCCATGCCGCAGACCCTAGATCGCCGGGCCGGACGGTGGGGCGGGTTCAACGGTGGGGCGGGTTCAGCCGCCCACGTCCACGTTGTTGTCGGGAGCACCGTCGCCGACCGGGGGCAGGTCGCCGCGCTCCACCGGTGCGCCGGGCGCCGGCTCGGCGGAGGGCAGGAGATCGGCGGCTTCGGCGTCGTCGGGGCGGTGGGCGGCCAGGGCCGCCCCGCGCAGGACGTCGCGCGGTACGGCGTCCGCCTCGCCGGAGACACGCACGACGTGGCCCTCTCCGGGCACGGCGTACTCGTGTCGCCCGGCACCGGTGCGGTACCAGGCGTCGCCGTCGCGCTCGCAGGTGGTGCGCTCGCCGGACATGTCGCCGACAGGCTGCTCGGGGCAGGTGGCGGCCGTGATCGAACCCCGGTCGACGGAGAGGCGCAGCTGGGCGCCGGTCTCGCGGGAGACCCAGGTGGCGGAGAAGCCGTCGTCGCCGAGGACGCCGACGGACTGCCGGGCCAGGGTGAACCCGGGGGGCCTCGATGACGTGGACCAGTTCGGGCGCGACGCCCAGGGCCTGTGCGCGGGCGTCGAGTTCTCCCTGACCGGCGGCCTCGGCCGTGCGCGCGGAGGTGCCGGACGCGGGGTCGGCGTCCGGCTTCTCGGAGCCGCAGGCGGTGAGCAGCAGAGGTGCCAGCAGCAGCACCGGCAGGACGCGCGTGGGACGGGTCATACGGCCATCCTGCCGCACAGGCGTTCCGCAGCCGGGCCGGGCCGCCTACGCTCGGCCGGGATGAACGCGCTTCCCGCACTGCTGGACCACCTGGTCCTGGCGACCCCCGATCTGGCGACGACGGTCGCCGACTTCACCCGGCGCACCGGTGTCGCCCCCGCGCCCGGCGGTACGCACCTCGGGCTCGGCACCCGCAACCACCTCGTGGGGCTGGGCGGCGCCGGCTACCTGGAGATCATCGGCCCCGATCCGGGCCAGCCGCCGCCGGACGGCCCGCGCCCCTTCCGGATCGACCGGCTCACCGCGCCGCGGATCGTGACCTGGGCGATCCGCCCGCCCGACCTGGACGCGGCGGTGGCGGCGGCCCGGGCCCGCGGCCACGACCCCGGCACGGTGCGCCCGATGAGCCGCCGCCGAGCCGACGGCACACTCCTGGAGTGGCGCCTGACCGACGGCGCCCACCCTTCCGGTCTGGTGCCCTTCCTCATCGACTGGGGCGCCACGCCCCATCCCTCGGCGGGTCTGCCCGTCACTCCCCTGCGGGCCCTCACGGCGACGGCCACGGACCCGGCGGGGATCCGCCCGCTGCTGTCCGCCCTCGGCACCGCACTGCCGCTCACCGCCGGTCCCACGGGCCTGCGCTGCACGGTGGACACGCCGCGGGGCCCGGTGTCGTTCGGCCCGCCGTGACACGGCCGGGACGACAGGCCCGGTGCGGTTCAAGTGACTTGAGTGGCTCCTGAGGCACGGGCGTACCTCGCTACGGTCTCCCGCGCCCGTTTCCCGCGTGTCCCTTTCCCACACCCGTCTCCCCCACACCACCGCTTCCCACACCACCGCTTCCCGCGTGTCCGATTCCTTCAAGACCGGCCGCGCACGCCCTGCCTACGGTGGCCCCATGACCGCACGATTCAACGCCATCGGCCTCGTCGTCTCCGACATGGCCGCGTCCGTGACCTTCTACCGCCGGCTCGGTTTCGCCTTCCCCGAGGGCGCCGAGCACGGTCCGCACGCCGAGGCCGGGTTGCCGGGCGGGATCCGGCTGCTGCTCGACACCGAGGAGTCCGTCCGCTCCTTCACGCCCGGCTGGCAGCCGCCGGCCGGTGGCGGACGGCACTCGCTCGCCCTGCTGTGCGACACGCCCGCCGAGGTCGACACGCTCTACGAGGAGCTGACCGGCGCCGGCTGCCACGGCGAGCGCAAGCCCTGGGACGCGCCCTGGGGGCAGCGGTACGCCGTCGTGAACGACCCGGACGGCCACGGCGTCGACCTGTTCGCGCCGCTAGCCGCGCCGGGCCAGTAGCTCACCGGGCGCCACGCCCGTCAACTCCCGTACGTCCCGCGTCAGATGAGCCTGGTCCGCGTAACCGGCCCGGGCGGCCGTCTCCGCGAGGGGCGTGCCTGCGCGGGCCAGGGCGAGGGCGCGCTGCAGCCGCAGGACGCGGGCCAGCGTCTTGGGCCCGTAGCCGAAGGCGGCCAGGGAGCGGCGGTGCAACTGGCGTGCGCTCACACCGAGTTCGTCGGCAGTGGCGGCGACCGGGCGGCCCTCGTCGAGAGCGGCCACGATGCGGCGCAGCAGCGGGTCGGGGGGCCCGGTGTCGGCGGCCCGGGACAGCGCCGCCTCCTCCAGGCCGCTCGCCGGGTCGGGGGCCGCGTTCACCCGCGCGGCCAGCCGCCGCGCCCGGGCGGACGGCCAGAGGTCGGTGAGGTCGACGCGCCGGTCGCGCAGTTCGTGCGCGGGGACGCCGAGGAGGGCGGGCGCGGTGCCGGGGCGGAAGCGGACGCCCGCCCAGGTGCCCGGCGCTCCCTCGGTGACGTGGGCACGGGTGTCGGGGCCCGCGACCAGCAGGCGGCCGTCGTACCAGAGCAGGTCCATGCAGCCGTCGGGCAGGACGCGTCCGGTGCCGGGCGCGGTCGGGGTGTTGGTCCACACCACCGCGCCGGTCAGCCGGGATGCCCGTTCCGCGTACACGGGTGCCAGGCTACGCCGCCGGGGTGCGGTACTCCTGCGGGCTGACGCCGTACACCCGTTTGAAGGCCGTGGACAGGGCGAACGCGCTGCCGTAGCCGACCCGGCGGGCGATCGCGCCGAGTGTGTCGTCGGTGTCGCGCAGCCGGTCGGCGGCGACGGCGAGGCGCCAGCCGGTGAGGTACGCCATCGGGGGTTCGCCCACCAGGTCGGTGAAGCGCCGGGCGAGCGCGGCGCGGGAGACCCCGGCCTCGGCGGCGAGGGACGCCACCGTCCAGGGGTGCGCCGGGTCGTCCTGGAGCAGCCGCAGTGCCCGGCCGACGACCGGGTCGCCCAGGGCCCGGTACCAGGCGGGCGGCTCGGCCCGCGGACCCGCGAACCAGGCCCGCAGCGCGGCGATGACGAGCAGGTCGAGGAGTCGGTCCAGGACCACCTCCTGGCCCGGCTCGTCCCGGGTGACCTCCGTCATCAGCAGGGGCGTCAGCGGGCAGTCCCACTGGTCGGACGTGAGGGACAGCAGCGGCGGCAGGGCGTCCAGCAGCCGGCCGCCGATCTCGCCGCGCACCAGGTAGGTGCCGATCAGCAGCACCGCGCCGCCGTCGGTCCGGTCGCCCCAGGTGCGCACACCGAGGTCCATCGAGCCGTTGAGGGGGCGTCCGTCGGGGTAGCTGCACTCCCCGCCCGGCAGGATCACCGCCTGCGGCGGGGTGCCGGGGTCGTCGGCGCAGGTGTACGGGTCGGGGCCGCGCGCGATGGCGAGGTCGCCGGCCCGCAGCCGCAGCCGCTCCCCCGTGTCCGGCACGATCCAGGCGTCGCCGCGGACCGGCAGCATCACCGTCAGCGGCGCCCGGTCCTCGACGCGCACGGCCCACGGCGGGTCGAAACAGGCGCGGATCATGAACGCGCCACGGGCGCGGGGGCCCTCCAGCAGGCCGGCGAGTGCGTCCATGGCGTCACAGCGTAGACGCACGCGCATGCCGGCGAGTCGTTCGACGATGGGAACGCGGGGCGCCCGGCAGTTGACTGAAGCCATGACACACATGACGGACACGAACACAGGCGGGGACATGACGGTCGTGGTCACGGGGGCCTCCGGCCGGACCGGGCGGCGGGTGGCCGAGGCGGCGCGGGCGGCCGGGCTGACCGTGCGGGCGGCGTCCCGGGCGACCGGCTTCGACTGGCGGTCCCGGTCGACCTGGGCGGATGTCCTGCGCGGCGCCGACGCGGCCTACCTGGCCTACCCCACCGACGTCGGCGCCCCCGACGCCGCCGGGGCGGTCGGGGCGCTCGCGCGGGAGGCGGCGGGGCTCGGAGTACGGCGGTTGGTGTTGCTGTCGGCGCGGGGCGAGGACCAGGCGCGGCCCACCGAGGAGGCGCTGGCCGGGGCGGGCGTGGACTGGACGGTCGTACGGGCCGCGTGGTTCGCGCAGAACTTCAGCGAGGGGCCGCTGGTGGAGGAGTTGCGGCAGCGCGGGGAGCTGGTGTTCCCGGCCGGTGACGTGGCCCGGGAACCGTTCGTGGACCTGCGGGACGTCGCGGACGTGGTGGTGGCGGCGCTGGCCTCCGGTGACCGGTACGCCGGGCGGGTGCTCGAGGTCTCGGGGCCGCGCCTGCTGACCTTCGCGGAGGCGGTCGCCGAGATCGCGGAGGTGACGGGCCGCGCGCTGACGTACCGGGCCGTCCCGCCGCGCGAGTACGGCGAGAACCTGGCCGGGTTCGGGGTGCCGGAGGAGGAGGTCGCGTTCCTCGTGGGGCTGTTCGGCGCCCTGCTCGACGGCCGCAACGCCCATCTGTCGGACGGGGTCCAGCAGGTGCTGGGCCGTGCGCCGAGGGACTTCGGGGACTTCGTACGGGAGGGCGCTGCGGCGGGGACGTGGCGGGCCGGGGACGTGGCGTAGCCGCCCCGGCCGGCCGGCGGTGCCGCCGGCCGGCGGTGCCCGAGCCCGGCACGCGGCGCCCGCAGCACGGCGCCCGGCAGTCGCCCCGGCCCGGCGGACGGCATCCCGGCCGCGAGGGGTGCCCCGACCGCTTGGGCCCGGCGAGCACACACGGTCGCGGCGACCCGAGGGTTCGCCCGGCCCCGCGGAGGACCCGGGCCAGCACGCGGCGCCCGCAGCACGGTGGGCGACGGGCGGTGGTCAGCGTGCGACGGGCGACGGGCGGTGATCAGCCGCGACGGGCGAGGGGCGGCAGGCCGCACCGCCGGGCCCGCTCCTCGCGCACACGGCGAGCGCGCCGGGAGCCCTGCCGGACCGGGCCTACGAGGCCTCCGGCTTGTTGTGGTTCACGGGCGGCGCGTTCTTCACGTGGGTGCGCAGGCGGGACGTGACGTCCTCCGGGGGCAGGAAGCGGGACCAGCGTTCCGGGAACTCGGAGGGCATGTCGGGGTCCGCCTCCCCGTTCGCGGCGGTGCGGGCGACGTACTCGGCGACCTGGGCCTGCCGCAGCCGCTCGTTGGCCTCGCGGGCCGCGGCGGTGGCGGCGGCCGGCCAGACCCGGTCGATGGCCGCGTTGACCGCGGCACCGACGAGGACCGCGAAAGCGGACACGCCAATCCACAGCAGCACGGCGACGGGCGCGGCGAGCGAGCCGTAGATGGTGGGGCCCTCGACGGTGCTGGTCAGGTAGATGCGCAGCAGGAAGCTGCCGAGCACCCACATGGCGAGGGCGACCAGCGCGCCGGGTACGTCCTCGATCCACGGGGAGCGCACGGGCACCGACACGTGGTACAGCGTGGTCAGGAACGCCACGGACAGGATGATGACGACCGGCCAGTACAGCACTTGGACGACCGTCGTCGACCACGGCACGACGCGCACCACGGCGTCCGGGCCGGCCACCATCAGCGGCAGGGCGACGGACCCGATCAGCAGGGCCACGAGGAACAGCAGGAAGGCCATCAGGCGGGTCTTGACGATCCCTCGGACGCCGTCGAGGCCGTACATCACGGTGATGGTGTCGATGAAGACGTTCACCGCGCGGGAGCCCGACCACAGGGCGAACAGGAAGCCGAGGGAGATGACGTCGGGCCGGCCGCCCTTCATCACGTCGTCCAGGATCGGCTCGGTGATCTGCTCGACGCCCCGCTCGGAGAGCACCGCGCGGGAGGCGTCCAGGATGTTGGTGCGCAGGCTCTCGGTGGTGTCGGCGCCGATCCACAGGTCGACGTAGCCGAGCAGGCCGATGACGCTCAGCAGCAGGGGCGGCACCGACAGCAGGGTGAAGAACGCGGCCTCGGCGGCCAGGCCGAGGATGCGGTACTCCATGCACGAGTTGACCGTGTCCTTGAGCAGCAGCCAGGTGGTCCTGCGTTTGGAGACGTTCCGGTACAGAACCCGGGCACGATGGAGCCGGCCGGAGGGCCGTTCGGGAGATTCACTTGCTGGCTGCACGCCCTAAAGGTATCCGCCGCCGGAGGTGGCACTCATCCGCGGACGCCCGCCGCACCGTACCGGCCCCCCGCCGGCCCCCGACACGGTAGGTTCACGGTCATGGCAGGCAGTACCCACACCGTGACGAATCAGGCCCCGCCGCTGGTCGGCTACGACGTCTTCACCGCCGACCGGGCCCTGACGGCCGCGGTCGAACGGCATCTGGCACCCGAGCTCCGCGAGGAGGCGCTGGCGGAGCTGTCGGGCCTGGGCCGCGGCTGCGGGTCGGTCCAGACCCAGGAGTGGGGCGCGCAGGCCAACGAGAATCCGCCGGTGCTGCGCACGCACGACCGCTACGGCCACCGCGTCGACGAGGTGGACTTCCACCCGGCCTGGCACCGGCTGCTGGGCAAGGGTGTCTCGGCGGGGCTGACGGCGGCCTGGTCGCGGCCGGGCGGGCACGTGCGGCGGGCCGCCGGTTTCCTCATGTGGACCCAGGTCGAGGCGGGCAACGGCTGCCCGCTGTCGATGACCCACGCGGCGGTGCCGGCCCTGCGCGCCGATCCGGAGCTCGCCGCGCGGTGGGAGCCGCGGCTGACCTCCCGGGTCTACGACCGGGAGCTGCGGCCGGCCCACCTGAAGGCCGGGGCGCTGTTCGGGATGGGCATGACGGAGAAGCAGGGCGGCAGCGACGTACGGGCGAACACCACCTCGGCGCGCCCGCTGGCCGAGGACGGCACGTACGAGCTGACCGGGCACAAGTGGTTCTGCTCGGCGCCGATGTCGGACGGGTTCCTGGTGCTGGCGCAGGCCCCGGGCGGGCTGACCTGCTTCCTGGTGCCGCGCGTGCTGGCGGACGGCACCCGCAACGTGTTCCTGGTCCAGCGGCTGAAGGACAAGCTGGGCAACCGGTCCAACGCCTCCGCCGAGGTCGAGTTCGCCGGGACCTGGGCGCGCCGGGTCGGCGAGGAGGGCCGCGGGGTGCGGACCATCATCGGCATGGTGACGGCGACCCGGCTCGACTGCGTACTGGGGTCGGCGGGCCTGATGCGGCAGGCCGTCGCGCAGGCGGTGCACCACTGCACGTACCGGGAGGTCTTCGGCGCGAAGCTGGTCGACCAGCCGCTGATGCGCAACGTCCTCGCGGATCTCGCGGTCGAGTCGGAGGCGGCCACCACGCTCGCGCTGCGGCTGGCGGCGGCCTACGACGCCGCCGAGGGGGGCGACGAGCGGGAGCGGGCGCTGCTGCGGCTGGCGGTGCCGGCGGCCAAGTACTGGGTGACCAAGCGGTGTGCGCCGGTGGCGGTGGAGGCCGCCGAGTGCCTGGGCGGCAACGGGTACGTCGAGGAGTCGGGGATGCCCCGGCTGGTGCGCGAGTCGCCGCTGAACTCAATCTGGGAGGGCGCCGGCAACGTGCAGGCGCTGGACGTGCTGCGGGCACTCGGACGGGAGCCGCTCGCGATGGACGCGTATCTGACGGAGGTGGGCCTGGCACGCGGCGCCGATCACCGTCTGGACGCGGCGATCAGGGGTCTGCTGACGGAGCTGGCCGATCTGGGGGCCGCCGAGGGGCGGGCGCGGCGGCTGGTGGAGCGGCTGGCGCTGGTGCTCCAGGGTTCGCTGCTGGTCCGGTACGCGCCGCCGGAGGTCGCCGACGCGTTCTGTGCCGCGCGGCTGGGCGGTGACGGGGGCGCGGCCTTCGGCACGCTGCCGCCGACGCTGGATCTGGCGTCGGTGGTGGAGCGGGCCCGTCCGGTGGCCGTGGCCTGATTTCATCGGGTGAAGCGGGGGTGGTGCTGCGCCGACACGGCACCACCCCCGCCACACAGGCCTGTGCAGGCCGCGTACGCCGCTCGGGGCGACGTGGTTCAAGTTTGTACACCGGTACGGCCGCCCACCAGGGTTGCAGGGGGTTGCAACTTGCTGCCGGCCGTGTGCGGACTGTGTCCTCGCGTCCCGGGCAAGCGGTCGGTATCAGACGAACATCCAAGTATCCGAACATCCGAGTATCCGAACATCCGGCTTCCGGGAGGACGGGAACCAGTGGCGCTCTCGCCGATGGACGTGACGCAGTTCGCCGCCGTCGACACGGCGCGCGCGGCGCGGATGCTCAACGAGGTCCGCTCCGCCAGGCTCTCGGGCGGGCGGGCCCCGGTGGCGCCGCGGCCGGTGATCGAGCAGTCCTGGGACCGGGTGCTGCGCAGCGGTGTCGATCCCGAGCACGACTTCCGCTCCGGGCTGCTGGCCCCCGACGAGGTGCGGCGGCGGCGGGAGGCCTCGGAGCTGCGGCACGTGCTGCCGGTGCTGCGGGAGGGCCTGTTGTCGGTCGCGGACGTCGCGCACCACATCATGGTGGTCGCCGACCACGAGGGCCGGGTGCTGTGGCGGGAGGGCAGCGCGCGGGTGCTGCGCAAGGCCGACGGCCTCGGCTTCGAACTCGGGGCGGACTGGCGGGAGGAGGTCGTCGGCACCAACGGAGTGGGCACGCCGGCGGTCACCCGGCGCCCCGTACAGGTCTTCGCCTCCGAGCACTTCGTCCGCTCCCAGGCGACCTGGACCTGCGCCGGAGCGCCCATCACCGACCCGCGCAGCGGCCGGCTGCTCGGCGTGGTCGACGTGAGCGGGCCGCTGGAGACGATGCACCCGGCGACGCTCGCCTGGGTCGACTCGGTGGCCAAGCTCGCCGAGGCCCGGCTGCGCGAGCTGCACATGCTGTCGCTGGAGCGGCTGCGGGCGGTGGCCGCGCCGGTGCTGGCCCGGCTCGGCGGACGGGCCGTGGTGACGGACCGGGACGGCTGGACGGCGGCGGTGACGGGGATGCCGTACCTGGACCGGGTGGCACTGCCCAAGCCCCCCGCGGCGGGGCCGAGGTGGCTGCCGGCGCTCGGCGCGTGCACCGTGGAGCCGCTGGGTGAGGGCTGGCTGGTACGGGCGGCCGAGGAGCCGGTGCCGCTCGGCGCCACCCGGATCGTGCTGGAGCTCGGGCAGCCGCGCCGCTGGTCGGTCCGGGTGCTGGGCGGCGCGGAGGCCTGGGCCCGGGAACTGAGTCCCCGGCACGCCGAGTTGCTGTACCTGCTCGCCGTCCACCGCGCCGGCCGCAGCGCGGCGGGGCTGGCCGAGGACGTGTTCGGCGACCCGGCCCGCACGGTGACGGTACGGGCCGAGATGTCGCGGGTGAGGAGGTACCTCGGGGCCTACCTGGAACACCGGCCGTATCGTTTCTGTGAAGACGCGGAGGTCGAGGTGGTCCTCCCGGACGACCCGCGCGACCTGCTCCCCCACTCGACGGCACCGGCGGTCGTGGCACGCCGGGCGTCGCTGCCGACACCCTGAGCCTCCGTGCCCCCTGGGGCGGGCGCGGCTTGCGGGGAGCCGCGCGACCAGCCACGACGCACCGGCGTCCGCCACCCGGCCCGCCCCACCCGAGCTCCGCCGCACGCCCCGCCGCCGGGCTCCCGTCCGCCGGCCACGCGTCAGCACCGGTCCGCCCCGGATGACCGGAAAGGCGGTTTGTTTTCGCATATTTGCATCGTCCGCGTCCACGGACCCGTCCGTCTGTCGTAGCATCCTCTACGGACCGCCCATCCGCTCCTCGGTCAACGTGACCACCGTCGAGCCCAGTTGGTCCGGCGCCCGTGGAGGTTCGATGAAGCATCGCGGCAGACACCGCCGACGCAGGCGGGGCAGGGCGCTGCGCGCCGCCCTGACCGGGGCGGCCCTCGCACTGACGGGCGCCGCCACGCTGATCAGCGCCTCGCAGGCCACGGTCGCCGACGACCCCGGCGCCCTGGAGCCCCTCACCTCCGCCGCCGAGACCGGCGCACTGCGGCTGACGGAGCACCGCGTGCCGCAACCCTGGCTCGACCGGCTCTCCGCCGCGATGGGTGCACCGGTGGGCGTCGACACCGTCCTCGGCTCCACCGACCACACGCTGCGCGAGGCCGCCGACTGCACGGCCGGGGAACGGGAGGCCCTGCCGGTCTCCCCCGCGGCCACCCGCGCCTACTGCTGGGGCGACGACACCGAGGGCTGGCGCCCCGGCGCGGTCACCACCTCCGGGGACGCCGACGAGGACGGCCGCTGGGGCGCCCACCGCGTCGTCCTCTCCGCCTGGACCCGCGACGACGGCACGCCCGAGGGCGGCCTCGCCCGGGTCTCCTTCGTCGACGCCGACGATCCCGACCGCCTCGGCTACACCTCCGCGCTCCTCGCCGTCCCGGTCGACGGCGGCCAGGACTACCGAGGGCTCGCCTCCCCCGTCTCCGGCATGGTCTGGTACCAGGACAAACTGCTGGTCACCGCGGGCTCCGGGGACCGCGAAGCGCTGTACGCGTACGACCTGGACCGGGTCCAGCGCGCCACCACCGACGCGGACTCCGTCGGGCGGGTGCCCGGAGGCTGGGCGGCGGACGGCCACCCGTACGTGCTGCCCGCCGTCGCCTCGTACCGGCTCTCCGACACCTCCGGGGCCGCGCGTCCCGGCGCGATCTCCCTGGACCGCGGCACGGCCCCCGACAGCCTGGTGGCGAGCGAGCGGGTGCCCGCGGACGGTGACCGCCCCACCCGGTTGTGGCGCTACGCGCTCAGCACGGACCCGGCCCGCACCGGGCTGCCGGCCGTCGACTCCGCCGGACACGTCGACGCGGTGGAGGCGTACGAGACCGGGGCGACCGAGGTGAGCGGTGTGCTGTCGTACCGCCCGGCCGGCACGGCACGGACCGACTGGTACCTGGGGCGCTCGGCCGGCGGGCACGACGGGCGCGGGACCCTGTGGCGCCAGGACTCGGAGGGTGCCCGGGCCACGGAATGCGGTGCGGACCGCTCCCAGCGGTGCTGGAGCGGCGCGGTGGGCTCCCTGTCCTACTGGGGGCAGACCGGCGAGGTCTGGTCGCAGTCGGACCGCATGCTGTTCGCGTTGCCGATGGCCTCGATCGAGGACGCGCTCGACTGACGGCCGCCGGATCCCCGGGGCACGCGGGCCGCGCGGGCGGGGATCGACAGATCCGCGGGCCGGATGGTTCCCTGCTCGGCATGACCAACATCGCCGTGACCACCTGGTCCCTGGAGCAGACGGCGCCGACCGATCTGCTGCCGGCCCCCGCACCGGAAGGGGACGTCCGGATCGCTCGCGCCGAGGTGCCCTCCCCCGAGTTCAGCCGCTTCCTGTACGCCTCGGTGGGGGGCGACATCCGCTGGACGGACCGGCTCGGCTGGAGCTACGCGCGCTGGCGGGAGCACCTGGAGCGGCCCGGCGTCGAGACCTGGGTCGCCTACGACCACGGCACGCCCGCCGGATACGTGGAGCTGACGCCCGGGGACGACGGGGTCGTGGAGATCGAGTACTTCGGCCTGATCCCGGCCTTCCGGGGCCGGCGCATCGGCGGCCACCTGCTCTCGTACGGGACCGCCCGCGCCTGGGACCTGGCGGACCGGTGGCCGGGGCTGGCCGCGACCAAGCGGGTGTGGCTGCACACGTGCAGCAAGGATGGCGCATACGCGATGGACAACTACCAGCGCCGCGGCTTCCGTCTGTTCGACACCAAGGTCGAGGAGGAGGCGGAGGTGGCCGCCCCGGGCCCCTGGCCCGGGGCGTTCCCCGCCTGACCCGCCGGCCGTCCGCCGCCTGACCCGCCGGCCCTCCACCGGCGGGCCGTCCTGTGACCCACGACACCCTTGTCTCGTTCTGCGAGACAAGGGTGTCCGCATTTTGGAAGAAGCTGGACTGTGTCCAGATCGCCGTGCCACGCTTCCGCCATGCCTGGAACTGGAATTGCCTTGGTGAGTCGGCGGCACGTCGACCTCGGCCGCATGTCCAGCGCCATCTGTCCGGTCCGCTGAGAGCCCGCTCCAGCACTACCGGATTCCCTGCATTCGCCTCCCCCCGCGCAATGACGCGCATGCCTGCCCATGCGCCCGTACGCGCAGGTAAGAGCCGCTTTCCGCCTGTCCCGAAGGACGTGTCACGCCATGGCCGCCACCCCGCCGAAGCCTGCTGCCGCGACCCCCCGCCGCAAGGTGAGCCGTCACCGCGGCGAGGGTCAGTGGGCCGTAGGTCACTTCACCCCGCTCAACGGCAACGAGCAGGTCAAGAAGGATGACGACGGTCTCAACGTACGGACACGTATTGAGACGATCTACTCCAAGCGGGGTTTCGACTCGATCGACCCGAGCGACCTGCGCGGACGGATGCGCTGGTGGGGGTTGTACACCCAGCGCAAGCAGGGCATCGACGGCGGAAAGACGGCCGTCCTGGAGCCGGAGGAGCTCGACGACAGCTACTTCATGCTGCGCGTCCGCGTCGACGGCGGTGCGCTGACCACCGCGCAGCTGCGGGTGATCGGCGAGATCTCGCAGGAGTTCGCGCGGGGCACGGCCGACATCACCGACCGGCAGAACGTCCAGTACCACTGGATCCGGATCGAGGACGTGCCCGAGATCTGGAACCGCCTGGAGGCCGTCGGCCTGTCCACGGTCACCGCCTGCGGCGACACGCCCCGCGTCATGATCGGCTCCCCGGTGGCGGGCATCGCCGAGGACGAGATCATCGACGGCACGCCGGCCCTGGAGGAGATGAAGCGCCGGGTCCTGAACAACCCCGCGTACTCGAACCTGCCGCGGAAGTTCAAGACCGCGATCTCCGGGTCGCCGGTGCTGGACGTGGTGCACGAGATCAACGACGTCGCCTTCGTCGGCGTCGAGCACCCCGAGCACGGGCCGGGCTTCGACCTGTGGGTCGGCGGCGGCCTGTCCACCAACCCCAAGCTGGGCGTGCGCCTCGGCGCCTGGGTGCCGATCGAGGACGTCCCGGACGTCTACGAGGGCGTCATCTCCATCTTCCGCGACTACGGCTACCGGCGGCTGCGCAACCGCGCCCGCCTGAAGTTCCTCGTCGCCGACTGGGGCTCGGAGAAGTTCCGCCAGGTACTGGAGGACGAGTACCTGCAGCGGAAGCTGACCGACGGCCCGGCGCCCGCGGACCCGACCAGCCGCTGGCGCGACCACATCGGCGTGCACCGGCAGAAGGACGGCCGCTACTACGTCGGCTTCGCCCCGCGCGTCGGCCGCGTCGACGGCACCACCCTGACGAAGGTCGCCGACCTGGCGGAGGCGCACGGCTCGGGCCGCGTGCGCACCACGGTCGAGCAGAAGATGATCATCCTCGACGTCGAGCAGGGGCAGGTCGACTCCCTGGTCGAGTCCCTGGAGGCGCTGGACCTCACCGCCCGGCCCTCCACCTTCCGGCGCGGCACCATGGCCTGCACCGGCATCGAGTTCTGCAAGCTCGCGATCGTCGAGACGAAGGCGCGCGGCGCCTCGCTGATCGACGAGCTGGAGCGCCGGCTCCCCGAGTTCGACGAGCCCCTCACCATCAACCTCAACGGCTGCCCGAACGCCTGCGCCCGCATCCAGACCGCGGACATCGGTCTCAAGGGCCAGCTGGTCCTCGACGACCGGGGCGAGCAGGTCGAGGGCTACCAGGTGCACCTGGGCGGCGCGCTCGGCCTGGAGCCCGGCTTCGGCCGCAAGGTGCGCGGCCTGAAGGTGACGGCGGAGGAGCTGCCGGACTACGTGGAGCGCGTACTCAAGCGCTACCAGGCCGAACGTGAGGACGGCGAGCGGTTCGCCACCTGGGCGGCCCGCGCCTCCGAGGAGGCCCTGTCGTGAGCGAGCGCGCCGCGCCCTTCTACTGCCCCTACTGCGGCGACGAGGACCTGCGTCCCGGCGAGCAGGGACACGGGGCCTGGGAATGCGGGGCGTGCAACCGCGCATTCCAGTTGAAGTTCCTCGGGCTGCTCGCCCGGCGTCTTCAGCCCAACTCCACGGGAGGGGAACCGATATGACGGCGGTTCAGGAAGAGCGTACGACCGAGGAACTCAGGGCACTCGCCGAGCGTGCGGGCCGCGACCTGGAGGACGCGTCCGCGATGGAGATCCTCCAGTGGGCCGCCGACACCTTCGGCAGCCGCTTCTGCGTGACCTCCTCCATGGAGGACGCGGTCGTCGCCCACCTCGCCTCCCGCGCCCTGCCCGGCGTGGACGTGGTGTTCCTCGACACCGGCTACCACTTCCCGGAGACCATCGGCACCCGGGACGCGGTGGAGGCCGTGATGGACGTGAACGTCATCACGCTCACCCCGCGGCAGTCCGTCGCCGAGCAGGACGCCGAGTACGGCCCGAAGCTGCACGACCGCGACCCCGACCTGTGCTGCGCGCTGCGCAAGGTGCGACCGCTGGAGGAGGGCCTGAAGGGCTATCAGGCCTGGGCGACCGGCCTGCGCCGCGACGAGTCCGAGACCCGGGCGAACACGCCGGTCGTCGGCTGGGACGAGAAGCGGGGCAAGGTGAAGGTCTCGCCCATCGCGAAGTGGTCACAGGAAGATGTGCAAACGTACGTCGCCGAGCACGGTGTCCTCACCAACCCGCTGCTGATGGACGGCTATGCCTCCGTGGGCTGCGCGCCCTGCACCCGCCGTGTGCTGGAGGGCGAGGACGCCCGCGCCGGCCGCTGGGCGGGCCGCTCCAAGACCGAGTGCGGACTGCACGGCTGACATGACGACGATCACCGGACCATCGAGAAACAGGGAGAACCACGTGACGACCGGAGCCACCGTCTGGCTCACGGGTCTGCCCAGTGCCGGCAAGACCACCATCGCCCACGAACTGGCCGGCCGGCTCCGCGAGGAGGGCAACCGCGTCGAGGTCCTGGACGGCGACGAGATCCGCGAGTTCCTCTCGGCGGGCCTCGGCTTCAGCCGCGCGGACCGGCACACCAACGTGCAGCGCATCGGCTTCGTCGCCGAACTGCTCGCCCGCAACGGCGTCACTGCGCTGGTCCCGGTGATCGCCCCGTACGCGGACAGCCGGGACGCGGTCCGGGAACGCCACGAGGCGAACGGCACGGCGTACGTGGAGGTGCACGTGGCCACCCCGGTCGAGGTGTGCTCGGTGCGCGACGTGAAGGGCCTGTACGCCAAGCAGGCCGCGGGTGAGCTGACGGGGCTCACCGGGGTCGACGACCCGTACGAGGAGCCCGTCAAGCCCGACCTGCGCATCGAGTCGCAGGACCAGACCGTCCAGGAGTCCGCCGCGGCGGTCCACGCCCTGCTCACCGAAAGGGGACTGGCATGACGACGTCCGTGGCCACAGTGGAGGAGGGTACGGCCGGTCCGTACGCCCTCTCCCACCTCGACGCCCTCGAGTCCGAGGCGGTGCACATCTTCCGCGAGGTGGCGGGCGAGTTCGAGCGGCCGGTGATCCTCTTCTCCGGCGGCAAGGACTCCATCCTCATGCTGCACCTGGCGCTGAAGGCGTTCGCCCCCGCGGCGGTGCCGTTCTCCCTGCTGCACGTCGACACCGGGCACAACTTCCCCGAGGTCCTCGACTACCGCGACCGCACGGTCGAGAAGCACGGGCTGCGCCTGCACGTGGCCTCCGTGCAGGACTACATCGACCGGGGAGTGCTCAAGGAGCGCCCGGACGGCACCCGCAACCCGCTGCAGACGCTGCCGCTGACCGAGAAGATCCAGGCGGAGAAGTTCGACGCCGTCTTCGGCGGCGGGCGCCGGGACGAGGAGAAGGCCCGCGCCAAGGAGCGGGTGTTCTCGCTGCGCGACGAGTTCTCCCAGTGGGACCCGCGCCGCCAGCGCCCCGAGCTGTGGAACCTGTACAACGGGCGGCACGCCCCCGGCGAGCACGTCCGGGTCTTCCCGCTCTCCAACTGGACCGAGCTGGACGTGTGGCAGTACATCGCGCGTGAGGGCATCGAACTGCCGGCGATCTACTACGCCCACGAGCGCGAGGTCTTCGGACGCAGCGGCATGTGGCTGACCGCCGGCGAGTGGGGCGGCCCGAAGGACGGCGAGACGGTGGTCAAGCGGCGGGTCCGCTACCGCACCGTCGGCGACATGTCCTGCACCGGCGCCGTCGACTCCGACGCCGACAGCATCGAGAAGGTGATCGCCGAGATCGCCGTCTCCCGGCTCACCGAGCGCGGTGCGACCCGCGCCGACGACAAGATGTCCGAGGCCGCGATGGAAGACCGCAAGCGCGAGGGGTACTTCTAGCCATGACCAGCACCACCGAACCCACCGAGCCGCAGGCGGCCTGGCAGCTGTCGGAGACCACCCTGCTGCGGTTCGCCACCGCCGGGTCCGTCGACGACGGCAAGTCCACCCTGGTCGGCCGTCTGCTGCACGACTCCAAGTCGGTCCTCGTCGACCAGCTGGAGGCCGTGGAGCGCGCCTCCGCGAGCCGCGGCCAGGAGGCCCCGGACCTCGCGCTGCTCACCGACGGCCTGCGGGCCGAGCGCGAGCAGGGCATCACCATCGACGTGGCCTACCGCTACTTCGCCACCCCGCGCCGCCGGTTCATCCTGGCCGACACCCCCGGGCACGTGCAGTACACCCGGAACATGGTCACCGGCGCCTCCACGGCCGAGCTGACGGTGATCCTGGTCGACGCCCGCAACGGCGTCGTCGAGCAGACCCGCCGGCACGCCGCGATCGCCGCCCTGCTGCGGGTCCCGCACGTCGTCCTCGCCGTCAACAAGATGGACCTGGTCGACTACGCGGAGCCCGTGTTCGCCGCCATCGCCGAGGAGTTCACGGCGTACGCCACCGAGCTGGGCGTCCCGGAGGTCACCGCGATCCCGATCTCGGCGCTCGCCGGTGACAACGTGGTGGAGCCGTCCGCGGTCATGGACTGGTACGGCGGCCCCACCGTGCTGGAGCACCTGGAGACCGTCCCGGTCAGCCACGACCTGGCGCACTGCCACGCCCGGCTGCCCGTGCAGTACGTGATCCGCCCGCAGTCCGCCGAGCACCCCGACTACCGCGGCTACGCGGGCCAGATCGCCGCCGGCACCTTCCGGGTCGGAGACGAGGTGAAGGTCCTGCCGTCCGGCCGCACGTCGCGGGTGGCCGGCATCGACCTGCTGGGCGAGCCGGTCGACGTCGCCTGGACGCCGCAGTCGGTGACGCTGCTGCTGGACGACGACATCGACGTCTCGCGCGGCGACCTGATCGTGCCCGCCAAGGACGCGCCGGCCACCACCCAGGACGTGGAGGCCACGGTCTGCCACGTCGCGGACGCCCCGCTCACCGTCGGCCACCGGGTCCTGCTCAAGCACGGCACCCGCACGGTCAAGGCGGTCGTCAAGGACATCCCGGCCCGGCTCACCCTGGACGACCTGTCCCTGCACCCGCACCCCGGGCAGCTCGTCGCCAACGACATCGGCCGGGTGAAGATCCGTACGGCGGAGCCGCTGCCCGCCGACTCCTACGCCGACTCGCGCCGCACCGGTTCGTTCATCCTGATCGACCCGAACGACGGCACCACGCTCACCGCGGGCATGGCCGGCGAGTCCTTCGCCACGCCCGAGCCGGTCAAGGACGAGGCGGACGACGACGGGTGGGACTTCTGAGCATGGGCTCCCCCGACTTCTACTCCACGTTCGCGAAGGAGGGCGGCCGCGTCGGCAGCGGCGCCCTCGGCAGCGGGCAGGGCGGAGTGGCGCGATGTGGGCGGTGACGTACGCGCACCGCTCGCGCGCCCACACCCCCCACCCGCACAGCCGAAGACCTGCCGACCCCCCGGCCACGACCTGACGCATCGGACGAACCGACAGGCGTGCGAGCCGGACCAACGAGAGGAACACCTCCCGTGCCTGCCACCACCGCCCTGCGCCGCACCCTCGCGGCCCTCGCCGCCCTCCCGCTGCTGGCCCTCGCCGGCTGCGGGTACGGCTCGCAGGCCAAGGACGACGACACCGCGAAGGTCGCGGCGGGCGCCGAGAAGATCGACGGTCTCGACTCCGTCCGGATCGGCTACTTCGGCAACGTCACCCACGCCACTCCCCTGGTCGGCAACCAGAAGGGCTTCTTCCAGAAGGAGCTGGGCGCCACCGAGGCGAAGTACGCGGTCTTCAACGCGGGCCCGTCCGAGATCGAGGCGCTGAACTCCGGCTCCATCGACATCGGCTGGATCGGCCCGTCGCCGGCGATCAACGGCTACGCCAAGTCGGACGGCAAGAACCTGCGGATCATCGGCGGTTCGGCCTCCGGCGGGGTGAGGCTGGTGGTGAACCCGGACAAGATCAAGTCGCTGAAGGACGTCAAGGGCAAGCGCATCGCCACCCCGCAGCTGGGCAACACGCAGGACGTGGCGTTCCTCAACTGGATCGCCGAGCAGGGCTGGAAGGTCGACGCGCAGAGCGGAAAGGGCGACGTGACGGTCGTCCGCAGCGACAACAAGGTGACGCCGAACGCCTTCGCGTCCGGGTCCGTCGACGGCGCCTGGGTGCCGGAGCCCACCGCGTCCCGGCTGGTCGCCCAGGGCGGCAAGGTACTGCTGGACGAGTCGGCGCTGTGGCCGGACGAGGAGTTCGTGATCACGAACATCATCGTGCGCCAGGAGTTCCTCGAGGAGCACCCCGACGTCGTCGAGGCGGTGCTGAAGGCCTCGGTCGACACCAACGAGTGGATCGGGGCCCACCCCGACGAGGCCAAGGCCGCGGCGAACAAGCAGCTGGAGAAGGACACCGGCAAGGCACTGCCGGCCGACGTCCTGGACCCGGCGTGGAAGTCGATCCGGCTCACCGACGACCCGCTGGCCGCCACCCTCGACGCCCAGGCGGACCACGCCGTCCAGGCGGGCCTGCTGGAGCAGCCCGACCTCGAGGGCATCTACGACCTCACGCTGCTCAACAAGGTCCTCAAGGCCAAGGGTGAACCCGCGGTCGACGACGCCGGTCTCGGCGTCCAGTAGGCGCGGACCCCGACCATTCCTCAGGAGGTGACGACCATGGCCACGACCACGACCCTCGCCAAGGCCGACGAGGGCACCGGGGCGGCCACGCACGCCGCCCGGATCGAGCACGTCTCGAAGTCGTTCACAGGCCCCGCCGGGCGGCAACTCGTACTGGACGACATCACCCTCGATGTGGCGCCCGGCGAGTTCGTCACCCTCCTGGGGGCCTCCGGCTGCGGCAAGTCCACGCTGCTGAACCTGGTGGCGGGCCTGGACAAGCCGAGCGCCGGCGCGATCACCACGGACGGGCGGCCGGCCCTGATGTTCCAGGAGCACGCCCTGTTCCCGTGGCTGACCGCGGGCAAGAACATCGAACTCGCCCTGAAACTCCGCGGCGTGCCCAAGTCCGAGCGTCGCGACAAGGCGGAGGAACTGCTCGAGCTCGTCCGGCTGAAGGGCGCGTACGGCAAGCGGGTGCACGAGCTGTCCGGCGGTATGCGCCAGCGGGTCGCGATGGCCCGGGCGCTCGCCCAGGAGAGCAAGCTGCTGCTGATGGACGAGCCGTTCGCGGCGCTGGACGCCATCACCCGGGACGTGCTGCACGACGAGCTGACACGGATCTGGCGCGAGACGAACCTGTCCGTCCTGTTCGTCACGCACAACGTGCGCGAGGCCGTCCGGCTCGCCGAGCGCGTGGTGCTGCTGTCCTCCCGTCCCGGGCGCGTGGCGCGGGAGTGGACGGTCGGCATCCCGCAGCCGCGCCGCATCGAGGACACCGCCGTGGCGGAGCTGTCCGTCGAGATCACCGAAGAACTGCGTGGGGAGATCCGCCGCCATGGCCAGCACTGACACGACGCGCCCCGCGAAGGACGGCGGCGATCTCGCCGGTCTGGAGGCGGGCCTGGACGCACTGGAGACGGTGCAGCAGGGCCGCAAGCCCTTCCGGCAGACCTTCGTGGAGAAGATCCTGCCGCCCACCGTCGCCGTCCTCCTGGTGCTCGCGGTGTGGCAGGGACTCGTCTCCTTCCGGATAGTCGACGACCCGACGAAGCTGCCCGCCCCGTCCGACGTGTGGGACGTGGTCCGCCAGGCCTGGCTCCAGGGCGAGCTGCTCGGCTACATCTGGACCAGCGTCTCGCGCGGCCTGCTCGGCTTCTGCCTCGCCCTGCTGATCGGCACCCCGCTGGGGCTGCTGGTGGCGCGGGTGAAGTTCGTGCGCGCGGCGATCGGCCCGATCCTGTCCGGCCTCCAGTCGCTGCCGTCGGTGGCCTGGGTGCCGCCGGCCGTGATCTGGCTCGGCCTGAACAACTCGATGATGTACGCCGTCATCCTGCTCGGCGCGGTGCCGTCCATCGCCAACGGCCTGGTGTCGGGCGTCGACCAGGTGTCCCCGATCTTCCTGCGCGCCGGCCGCACCCTGGGCGCGACGGGGCTGAAGGGCACCTGGCACATCGTGCTGCCGGCCGCGCTGCCCGGCTATGTGGCGGGTCTGAAGCAGGGCTGGGCGTTCTCCTGGCGGTCGCTGATGGCCGCCGAGATCATCGCCTCCTTCCCCGACCTCGGGGTGGGCCTCGGCCAGCTGCTGGAGAACGGCCGCAACGCCAGCGACATGGCCATGGTGTTCGAGGCGATCCTGCTGATCCTGTTCGTCGGCATCGCCATCGACCTGCTGATCTTCAGCCCGCTGGAGCGGTGGGTGCTGCGCAGCCGCGGCCTGCTGGTGAGGAGCTGAGGCACACCATGCACCGACCGGCCCGCTCCTCCCGTCCCGTCCGTTCCGCCCGCCCCGTCCTGCTGGTCATCGCGCACGGCAGCCGCGACCCGCGGCACGCCGCCACCGTGCACGCCCTGGTGCGCCGGGTCAGGTCGCTGCGCCCTGACGTACGGGTGGAGACCGGCTTCCTGGACTTCAACGTCCCCTCCGTGCAGGGGGTACTGGAATCCCTGGAGACGGAGGGGGTCCGGGACGTCGTGGCGCTGCCGCTGCTGCTGACCCGCGCCTTCCACGCCAAGGCGGACATCCCGGCGGTCCTCGCGGACGCGCCCCCGCGGCTGCGGATCCGGCAGGCGGAGGTGCTCGGCCCCTCCCCGCTGCTGCTGTCGGCGCTGGAGCGGCGCCTGTACGAGGCGGGTCTGACGCCCGCCGACAAGTCCTCGACCGGGGTCGTGCTGGCCTCGGCGGGGTCCACCGACCCGGAGGCGATCGCGGTGATCGCAGAAATCGCGCGGGAGTGGCGGCACACCGGTTGGTGCGCCGTGCGGCCCGCGTTCGCCTCCGCATCCCTTCCGCGCACCGAGGACGCGGTGCGCGAGCTGCGGGAGCTGGGCTGCGCCCGCGTCGCCGTGGCGCCGTACGTCCTGGCCCCGGGCTTCCTGCCGGACCGTATCGCGCGGGGTGCGGCCGAGGCGGACGTACTGGCGGACGTCCTCGGTCCCTCGCCGGAGGTGGCGCGGGTGCTGCTGGAGCGGTACGACGGGGCGCGGCTGCCGGTGCTGGCGGCGGTCGGGGCCTGACCGCGGCGTCGTCCTCGGTCGAAGGACAGCCCGCCGGTGCGGGTGTGGTTGAGTTCGCAGACGTCGGGGTCGGTGGCCAGGACGCGGAAGCTGTCGAAGAGCCCGGCCGCCCGGGCGTCGCGCGGGACGGCCCGCGCTCTGTCGCTGCTCCAATCCTTGGCGTGCGCGGTCAGGGGGCGGTCAGGGGGCGGTCAGTTCCACGAGCTTGGTGACGGTGTTCCAGTTGCGGCTGGTGGCGATCAGGCCCTTGTTCACACGGGGTCTGGCGAGGGCCTCGGCGAGCTTGGAGCGGCCCAGGCCGTCCGGCGCGTACAGGTAGAGGGCACGGTCGCCGAGGCGGAACTCCTCCGGGAGGAAGGCCGGCTGGTCGATCGCCGCGAAGCGCTCCGCGTCGACCGGCGCGGAGAAGTAGGTGACGTGCAACTGCTTGGCCTCCAGGTCGGCGGCCGGGAACGGGCACGCCTCGGCGACCGCCCGCAGATAGGCGTGGTCGCGCACGATCACGTCCACCGCGAAGCCGAAGTGTTTCTCGATCGCCCGCGTCAACTCGGCCGCGAGGGCCTCCTCGTCCCCGTGGCCGGACGCGAACACGGCCTGCCCGCTCTGCAGATGGGTGCGTACGGCGTCGTGGCCGAGGCCCTCCAGGAGTGACCGCAGTTCGGCCATCGGGAGCTTCTTCGCGCCGCCCACGTTGATCCCGCGCAGCAGCGCCGCGTACATCGTCGTCATGCCCACACCATAGGACGGCCGTCGTGCCCCGTGGGGGTGGGCACGACGGCCGCGTCCGCGCACCGGGCGGACGTGCGCGCCACTCTCGCCGATGCGGTGCGCGCGGTTCAACCACTACGCACTCCTGTGACTTATTCAACAACTCTGTGGAAGGGCACCGTACGGCTTCGCCCCCTGATCAAGACCCGCGAGTAGCAACAGCAGAGCTCTCGGCGGAGTCGGACACCGCGGGCGACGGGTCGGGGTGTGAGCGGGAGCCTGCACGGGTGAGAGCCGAAAGGCCCGTCGGTCTCCGGGAAGTCCTCCTGGAAACCGACGGGCCTCTCGGCCTCTTCCGCGGCGGCGCGGTCAGGCCCTCGCCGCCGACAGCTCCGCCTCGATCAGGTCGGCGGCCCGCGAGGTGCCGCCCTCCTCGGCCATCTGGGCCTGGAGCTCCTTCAGGCGCCCTGCCACCTCCGGGTCGTCGACCAGGGCGAGGGCGGCGGTGCGCAGCGCCTCGGCGGTGGCCTCCTCGGTGGGGAGGTGGCGTGCGACGCCGAGCCCCTGGAGCATGTCCGCGTTGCCGAACTGGTCCGCGGCCTGCGGCACGGCGATCATCGGCGTGGCGGTGGCCAGGCCCTCCTGACTGCCGCCCGCGCCCGCGTGGGTGACGAACAGGTCGGCCTGCTTGAGGATCGCCAGCTGCGGCACCCACGAGCGCACTTCCACGCTGTCCGGCACGTCACCCAGCTCGGCGGCGTCGACGTGCTTGCCGACCTGCAGCACCACGTGCCAGCCGGGCAGCTCGCCGAAGGCCTTGACGCACTCCCGGTAGAAGGCCGGCTGCTTGGTGAAGGACGAGCCGAGGGAGACGAGGACGACCTTGTCGGCGCCGTCGGGCCGCTGCCACTCCCCCTCGGCGGAGCGGTCGCCCTGGCAGGCGCCGACGAAGGTGTACGTCTTCTCGTCGACCCGGTCGGCGTTGGGCTGGAGTGCCTTGGGGATCAGCACCAGGGAGCGGTCGGGGCGGCCGGCGAACGGGTCGGGGTGCTGGGCGATCCCGTTCTCCTCGAGCCAGGCGTGGAAACGGGCGTAGTACGCCTGGCCGCGCTCGGTCTTCAGCGGCTCCTCCCACATCGGCTCGCCGACCTCCTGCTCGTACCCCTCCCAGGCGACCATGCACGGCGACAGGGAGATCACGGGCACGTTCCAGCGGTGACCGAGCACCCGGGCCGGGTAGGCGGCGATGTCGTGCAGGATCAGGTCCGGCTCGTCCCCCTCGTACGCCTCGGCGAGCTGCGGGAGCGCCTGGATCGCGTCGTTCAGGAATGGCTCCACGTTGTCCAGCAGCGTGGTCCCCCAGGCCTCCGGGTCGGCGTCGGGGCCGGGCAGCGTGCTGTTCCACAGCTTGGGCTCGGCCCCCACCTCGGCGACCTTCTCCGCGAAGAGCGGCGGGATCGCGTACGTCACCCGGTGCCCCCGCGCTACGAGCTCGCGGATCACCTCCAGGCTGGGGTTCACGTGGCCGTGCGCGGCGATGGAGAACATGGCGATGTGAGCGGGACTGGTCATGCGAACAATGTATGCGAGACGAGACGTCTCGTGCAACCATTTTCCCGCAGGTTCCTCCTCGTGCCCCCGACGGGCCGCCGGCCGCCGTCAGCGCTGGTAGCGGGCGAGGACGAGGTTTCCGTCCTTCTCCAGGCGGCTGCGGAGCTCCTCCGTGTCGATCGCTCCGCTGTAGTACTCCTGGAGTGCGGGGGTGGCCACCTTGTCCTTCCACTCGGGGTAGCCCCGCACGGACTGCGCGGGCGCCGAGCGCAGATGGCCGGCGAGGGCGGTGCCCGTGGCCCAGCCGTGCTCGGCCGTGCGCAGGGCCGGGTCCTTCAGCGCCTCGCTGCCGGTCGGCAGCATCCAGTCGCCGAGGGCGAGGCGCACCATGTTGTCCGGCTGGAGGAGGAAGTCGACGAACGCGGCGGCCTCCTTCTTGTGCGGGCTGTCCTCGGCGATCGACAGCGTCTGGGGGCTGACGCCCTGGGTGAGCCCCTCGGCACCGGCCGGGGCGGGCAGCACCTGCCAGTCGAAGCCGTCGGGTGCCTGCTGTTCGATCTGCTGGCGGTAGGAGAAGCCGAGGGGCACCATCGCGTACGTGCCCGCGAAGAAGCCGGGCAGGGTGTCGGAGCCGCCGCTGCCGAGCGTGGTGGGCGAGGCGCTGTGGTCCGTGTTGACCTGGTCGTGGAGGGTGCGGGGCACCACCTCGTCGCCCTCCTCGAACCGGACGGTGACCTTCCCGTCCGCGCCGCGGTGGAACAGCCGTCCGCCGGTGGACAGGGACAGGTTGAGCGTGGCGGACACGGGCTCCTTCAGCGGCCAGGCCACGCCGTACCTCCCGTCGCCGCTCAGCTCCTTCGTCACCTGCCGGAACTCCGCCCAGGTCCAGGGGTCTTCGGGCGTCGGGATCCGGACGCCCGACGTCTCCAGCAGGTCGGCGTTGGCGATCAGTACACGCGGTTCCTGGAGGAACGGCACCCCGTAGACGCCGTCGCCGAAGGTGACCGTCTCCCAGCTGCGCTGCGGGATGTCCGACTTCAGCCGCTCGGGCAGCAGGTCGGTCAGGTCGGCGAGGTAGCCGCCGTAGGCGAAGTCCGCGAGGTCGTCGGAGGCGTCGTGGATGATGTCGGGCGCCTCACCGCCCTCGAAGGAGGTGAGGAGCTGGTCGTGGACGCTGTCCCAGCTGCCCTGGACGTACTCGACGCGCACGTCCGGGTGGGTCGCGTTCCACTCCCGGACCAGTTCCTTGTTGGCCGTCACGGACTCCTCCTGCCAGGCCAGGGACTGGAAGCGCAGGGTGATCCGGCCGTCCTCGTCGTCGCCCCCGCCCGAGCAGCCGGCGAGCAGGAGGGTGAGGGAGAGGAGCAGGGTCGTGATTCTCGTGCGCATCAGCTCTTCACCGCCCCGGCGAGCATGCCGCCCGTGATCCGCCGCTGGATGAGTGCGAAGACGACCAGTGAGGGCAGCGTCGCGAGGAAGGCGGCCGCCGCGAGCGGGCCGAGGTCCGCGACGCCCTCGGCGCCGATGAAGTGGGTGAGGATCACCGGCAGGGTCTGTTTCTCCGGTGTCTTCAGCAGCACGAGCGCGAAGAAGAACTCGTTCCACGCGGTGATGAACGCGAACAGTGCCGTCGCCACGATCCCGGGCGCGAGCAGCGGCGCGGTCACCGACACCAGTGTCCGCAGCCGCCCGGCGCCGTCGACCGCCGCCGCCTCCTCCAGCTCGGCCGGCACGGCCCGGACGTACCCGGCGAGCATCCACAGGGCGAACGGCAGCGACCACACGACGTAGACCATCACCAGGCCCGGCACGGAGTTGATCATCCGGAGGTTCTTCAGGACCAGGAAGAGCGGGATGATCAGCAGCACGAAGGGGAAGGCCTGGCTGACCACGACCCACCCGGTGGCCGCCCTGCCGAGCCGGCCGCGGTGCCGGGCCATGACGTACGCCATCGGCGTCGCGATCACCACGGCGATCAGCGCGGCGCCGAGCGCGGCGAGGAGGGAGTTCAGGGCGGCCCGCAGCAGCGGCTGCTCGTCGAAGGCCTGCCGGAAGTTGTCGAGGGTGGGGTTCTCCGGGATCCAGGTGGGGTGGAGACTGGCCAGCTCCTGCGGCGGCTTGAACGCGGTGGAGATCAGCCAGAGGAACGGGAAGGCCAGGAAGACGAGATACGCGAGCAACGCGGCGTACTGGCCCACGCGGGCGCCTCTCGAGGTCCTCACGCCTCGCCACCTCCCTTGAGTCCGCCCCTGAGCCGGCCGGCGAGGAAGACGGCCAGCAGGATCGAGATGACGGCGACCATGACGCAGCCCATCGCGGCCGCGTAGCCGAACTGCCCGTATCGGAAGGCCTCTTCGTAGGCGAAGAGCATGGGCAGCCGGGTCCGGCCGCCGGGGCCTCCGTTGGTCAGCACGTAGACCAGGGCGAAGGAGTTGAAGTTCCAGATGAGATTGAGCGCGGTGATGGCGAGTGCGACCGGTCTGAGGGCGGGCCAGGTGACCGTGCGGAAGCGGCGCCAGGCTCCCGCGCCGTCGACCGCGGCGGCCTCGTGCAGCTCGCGCGGGGTGTTCTGGAGCCCGGCGAGCAGGGCGACCGTCGTCTGGGGCATGCCGGCCCAGACGCCGACGACGATGACGGCGGGCAGGGCGGTGGCGAGGCCGCTGAGCCAGTCGCGGCCGTCACCGAGGCCGAAGTCGCGCAGGGTCTCGTTGAGGATGCCGGCGTCCGGGTTGTAGACCAGCCGCCACATGATGCCGACGACGACCTCGGGCATCGCCCAGGGGACGATCGCCAGGGCGCGGGCCAGCCAGCGCAGCCGCAGGTTCTGGTTGAGCAGCAGGGCGAGGCCGAGCGCGAGCAGGAACTGCGGCACCGTCACCCCGACGGCCCACACCAGGCCGATGCGGAACGAGTCCCAGAACAGGGTGTCGTGCAGCAGGTCCTGGAAGTTCAGGGTGCCGATCCACCGGGTGGGCTCCGTCCGGCCGGACTGGGCGTCGGTGAAGGCCAGCAGGATGCCGTAGAGCAGCGGTCCGACGCTGAGGACCAGGATGGGGATCAGCGCGGGCAGCACCAGGAACCAGGCGCCGTGGTCGGGGCCGTGCCGCGGGCGGTCCGTGCCGGGCGCGCGGCGCGCCGGTTTTCTCGGCTCGGTCACCGATGTCACGTAATCAGCCCCTTTGCGCGGATCGAACCGGCCTGGTCATGGTCGTGAAGGCGCCGTGCCCCGTCAAGAGCCCGCGCACACGCTCCCACCTGTGCGAATGCGACACTGGCCGACGGATGACGGGAACGCGACGGACATGACGGACACGACCGGCACCACGGGCACCACGGACACGGAGGCGGACAACGATGGACGAGGCACGGGCGCGGGAGGTGCTGGCCGCGGCGGGGGTGCTGCCCGGCCCGGCGCGGGAGGCGCGGCTGCTCGCCCTCGGCGAGAACGCGGTGTTCGCCGCCGGTGACCTGGCGGTCAAGGTCGGCCGGGACGCGGAACTCCTCGGCCGGGCGCGCAGGGAACTGGCCGTCGCGGTGTGGCTGGAGGAGGCCGGGGTGCCGGCGGTGCGGGCGGCCGATCCGACGGCGCGGTTCGTCGACGGGCACCCGGTGACGGTGTGGCGGCGGCTGCCCGCCCCGGTACGGCCCGCCGAGCCCCGGGACGTGGCCGCGCTGCTCCGGCTGGTCCACGCGCTGCCCTCCCCCTCCTTCGGGCTGCCGCCCCGCGAGCTGCTGGGCGGGGTGGAACGCTGGCTGCGGCTCGCGGGTGACGTGATCGACCCCGCGGACGCCGCGTATCTGCGTGAGCGGCGGGACGGCTTCGCGGCGGCCGCCGCCGCGCTCGTCCCCCATCTGCCGCCGGGCCCGATCCACGGCGACGCGCTGCCCCGCAACGTGCACGTCGGACCCGACGGGCCGGTCCTGGTCGACCTGGAGACCTTCTCCGCGGACCTGCGCGAGCACGACCTGGTGGTGATGGCGCTCAGCCGGGACCGCTACGGACTGCCCGCCGAGGCGCACGACGCCTTCACCGCGACCTACGGCTGGGACGTGCGCGAGTGGGACGGCTGCGCGGTGCTGCGCGGCGCCCGGGAGACGGCCAGCTGCGCATGGGTGGCCCAGCACGCGCCGAGCAACCCGAAGGCGCTGGCCGAGTTCGAACGCCGGGTGGCGTCGCTGCGGGACGGGGATCCGACGGTGCGGTGGTATCCGTTCTGACCGCGGGTCGTCCTCCGGTACCGGTCAGACCCGCTCGTCGGCCGGCTCCCGCACCGGCCATCTCCCGTCGATGACCGCCGCGGCGTCGCCCTTGCGGCGCAGGAAGCTCTGGAAGTCCGCCGCCCACTCGGCGTACCACTCGATCTGGCGGTGGTGCAGCTCCGCCGGGCCGAGGGCCGCGACCTTGGGGTGGCGGCCGGCTATCGCGCAGGCCAGCCGGGCCGCGGCGAGGGCGTCGGCCGTGGCGTCGTGGGCGGCGTCGAGCGGGACGCCGTACTCCCGGCAGACGGCTTCGAGGTTGCGCTTGCCGCGGCGGTAGCGGTCGACGGAACGGTCGATGGTGTACGGGTCGATGACCGGGGCGGGGTCCAGGCCGCCCAGGCGGTCGCGCAGGGACGGCAGTCCGTGGCGCCGCAGTTCGGCGGAGAGGAGGGTGAGGTCGAAGGCCGCGTTGTAGGCGACGACCGGGACGCCCGTCTTCCAGTAGGCCGCGAGCACACCGGCGATGGCGTCGGCGACCTGGTCGGCGGGGCGGCCCTCGGCGGCCGCCCGTTCGCCGGTGATGCCGTGCACCGCCACCGCGTCCGCCGGGATCTCCACGCCGGGGTCGGCCAGCCACTCCCGGCGTCCTCGCGGATCCCCGCCCACGACCTCGATCACGGCCCCCGTGACGATGCGTGCCTCGCGCGGATCGGTGCCCGTCGTCTCCAGGTCGAAGCCGACCAGCAGCTCCCGGTGCCAGCCCATGGGCGGTCCCCCTTCTCAGTGGTGCGTTCCCCCAGTGGTCTCCACCCTCCCATGGGCCACTGACAATCAGAGGATCGCGTTCCGCTTACGCCCGGTCAGGGGGCAGGCCCTCCCGTCGGCCGCACTCACGACACCGGCCGCGAATCCGCCCACATCAGCTCGAACTCCTCGCGATAGGTGGGGAAGAGTCCGCTTTCGTCCATCTGGTCCGACTTCACCACCTTGCCGCCGTTCCGTCCGTTGCGTAGGACGAGTACCGGCGCCTCCATCCCCCGCGTCCGGCGCAGGTAGGACTGCACGACCGCGATGCCGTCGGCGCCGTCCCCGTCGACGAGGTAGGCCGTGAAGCGGGGGGTCTCGTCGAAGACCTGGATCTCGAACGCACCCGGGTCCCGCAGCCGGGAACGCACCCGGCGCATGTGCAGGATGTTCATCTCCACGGCGCGGCTCAGCTCGCCCCGCTTGATGCCGAGTTCGCGCTCGCGGCGTTTGATCGCGCTGGAGGCCGGGTTCAGGAAGAGCAGCCGCACCCGGCCGCCGGACTCGGCCAGCCGGAGCAGGCGGCGGCCGGAGAAGTTCTGCACGAGCAGGTTGAGGCCGATACCGAGGGCGTCCACGCGCCGCGCGCCGCCGAAGAGGTCCTCGGCCGGGAACTGGCGCAGCAGCCGCACCCGGTCCGAGTGCACGGCGACCACGTCGGCGTAGCGGTCGCCGACCAGGTCCTCCACCGCGTCGACCGGCAGCCGCCGCGTGGACGGCACGTCGCCACCCGCGCCGAGGACCTCCAGCAGCCGCGCCGAGGCCCGCTCGGCCTGGCTGAGCACCGCCTCGGACAGCGCCCGGTTGCGGGAGACGACGTTGCGGGTGACCTCCAGCTCGTCCAGGGCGAGTTCCACGTCGCGGCGCTCGTCCACGTAGGGCTCGAAGCAGGGCCAGTGCTGGATCATCAGCTCGCGCAGCTGCGGCAGCGTGAGGAAGCTGAGGACGTTGTCGTCGGCCGGGTCGAGCAGGTACCCCTTGCGGCGGCTGACCTCGCGGACGGCGACGGCCCGCTGCACCCACTCCTGGCCGGCGGGCCCGGCGGCGGCGACCACCCACTCGTCGCCGTGGACGGGCTCGTAGACCGGCCTGAGGACGGCGGCCACGACCGCGCGCAGCCGCTGTTCGACGAGGTTCAGCCAGATGTAGGCCCGGCCGGCCCGCTGCGCACGGGTGCGCACCTCGTGCCAGGCGTCGGTGTCCCAGTCCAGCTCCGGACCGATCGCGCCCGCGCTCATCGGCCGCGCCAGGGACACCGCACCGGGCGGGACGTCCGTGGAGTTCCCCTGGTGACCGTCGTCACCAGGAGGCAGCTCCAGCCCTCCCGAGCCCACCCGCGCACCGCCTTCCGCTCCCCCGGAGCACTACCGGGAAGACCCCGTCCCAACGATCAAGGAAGGGTACTCCGCGAGCGGTCCGCGATGCAGCCCGATGGCCGGGCCGGTTTTCCCAACGAACCTGATCCAGAAGCGCGTTCCGGCCCGCATTACACCGGGGAGTGAGCGGATTCATAGCGGTGACGCCGCCCGGTACGGGGAAGGATCCCTCGCGCCCTCCCCCGGGCGCGGGTCGTGCAAAAGGCCGACGGGTGGGCAGGAGGACGTACGTGCCAGGCGGTCGCCTCACTTTCGGGGAGACTTCCGGGAGACTCGGAGCCAAGGCGTCCGCACCGGCGCCCCACACCTGAAAGAGTCGTGTTCATGCAGGTCTGGCCTGGAGAGGCGTATCCACTCGGTGCCACGTACGACGGCGCCGGCACCAACTTCGCGGTCTTCACGGAGGCCGCCGACCGAGTAGAGCTGTGTCTGCTGCACGACGACGGTTCGGAGACCGCGATCGAGCTGCGGGAGAGCGACGCGTTCGTCCGGCACGCGTACGTGCCGGGCGTGATGCCGGGGCAGCGGTACGGGTACCGCGTGCACGGCCCGTACGCCCCGGAGCGCGGGCTGCTGTGCAACAGCGCCAAGCTGCTCCTCGACCCGTACGCGCGTGCGATCAGCGGCTCGGTCCAGTGGGGCGAGGAGGTGTACGGCTACCACTTCGACGCCCCCGACCGGCGCAACGACCTGGACTCGGCGCCGCACTCGATGACGTCGGTCGTGGTCAACCCGTACTTCGACTGGGGCGACGACCGGCGACCCCGGACGGAGTACCACCACACGGTGATCTACGAGGCCCACGTGAAGGGCCTGAGCATGCGGCACCCCGGGCTCCCCGAGGAACTGCGCGGCACCTACGCGGCCCTCGCGCACCCGGCGCTCATCGAGCACCTGACCGAACTGGGGGTCACCGCGCTGGAGCTGATGCCCGTGCACCAGTTCGTCAACGACCACCGCCTGGTGGACATGGGTCTGAACAACTACTGGGGCTACAACACGATCGGCTTCTTCGCCCCGCACAACGCGTACGCCTCCTGGGGCGACCGCGGCCAGCAGGTCCTGGAGTTCAAGTCGGCGGTGAAGGCACTGCACGAGGCCGGGATCGAGGTGATCCTCGACGTGGTCTACAACCACACCGCCGAGGGCAACCACCTGGGCCCCACGCTGTCCTTCAAGGGCCTCGACAACCCGTCCTACTACCGGCTGACCGACGACCCCCGGTACTACATGGACACCACGGGGACCGGGAACTCACTCCTCATGCGGTCCCCGCACGTACTCCAGATGATCATGGACTCGCTGCGGTACTGGGTCACCGAGATGCACGTCGACGGCTTCCGCTTCGACCTCGCCGCCACCCTGGCCCGGCAGTTCCACGAGGTGGACCGGCTGTCGTCCTTCTTCGACCTGGTGCAGCAGGACCCCGTGGTCTCGCAGGTGAAGCTGATCGCCGAGCCGTGGGACGTGGGCGAGGGCGGCTACCAGGTGGGCAACTTCCCGCCGCTGTGGACCGAGTGGAACGGCAAGTACCGGGACACGGTGCGGGACCTGTGGCGCGGCGAGCCGCGCACGCTGGCGGAGTTCGCGTCCCGGCTGACCGGTTCCTCCGACCTCTACCAGGACGACGGCCGCCGCCCGCTGGCCTCCATCAACTTCGTCACCTGCCACGACGGCTTCACCCTGCACGACCTGGTGGCGTACAACGACAAGCACAACCATGCCAACGGCGAGGACAACCGGGACGGCGAGAGCCACAACCGGTCCTGGAACTGCGGCGCCGAGGGCGACACCGACGACCCGGCGGTGCTGGAGCTGCGGGCGCGGCAGATGCGGAACTTCATCGCCACCCTGCTGCTCTCCCAGGGCGTGCCGATGATCAGCCACGGCGACGAGTTCGCCCGCACCCAGCGGGGCAACAACAACGCCTACTGCCAGGACAACGAGCTGGCGTGGGTGGCGTGGCCCGACGGCGACGGCGACGGCGCCGGCTCGGGGCTGCTGGAGTTCACGCGCGCGATGGTCTGGCTGCGCAAGGACCACCCGGTCTTCCGCAGGCGGCGCTTCTTCCACGGCCGCCCCGTGGAGGGCACCCACGACGAGCTGTCGGACATCGCCTGGTTCACCCCCGAGGGTGCGGAGATGACCCAGCGGGACTGGAACTCGGCGCGGGCGTCGGCGCTCACGGTGTTCCTGAACGGCAACGCGATCTCCGAACCCGGCGCGCGCGGGGAACGCATCGCCGACGACTCGTTCCTGCTGATGTTCAACGCCTCACCGAAGCCGCTGGACTTCGTGGTGCCGGTCGACCACGGCCGGCAGTGGGAGGTGATCGTCGACACCGCCCTGACGGAAGGGGTGCCCGCGGAACCGGCCGCGAAGGTGCAGGCCGGGGACCGGCTGACCCTGGTGGACCGAAGCCTGGCGGTGTTGCGGCGGCCCGTCTGACGGGCGTACGGACGCCACCGGGCGGGCCCGTCTGACGGGCGAACGGACGCCACCGGGCGGGCCCGTCCGTACGTCCGTGCAGGGGGCCGATGACACGAACGGCGGCGGGGCGGGTACGTAGTTCTCCATGACACCTGAGCGACCCGACCCGGCGCTGTCCCCGGCCCCTGCGGCCCCCTCGGCCACCTACCGGCTGCAGCTGCAGCCGGCGTTCCCCTTCGGGGCTGCCTCGGCGGCGGTGCCGTACCTCGCCTCGCTCGGTGTGTCGCACCTGCACCTGTCCCCCGTCCTGGAGGCGGTCCCGGGCTCGCCGCACGGCTACGACGTCGTGGACCACGCGCGCGTGCGCGAGGAGCTGGGCGGCGAGGAGGGCCTGCGGACACTGGCGCGCACCGCGCGGAAGCACGGTCTCGGCCTGGTGGTGGACATCGTGCCGAACCACATGGCGATGTCCCCGCGCCACAACCGCGTCCTGTGGGAGGTGCTGCGCCGGGGCCCGGAGTCCCCGTACGCGCGGTGGTTCGACATCGACTGGGAGGCACAGGGCGGCCAGGTGCTGCTGCCGGTGCTGGGCGCCCCGGTGGGCGAGGTACTGGACGACCTCCGGGTCGACGGCGGCGTACTGCGCTACCACGACCACGCCTTCCCCCTGCGGGACGGCACCGCCGGCCTGCCGTTGCCGCAGCTCCTGGACGCGCAGTGGTACCGCCCGGTGTGGTGGCGGCTCGCCCGGACCGAGCTGAACTACCGGCGTTTCTTCAGCATCTCCGAGCTGATCGGCGTACGCGTGGAGGACCCGGAGGTGTTCGAGGCCACGCACGCCACGGTGCTGCGGCTGCTGCACGAGGGGGTGGTCGACGGGCTGCGCGTCGACCACCCCGACGGCCTCGCCGACCCCGACACCTACCTGCGGCGGCTGCACGAGGCGAGCGGCGGCCGGTGGACGGTGGTCGAGAAGATCCTGGCGGACGGTGAACGGCTGCCGGCCGCGTGGCCCGTCGCGGGCACGACCGGCTACGACGCCCTGCGGCACGTCGACGGGCTCTTCACGGACCCGGCCGGGTACGGGGAACTGCTCGGTCAGTACCGCAGGTTCGCCGCCCCGCAGACGGACCGGGGCGGGGACTGGGCGGCGACGGTGCGGCGGGCGGCGTACAAGGTGGTCACGCACGAGCTGGCCACCGAGGTGGACCGGCTGACCCGGGTGGCGCACCGCCTGTGCGTCGCCTCGCCGGACCCCGTGCTGCGCGACCGGGCCCCGTGGGCGCTGCGCGCGGCGCTACGGGAGCTGCTGGTCCGGCTGGAGGTGTACCGGCCGTACGCGTCGGTGGACGCGGCGTCGGTCGTCACCGAGGAGGCGGCGGCCGAGGCGCGGCTCGCGTTCTCGGTGCCCGAGGAGGCCGGCGCGGTGGACGTCGTACGGGGCCTGGCGCTGGGGCGGTACGGGGACGGGCCGGACCACGTGGAGTTCCGGACGCGGTTCGCGCAGACGGCGTCGGCGCTGCGCGCGAAGTCGGTGGAGGACACGGCCTTCTACCGCTACGTTCCGCTGCTGTCGGCGACCGAGGTGGGCGGGGACCCGGGGAGTCCGGCGGTGACACCGGAGGAGTTCCACGGGTACTGCGCGCGCGTGCAGCGCGACTGGCCCACGACCGGCACGGTCGTCTCGACCCACGACACCAAGCGCAGCGCCGACGTGCGGGCCGCGCTGGCGGTGCTCACGGAATGCCCCGAGCGCTGGGCGGACGTCCTGGCGGAGGTCACCCGCACGGGTGAGGGCGTGCCGGACGCCCAGGTGGCGTGGGCGGCCTGGCAGACGGTGTTCGGACTGGGGCCGGCGGACGGTGAGCGCGTGCGGGAGGCGCTGCTGAAGCACGTGCGCGAGGCGGGGATGTTCACCAGCTGGACGGAGCAGGAGCCGCCCTACGAGGAGGCGGTGGCCCGGTTCGTGGCGGCGGGACCGTGCGGCGCGCCGGGCGAGCGGGTGGCGGCGTTCCGCGACTCCCTGGAGCCGCACATCCGGGCCAACGTCCTCGGCACCGCCCTGGCGCACCTGACGATGCCGGGAGTGCCGGACCTCTACCAGGGCACGGAGGACGAGTACCTGGCCCTGGTGGACCCGGACAACCGCCGGCCCGTGCGCTTCGGGGAGGGCGGCGGGGGCGGTGAGAAGGGCGCGGTGACCCGGGCGGCCCTGGCGCTGCGCGCGCGGCGGCCCGACGCCTTCGGTGAGGCGGCGACGTACCAGCCGCTGCCCGCCGAGGGCCCCGCGGCGGCGCACTGCGTGGCGTTCGTGCGCTCCGGGGAGGTCCTGACGGCCGTGACCCGGCTGTCGCTGCGGCTGGCCGGGGCGGGCGGCTGGCACGGGACGGCGCTGCCGCTGCCGCCGGGCCGGTGGGCCGACGCGTTGTCGCCCGGACGGGAGTTCACGGGGCACACGCGCGTGGCGGAGCTGTTCGCCCGGTCGCCGGTGGCACTGCTCGAGCGGGTGGCGGCGGGCGGAGACGGGGGCTGACCGCGGGCGCCCGCACACGCCCGCGCCCGCGCCCGTGCGACCGTGCGTCTGTGCGTCCGTGTGTCTTCCGGCCGGCCGCGCGGAGGGGGCGTCGGCGCGGCGCCGCCGGACGACGCGGTCATTCGCGGCGCATCGGCACGGCGGCCTCGGAGCCCCAGCCCGGCTCACCCGAGCGGGAGCCCGCGGTGGGATGCCGCCCGGCCAGTTCGAACGCGGCGAGGACGACCCGGGTCTGGTACTCCACCTGGCGCGCGACCGGTATCCAGCGGGCCGCGCAGCCGTCCCGGTAGTCGGCGCAGCCCTCGTCGACGAGCCGGTCCAGCTCGGGCAGTACGCCCGCCGGATCGCCTCCGGTACGGGTCACCAACTGGTGCAGCAGCCCCGCGGTCCGCAGGGACAGGCGCCGTCCGGCGAGCCGCAGGGCGACCAGGTGGGCGGTGTTCATCAGCGGGAGGGAGCGGCCCGATCCGTCGTCGGTGTCGGGGTCCCACGCGTCGGCAAGCCTGGGGCAGACCAGCAGGTAGTCGTCGACGGGTGCGAGGAGACGGCCCGCCTCGGGGACGGTGGCGAGGTGGGGCCGGAGCCGGGCGAGGACGCGGTGCAGACGCCGGGTGTCGTCCCGCAGGGTGCGGCTCACCGAGCGCAGCAGGCCGTCCCGGTCCGCTGGGGACGAGCCGTCCGCCACGGCGGCCACGCCCCACATGGGCGCCTCGACGACCGCGGTGACGGTGCCGTACCGCTGCGGGTGGCACCACGTCGAGTCGACGGCGGCCTCGGTGATGGCCGCGGTGAGGTCGCCCCGGCGGGGCGGCGGGATGCGGTAGACGGCGGGGCCGAGGTCGGGCCAGTACAGGGTGTCGTAGGCGCCGAGTTCGCGGGGGATGCCGAGCCGGGCCGCGGTCTGGGCGATGCGCTGGGCGAGGCCCGGCAGCTCGTGGGTCAGCTCGACGAAGCCGCCGCCGACGTCGACGCCGTGCAGGGAGCACTGCAGGAAGGGCCGCAGTTCATCCTGGAGTGCGAGCAGGGCGCGGGTCTCCGGCAGGACGGCCCGGTCCGGGCCGTCGGGCAGCCATTCGGGCTGTTCCAGGAAGCCGGGCCGGAAGAAGTTCCGGGCGTAGCGGCCGAGGGTGTACGGGCCGGACAGCCAGCCCTCGTTGCGGCGCAGCCCGTCGGGGTCGACGCAGAGCAGCAGGTTCCACGTGGCGTCGGCGCCCTCGGTGAGCCGGGGGTCGGCGAGGGCGCGCTCGGCCAGCCGCAGGACGGTGGCACCGCCCACGGGCTCGTTGGCGTGCGGGCCGGCGACGACGAGGGCCTGGCGGCTGCCGTGGCCGACGGAGAGCAGCAGCAGCGGGGTGCCCGCGCGGGACGTGCCGACGCGGCGCAGCCGGGCCTGCCGGGGGTGGCGGGCGACGAGTGCGGCGGCCCGGATGCCCAGCTCGTCCACGGTCGGATAGCACAGGAGGGGCGTCAGGGCACACCTCCACGATGCGGCCGTCGGTTCACCTGGCGTGCGCGGTGTACGCACAGTCAGTCACGACTTGGGGGGTACGTCAACACCATGAAAAGCAAAGGGGGCTCGCCGCGAGGATCACCCCGTCGACCACCCCGCCCGGTACCCCACCGGGACGCTCGACAACGAGTGAAGCCCAGGCCAGAGCTGTGCTGCGCCGGACGCCGGCTCAGTTCACGGCGAGGCGGAAGGCCATCTGCCCGAAGCCGATCTGGTCACCCTCGCGAACGACGGCCGCGCCGATGACCCGCCGACCGTTGACCGTGGTGCCGTTGGTGGAGCCGAGGTCCCGCAGCACCCACATGCCGCCCTGACGGCTGAGTTCGGCGTGCACCCGGGAGACCGACTCGTGGCTCAGCCGCAGCCCGCTCGCCGGGTCGCGTCCTATGCGCAGCGGATGACCGGCGCCGGGGTGGGGCAGCAGCAGCTTGGGCAGCCGCTCGGCCTGCCAGGCCCGGCGCAGCCGCACGCCGAACCCGGACACCGCCTCGACGGTGCCGAACACCAGCCGCGACACCCTGCTCTCGGTGGGCAGGTCGGAGGTGAGCGCGGCGAGTTCCTCCAGGCGGCGGGCGGCGAGCGCCAGTTCCATCCTGCGGATGAACGTGTCGTGCGACAGACGCCCCATGGCGACGCCGTCCCGGAGCGCCTTCAGCGCCTTGTCGCGCTCCGCGTCGGACAACCGCGCGGGGTATGTGTTGAACTCGAAGGACGACGTCACGCAGGTGATTGTCGGTCAGCCGGGCCGGAGTGTCCAGAAAACGGGAGAACGGCCGCCGCGGGCCCGCGCACGGCCGCCGTTCGCGGAGCACGGCACGACACCCGCCGCAAACGGGGACTTTCAGCAGCGGAGAGATCACTTTTGCAGGACCATGGACGGGCTACATCACGGTGAGCAGACGAAGGGGAACCGTCCGTGCAGTTCGAGGTGTGGGCACCGCAGGCCGGCCGCGTGACATTGCAGTGCGACGGCGACACGCGCGCGTTGGAGCGCGATCCCGAGCGGCCGGGGTGGTGGTGCGGTCGGGCGGAGGCGCGCGACGGCTCGCGGTACGGCTTCGCGGTGGACGACGGGCCGGTGCGGCCGGACCCGCGCTCGCGCCGGCAGCCGGACGGGCCGGACGGGCTCAGCGCGGTCGTCGACCACGGACGGTACGCCTGGCGTGCCGAGTGGGGCGGGCGCCCGCTGCCCGGCGGCGTCCTGTACGAGCTGCACGTGGGCACGTACACGCGCGAGGGCACGCTCGACGCCGCCGCCGAGCGGCTCGGCCATCTGGCCCGACTGGGCGTGACCCACGTCCAGTTGATGCCGCTGTGCCCTTTCCCGGGCCGGCACGGCTGGGGGTACGAGGGGGTCTCGCTGTGGGCGGTGCACGAGCCGTACGGCGGGCCCGAGGCGCTGAAACGGTTCGTCGACCGGGCCCACCAACTGGGCCTGGGCGTGGTCCTGGACGTGGTCCACAACCACCTGGGCCCCTCCGGCAACCATCTGCCCGCCTTCGGGCCGTACTTCACCGACACCCACCACACGCCCTGGGGCGTCGCCGTCAACCTGGACGCGCCCGGCTCGGACGAGGTGCGGGCCTATCTGGTGGACAGCGCGCTGGCGTGGCTGCGGGACTACCGGATCGACGGGCTGCGCCTGGACGCGGTGCACGCCCTGGTCGACACGCGCGCGTGCCACTTCCTGGAGGAACTGTCGACGGCCGTGGACGGCCTCGCCGCCGACCTGGGGCGACCGCTGTTCCTGATCGCCGAGTCGGACCTCAACGACCCGCGGATCATCACCCCGCGCGCGGAGGGCGGCCTGGGCGTGCACGCGCAGTGGAACGACGACTTCCACCACGCCCTGCACGCCGCGCTGACCGGGGAGTCGCAGGGCTACTACGCCGACTTCGCGCGGGCTCCACTGGCGGCGCTCGCCAAGACCCTGACGCGGGGCTACTTCCACGACGGCACCTACTCCAGCTTCCGGGGGCGCGGTCACGGCCGGCCGCTGGACCGCGGCCGCGTCGCCGCGCACCGGCTGACCGGCTACAGCCAGACCCACGACCAGGTCGGCAACCGCGCCCAGGGCGACCGCCTGGCCGCCCTGGTCTCCCCCGGTCTCGCGGCCTGCGCGGCCACGCTGACGCTGACCGCGCCGTTCACCCCGATGCTCTTCATGGGCGAGGAGTGGGCCGCGGGCACACCGTGGCAGTTCTTCACCGACCACACCGACCCGGAACTCGCTCAGGCGGTACGGAGCGGCAGGCGGCGCGAGTTCGCCGCGCACGGCTGGAAGGAGGAGGACGTCCCCGATCCGCAGGACCCGGCGACGCGCGAGCGGTCCTGCCTCGACTGGTCCGAGCCGGAAAGCGAGCCGCACGCCCGCGTGCTGGCCTGGTACCGCCGGCTGATCGCCCTGCGCGGCCAGCAGCCGGACCTGACCGCCCCCGACCTCGCCGACACCAAGGTGGCGTACGACGCCGAGGCCCGGTGGCTGGCCTTCCGGCGCGGCGACATCCGGGTGGCCGTCAACCTGGGCACCGAACCGGCGGCGATCCCGCTGGGCACCCGCCCCGCGCGCGTGCTCGCCGCGTGGGAGCCCGTGCGGGCGCCGGGCGCGGACGGGGTGCTGCGCGTGCCGGGCGAGTCGAGCGTGATCCTCGTACAGGAATGACAGCGGCGCAGGAGGTAGCGAGGGGACGGGAGGCAGCGAGGGGACGGGAGGCAGCGGGGGAACGGGCGGGGGCGTGCTCAGGCGGGGTCCTCGGCCGTGCCGTCCCCGCGCAGTTCCGTCACCCGTTCCAGCAGGATCGGCTCCCAGGCGCGCCGCAGCCGCGCCCTGAGCAGCGGCAGCGGCAGCGGCAGGGGCACGGACCCTGCCGCCGGCGCGGACGACCGGCCGGAGAGGGCCTCGGCGAGGTGGACGACCGCGTCGCAGCGGGCCAGCCACAGACCGCGCAGACACGGGCGGGCGCCGTAACCGGCGAGCGTGGCGGCACGGACGGCGGCGGGCGAGCCCACGGAGAGCGCGAGCGCGGCGATGTCCTCGGCCGGGTCGCCGAGCACCGCGTCGGTCCAGCCGAGGACGCCGCGCACCCGGCCGTCGGCGCCGACCACGAGGTGTTCGCCGGTCAGCCCGTGGTGGACGAGGACCGCCGCGCCGGGCTGGACGCCAAGCTGGGCCGCCGCCGCCCCGGTGAGCCGCTCCGGCCGCGCCGCCTCGAACTCGTCGGCCTCGGCAAGGCGCAGGGCGGCCGGCTCGGCGGCCTGCCGCAGCGTCTCCAGGGAGCGTGGGGCGGCCCGGGGCACGCCCAGGGTCTCGGCCTGGCGGACCGGCACCTCGCGCAGCCCGGTGAGCAGCGCCGCGAGGTCCGCCTCGCCGAGGGCCGACACGTCGTGGTCCTCGCCCGACCCGCCGGGCACCTTGACGTCCAGCGTGCAGGTCAGACCCGGCGCCCACTCGCCGTGCGCCACACTCGCCGGCACCGCGACGGAGACGTACGGGCGGACCAGCTCGCGCAGGCGCAGTTCGCGTCGCTGCCGTACCGCGGCCTCGCGGTCGGGGGCCAGGCGCAGCACGTGCCGGGTGCCGACCCACCAGGTGACGGGCCCGGCGCCCTCCGCGACGGGCCGGACGTCGGGTTCCGCGCTCTCGCCCAGCAGGGAACGGACCAGTCGGCGGACGGTGTCCGCGCTGGGTGTCGGTGGCTGGGTCATGGTCGCGCCGTCGTCTTCCGGGTCTGCCGGGGTGTTCGGGTCCGCCGGGGCGTTCGGGTCGGTCTGTGGCCGGTCACTCCACTATGACCATCTCCCGGGTGGTGTCGTTGAGACGCCGGCCGCCGTCCTCGGTGACCGTGACGATGTCCTCGATGCGTACCCCGAACCGGCCGGGCAGATAGACGCCGGGCTCGACGGAGAAGCACATGCCGGGCTGGAGGGGCTGCTCCTCGCCCTCGATCATGTACGGCGGCTCGTGCGTGGTCACGCCGATGCCGTGCCCCGTGCGGTGGATGAAGTACTCGCCGTACCCCGCGTCGGTGATGACCGCGCGGGCGGCCCGGTCGACCTCCTGGCAGGCGACGCCGGGCCGGACCGCCCGGAAGCCGGCCTCCTGCGCCTCGCGGACCAGGTCGTGGACCCGGCGCTCCTCGTCGGTGGGTTCGCCCACGTGGACGGTGCGGGAGGTGTCGGAGCCGTAGCCGTCCTTCAGGCCGCCGAAGTCGAGGACGATCATGTCGCCGTCCTCGATGACCCGGTCGCCGACCTCGTGGTGCGGGTTGGCGCCGTTCGGGCCGGAGGCGACGATGGTGAAGTCGACCTGGGAGTGCCCGAACCGCCGCAGCAGTCCGTCGAGATCGCCGGCGACGTCGGACTCCCGGCGTCCCCCGAAGGTGACCTTCCGGATCTCCTCGAAGGCGGCGTCGGCGGCCGCGCCCGCCGCCGTCAGCAGCTCCAGTTCCGCCGCGTCCTTGACGGCGCGCAGCATGGGCAGCGCATCCGTGAGGGAGGCGTACGAGGTGCCGGGCAGCGTGCGTTGCAGGGCCAGCAGGTGCATCGCCCAGGCGTTGTCGCTGACGCCGAACCGCCCGGAGCCGTCGAGGAGGGCGGCGGTGGCGGCGTAGGGGTCCTTGCCGTCGGTCCAGTCGCGCAGGGTCAGGGCGGGCGCACCGGCGGCCTTCTGGGCGTCGGGGGCCTCCAGCGTCGGGACGACGAGGACGGGGTCACGGCCGGGAACGAGGACGAGCAGGGTGAGCCGTTCGGTGGCCGCGGTGGGCGCGTAACCGGTGAGCCAGACGAGATCGGGGCCCGGCGCCACCAGCAGCCCGGCCAGCCCGGCGTCGGCGGCCGCCCGCGCGGCGCGCTCCATGCGGGCCCGGTAGTCGTCGGCGGTGAAGGAAGCAGCGTGCGGGCTGCCGGTCATCCGGGCCTCCCTGAGCAGCGGACGTGAAGGGACTACGGGCAGCATCCTGCCCGGAGCGAGGGGGCGGCGCGAGCCGATCGGCACAGGTCGGCCACCACCCACTCATGGATGTACGCATCACCGGCACCGGTTGGCGGGGCGTGTGCCCTTCGGGCGTTCGAAGGAGGCCGGCACCGTGCTCGTACCGGCGCGCATCGGTGATCCGCGTGCCGGCGGGTGCGCGGGCGGCCGGCCGCGCCGAGCGGGTGCGCGACCGGCCGGGGGAACGCCGCGCCGAGCGGGTGCGTGACCGGCCGGGGGAACGCCGCGCCGAGCGGGTGCGCGACCGGCCGGGGGAACGCCGGGGCGGTGGGACGCCCCGGCCGGCGGCCGGGGACATCGCGCGCCACGGCACGGGGACGGGGTACGAGGAAGCCGCCCGCGACTCCGTGTCCGCCGGGCGGCCCCTGGTGGTGGCCGGGCGCGACGCGGGTCAGGTGACCACGCCCGGTACGGCCGTCAGCTGCTGGTAGCCGCCGCTCGCGCGGCGCACGGTGACCTTGACCTCCTTGCCCGGCCGGGCGCGGGACACGGCGCGGGCGAGATCGGCGGCCGAGTCGACCCGGGTCGTGCCGAACGTCAGGAGCACGTCGCCCCGGACCAGGCCCGCCGCGTACCCCGGGCCGGGCACGTGGACGCCCACGAGCAGGGCCCCCGGCTTCTCGTCGTCCACGGCCTCCACGCCGAGGGTCGCGGCGGCCGGCGCGCGGGAAGGTGACGAGGACGGGCCGGCCGACGCATGTGCGGGGGCGGCCCGGCCGCCCGTCGACGCCCCCGGTTCCGCAGCCGGCCCCGCCCCCGGCACCCCCGCCCGCCGTTGCAGCTCGGCGAGTCGGCTCGTGCCGATCACCGTGGCGCCCATCGTGCCGAGTCCCGCGCCCGCCAGGACCAGAACCGTCGCGGTGAACACGCCCAGCAGCAGGGTGGTCAGCCGCCGGCGGCGCGGGCGGCCCGTACACGGATGCCGGACGGTGTCGGGCGCGGTGCCGCCCCCCGGTTCCCGGCCGGGCATCGGCTTGGGTCGCAACGCTGTCTGTTCCATGGTTCGCCTCCGGCAAGTGCTCTACCCGGCGCACCGGCGCGTGACGAGCCACGAAAGAGTGAGACTGACCGACGGTCAGCCGAGCGCGGGCAGAGCGGTGCGCCTCGGGACGGGCACGGCCGGGGCCCGGTCCGGGAGGAAACCGTGGGTGCGCCCGGCCAGGTACTCGGCCTTGTACCGCGGGACGTTCCGGTGCCAGTTGAGGATGCCGGCCATCCAGTTCTGCAGGTCGGTCACATAGCCCCGCATGATGGACCGCGCTTCGTCCGACAGCTGGAAGTCGTCGTAGACGATGGGCAGTTCGTGCGCGACGACGTGCTCGAACTGACGCATGCGCTGGTTCATCAGGTCCTGGACGACGGGGAGCGCGGTCGGGTAGTCGACGCCGAAGAAGTTCTGCACGACGAGGACGGCGTTGTGGATCTCCCCTTCGTACTCGATCTCCTTCTGGTAGGAGAAGACGTCGTTGAGGAGGCACGCGTAGTCGATCGCCGCGTTCTCCAGGGACCGGACGGGACCGCTGCGGTAGACCTCGGGCGGCACGGCGGGGCCGTGGCCGGCGCGGCACAGGCCCAGGGTGAGGTCGGAGCCGAAGGTGGCGCGCCGCATCTCCAGGTAGTCCACCGGGTCGGGGACTCGGTTCTGGATCTGGTTGGCGAGCTCCCACACCCAGGCTTCGGTCATCTTGTCGACCGCCGACTTCAGGGGACGCCGCTCGTCCGGCGTCATGCCGGCCGTGGTGCGTGCCCACAGATCGATCAGGGAGCGTTCCATGGCGTTGGCCGGCGGCGGGACCGGTTCGCCGTCGAGCGGCATGCAGGCCGACAGCCGGGCCGTCGTCAGCCGGGCGGCGGCCAGGTCGCGCCGGTGGCCGTAGACGAGCGGGTAGTAGTCGTCGCCGTAGGTGCCGAAGGCCAGCCAGCCGGAGGCGAGGTTCAGCTGTTCCTGGGTGGCGTCCGGGTCGAGGCCCGCGGCGCACAGGGGAAGGTCGCAGCTCGCCAGCTTGTCCTCGTCCCACACCCCTTCGCTGAGGAAGCCGATCCGGTGCGACCACTCGAACAGGTGGCGCCGGGCGCCGTCCAGGGCGGGGCTCAGCTCCAGCGGGAACGGCATGCGGATGTCGGGGATGACCGAGGGGCCGACCTTCTGGAAGGGCGTGTACGTGTAGGGTCGCGCCCGCTCGGCGGCGGCCGAGGCGAGCAGCGTGCCGACGTCCGCGGCGGAGGTGCCGGGTCCGGTCAGCGCCTGCCAGGGGGCCGTGGGCCGGGCGCCCTTGTTCATGTAGCGGCTGGAACGCATGTGCCACTCGTGGCCGCCGGACTGCCAGTCCTGCAGGCCCTTCGCGTACGCTCCGACGGCGGCGACCTCGGCCGGTGTCAGTCCGTTCTCCAGGGCCACGGCGGGCACCTCGGTGAACGCGGTGTGCTCGAACTGGTGCAGCCGGGAGGTGAGCACGTCGTTGACCAGCTCGGCGGCCTCCTGGGTGGTGCAGTCGAAGAAGGTCTCCAGGACCAGCACGCCGTTGCTCAGCTCTCCCTCGTCCTCGACCTCCCGTTGGTAGGAGAACAGATCGTTACGCAGGTGGACGGCGTCGGAGAACGTCTCCATCAGCACCCTCAGCGGCCTGGACCCGGCGACGGCGGCGGGCACCTCGGCGGTCGCGTACTCCACGAGCCCGGCCGACCAGGGGGCGCCGCCGACCTTGCGGCGCATCTCGATGTACTCGACCGGGTTGGCGATCCGGCCCTCGTTGATGTTGGACAGCTCCCAGAGGGACTCGTTGAGCAGGTGCTCGGTGGCGACGGCAAAGCGGCGGCGCCAGTCGGCCGACATCGCCGGCACCGTGCGCGTCCAGAGGTCGGCGAGGCCCGCCTCGACCGGGTTCTCCGGTTCGGGCATCCCGGTGCCGAGGTCGAGCGGCATGAACAGGGGGAGCCGGTCGAGGTGGGCCTTGCCTCCGGTGCGGTCCTGGGTGCGTTTGAACTTCTCCAGGAAGTGGTCGTCGAAGAAGAAGACCCACACGTACCAGTCGGTGACGAGGGAGAGCGCCGGCCCGTCGCAGTCGGGGTGGGTGTAGGCGCAGAGCAGGCCGTAGTCGTGCGCGTCGAGGTCGGACCGCTCCCAGACCCCGGAGCCCTCCAGCATGCCCATCTCGCGCGCCCACGTCGTCGAGTGGGCACGGGCCTCGTCGAGGTGCGGGTTCAGGCGCGCGGGATGCGGCAGGTAGAAGTGTGGGAGTTCGAACGGCTGTTGCGTCATGGCCGGGCACTACCCATGGCCCTCCGGGCACATCCACGGGCCGGGACATGATCACACCATCGCGTGAATCGGGACGGAACCCGGAACTCTCGCCGGTCCCGCTCCCCACCGCGCGCCCGACCCCCAGCGCCCGACCCCAGTGCTCGGTCCCATCACTTGCCCCCCGCGCCCGACCTCAGCGCCTGACCTGGATCAGCGCGTGCGTCCCGCTCGTCCGCCAGCGCTGTTCCCCGCTCGCCACCAGCGCGGCCTCCGTGTCCGCGGTCAGGCCGGTGATCACGTCGGACTTCAGGGTGCGCAGTGCGGCGACGGGGCCGGGGAAGTAGGCGGTGACGTCCGTGAAGGACGTGGTCGGGGGCCACCGGCGGTCGCCCACCAGGCGGCGGTAGTTCAGGTCGCCCTTGAGGACGGTGACCGTGGCCGCGGCGAACTCCGCGCGCAGGTCGTCGGGCATCTCCGCGTACGGCAGCGGAGCGCAGGAGAAGGGGTGGGCGCGGACGGTGACGCGGCCGTCGGTCAGCGCGGTCCACAGCCGGTCGCCGTACCCGGCGGCCGCACCGCCCGCCGCGACGAGCCGCCGCAGGGCGTCGAGCACGTCGGCGGGCGTGGCGTCGGAGACGTAGTACGGGTACGGCTTGACGTGCAGGACCGCCCGGTCGATGCGGCCCCGGTCGAGGAGGTCGGAGACGAGGAGCAGGTCGGGGACGAGTTCGCGGCCGGCGTTGTCGGCGACGAGGCACAAGGTCTTCGGGCCGGAGCTGTCTGCTCGGGTGGTGCTCGGCCGGGAGGTGCCCGACCGGGAGGTGCTCGTTCCGGAGGGCGGGAGCAGCGACCAGAGTGCGTCGCTGTCGTCGGCGACCAGGGCCTGGACCTTGTCCTTGGTACCGGTACCGGTACCGGTGCCGGCAGCGCTGTCGGAGAGGCGGAAGCCGAGGTCGGCGCGGTTGCCCCAGAGCGAGCCGTGCAGCAGGGCCCGGGTCCGCTCGCCGGCGGGCAGGTCGGCGAGGCCGTCGAGCGCGGCGAGTTCCTCGTCCGTCTCCCGCGCGTCGAGTTCGGCGAGCTTGGCGGGGCGGAAGGGATCGACGCCCTGCCAGGTGCCGGGGCCGAAGTAGCCGACGGTGTCGAGGAGCCGGCGGTAGAAGTAGCTCTCGGCCCACAGCCAGGGCACGTCGAACCAGGACCGGCCCGCGTACGTGTCCATCCCCCAGTCCGCCCAGCGGGCACGGTCGCGGGCGTCGGCGTCGTCGGGCAGCGGCTCGATCACGCCGTCGGCACAGTCGGCGAGCAGCGCGTCGAGGGCGCGTCGCCGCTCGGGGCCGTAGGGGAACGCCTCACGCACCTGCCGGACGATGGCGGGGTGCCGCTCGGCCAGCACGCCGTGGGGGAAGGATCCGGGCTCGTCGCCGAGGATGACGGGGGCGACGGGGGCGGGCTCGGACGGGGTGACGGGCATACGCCTCACCGTATCGCGGGGCCCGGGGCGGAAGACGGAGCCGCCGCGCCCCGGCAGGAGCCCCCGCACCGCGTCGCGCCGCCCGCGTCGCTGCGAGAGACCATCGCACCCGGCGAGGGACCACCGCACTTCGAGCGGGCCCCCACGGGACTCAGACCCGGCCCGTCTCCCGCTCCAGGCGGGCGGCGAGGGTGAGGTAGCGGGCGCGTCGCGTCACCGGCACCATGCCCCGGATCAGGAGGTACCACATGCCGGCCAGGCGGCGTGGCTGCCGTGCGGCCGGTTCGAGGGTGCCGCCCACGACGCGGGTACCGACGATGGAGCAGACGAGGGTGTGGGCGACGGAGTCGATGTCGATGTCCGGGTGCACGTCGGACTGCCTGACGGCGTCCAGGAGGCGGGAGGAGGCGATCTCCCGCCACTCGGTGAAGGGGTGCGGCAGCGGTGGCCGTACCGCCACTCCGCCGGTGGCGAGCCGCAGCCCGGCCCGCAGGACCGGTCCCTCCTCGCAGAGCCGGGCCATGCCGAACGTCAGGCGCATCAGCGCCTCCAGGGAGGTGTAGCCCCGGCCGTCCAGCTCCGTCGCCAGCCGGCGCGAGGTTCTGGACTGGATCTCCATGATGGCGTGGGCGAGGTCCTCCTTCGCCGCGAAGTGGAAGTACAGGGCGCCCTTGGTGACTCCGGCGTGGGCCACGATCTCGCTCAGGCTGGTCGACTCGTATCCGTGACGGTCGAACAGGTCGGCGGCGGCACCGAGGATCGTCGCGCGGGTCTGCTCGGCGCGTATCTGCCTCGCCATCGGTTGAACTCTCCTGGGCTGGAACGCAACAGGCCGTGGCGCCTGCCTTAACCCCTTGTACACGATAACTCACCGTCAGATCAGCGTTCTTACGACCTCGCGAACCGCGATCCGGCCCGCCCGTCGAAGGCGCGGTCCGGGTCCGGTCGTTCGACCTCGCTCTACCTCGTTCGACCTCGTTCGACCTCGGTCAGCCCCGGTCAGACCCGGTCAGTTGGAGCCCGAGGTCTTGGTGAGTTGCTGTTCGGCGAAGCGATCGAGCTGCTGTCGTTGGTTGCTGTCGTTGGTTGCTGCCGCTGCGTGCTGCCGCTGCTTGCTGCTGCCCGCCCTGCCGGACAGGGCGGGGCCTCGGTAGTCGCGGTCGATGCACCCACGACTTCACCCACCGCATCGCCGGCCCCGTTCATCACGATGCGGCACCGACAACTCACACCTGGTCGCTGGTCACTTGACTACCGGACGTCACACACGGTTTGCTCCGGCCAGGCGAGGTTCACCCGGTTGGCGCACCGACCACGTGCTCCGGTCCACCTCGCCCCGTTCCTCCTGCTCGGCCGCACAGCGAGGTGCCCCAACCCCCATGAGTACATCTCCCCCGCCCACCCACACCTCCGCACGTCTGCGCGCCGCGGCCCTCGCCGCGGCCGTCTGTCTGCTGGCGGCCGGCTGCTCCGCCCTCGGCGGGGACGAGGACGACTCGGCCGCGGACGACGCGGGCAGGTCCGGCGCCGACCGGATGAAGATCGTCATGGTGACCCACGGCGGTGAGGGCGACGCCTTCTGGGACCGGGTGCGCAGGGGCGCGGAGGCGGCGGCCGCCAAGGACGGCATCGACCTGACGTACGCCGGTGACGCCGACACCGCCGACCAGGCCGGCCTGGTACGGGACGCGATCCGCGACAAGGCCGACGGCATCGCCGTGACCCTGGCCAAACCGCAGGCGATGAAGGGACCGATCGCCGAGGCCAGGGCGGCCGGCATCCCCGTGGTCGGCCTCAACTCGGGCATCGACGCCTGGCGGTCCACCGGGCTCCTGGGGTACTTCGGGCAGGACGAGAGCGTCGCGGGCCGGGCCGTGGGCGACAAGCTGAACTCCCTCAAGGCCCGGCACGCCCTGTGCGTCATCCACGAGCGGGGCAACGTCGCCCTGGAGGCCCGCTGCGCCGGCGTCAAGAAGACCTTCGGGGGCGAGACCGAGATGCTCTACGTCGAGGGCACCGACATGAAGGCGGTCGGCGCGGCCGTCACCGCGCGGCTGCGGCAGAACGCCGACATCGACGAGGTCGTCATGAACGGCGCGGCGTTCGCCCTCACCGCGGTCGAGGCGGTCGAGGAGGCGGGCAGCAGCGCCCACGTCGCCACCTTCGACCTCGACGAGGACCTCGTCGCCGCGGTCGAGCGCGGGGACGTGCAGTTCGCGGTGGACCAGCAGCCGTACCTGCAGGGCTACCTCGCGGTGGACGCGCTCTGGCTGTACCGCACCAACGGCAATGTCAGCGGTGGCGGAGTGGCGCCCGTACTGACCGGCCCCGCGTTCGTGACCCGGACGAACGCCGACGCGGTCGCCGGGTTCGCCGCGGACGGCACCCGTTGACGGGGCACCGCGACCGCGGGTGCCCGCGCACAACCGTCCCCCTCCCCCACTGATCGCCTAGGACGACGATGTCTGCACGGACAGGTGCCCGGCGCCGCCTCGGCTCCATACGTCTCTCCCTGATCCTCCTGGCCCTGGTTCCCTGCGTCACCCTCGCCGCCGTGTGGGGAGTGACGACGATCCAGATGTTCTCGGAGGGCCTGCGGCTGCGTTCCCAGACGGAGCTGAGCCGCGACACCGGGGCCATGGGCACCGAGGCGGCGCTCGCGCTGCAGAAGGAGCGCAGTCTGTCGGCCGCCTGGCTGGCCGGGCCCGGCGGCGACCGGACGGAACTGGACGCCCAGCGCGAGAGGACCGACGCGGCGGTCGCCCAGCTGGTCGGCCGGTCCGACGCGATCGAGCGCGCGCCCGCCCGGGTCTCGGACCGGCTGTACTCGGTGCTCGGCTCGGTGGGCAGCCTGGAGTACTACCGCGACCAGGTGGACGACCCCAGCGACATCACTCCCGAGCAGGCGCTCGACCAGTACACGTCGATCATCGACGAGCAGATCCACGCCTTCCAGGAGCTCTCCCAGGTCGACGACGGCGACCTCACCTCGCAGGCCGGGCCGCTGGTCGCCCTGGAGCACGCGGCGGAGCTGATCTCCCAGGAGAACGCCCGGCTCACCCTGGCCTGGCCGTCCGGCCGGATGAACGAGGAGCAGTGGGCGCAGTTCGCCCAGCTGGCGCACACCCGGCGCTGGCTCGTCCGGGACCAGATCGTCCCCTCCCTGCACGGCAGCGCGAAGGCGCAGACGGAGCGGGTCCTGGCCAGCCCCGAGTGGCAGACCCTGGAGACCGTCGAGGACCAGGTGCTCGCGGCCCGTGCGGCGGACGGGGACGGCTGGACCGACCTGCCGGACGCGCGGCAGCGCTGGACCACCGCGCTGGACAAGGTCTCCAGCGAGTACGAGGCACTGATCCGGGAGCAGACCGACGGACTGCTCGACCGCAGCGCCGACGAGGCGCGCGGGCTGCTGATCACGGCCGCCTCCCTCAGCGCGGGCGGCCTGCTCGCCCTGCTGCTCTGCGTCGTCATGTCCTGGCGCATCACCCGCTCGCTGTCCCGGCGGCTGCGGGGGCTGCGGCTCGCCACCCTGAGCCTGGCCGAGGAACGGCTGCCCGACGTGGTGGCCCGGCTGGAGCGGGGCGAGAAGGTCGACGTGGAGTCGGCGACCCCGCCGCTGGACTACGGGCGGGACGAACTCGGCCAGGTCGCCCAGGCCTTCAACACGGCGCAGCGCACCGCCGTGCACACCGCCGTCGAACTCGCCGACACCCGGCGCGGCTTCCAGAAGGTGATCCTCGGCATCGCCCGGCAGAGCCAGAACCTCGTCAACATGCAGCTCGGCAAGCTGGACTCCCTGGAACGCGAACACACCGACCCCGAGATCCTCAAGGGCCTGTACGAACTGGACTCCACGGCCAGTCAGCTGCGCCGGTACGAGGAGAACCTCGTCATCATCAGCGGCGAGCAGCCCCGGCGCACCTGGCGGGAGCCCGTCGCGCTGGTCGACATCCTGCGCAGCGCGGTCGGCGAGGTCGCCGAGTACCAGCGGGTGGAGCTGCACACCGACGAGGAGGTGGCGCTCGCGCCGCCCGCGGTGGCCGACGTGATCCACCTGCTCGCCGAGCTCATCGACAACGCGACCGCCTACTCCCCCGCGCCCAATCCGGTCAGTGTGCGGGCGGCGATGGTGGCCAAGGGCCTGGCCGTCGAGATCGAGGACCGCGGGCTCGGGCTGTCGGAGGAGGACTACGCCTCGTTCAACGCCCAGCTGGCGGTGGAGCCGCAGTTCGACGTGGTGGCGCTCGCCGACGACCTGCGGCTCGGCATGTTCGTCGTCGCCCGGCTGGCGCACCGGCACGGCATCACCGTCACGCTGCGCGCCTCCCCGTACGGCGGGACCACCGCGATCGTGCTGGTCCCGCACGACATCGTGGTGCACGAGCCGGTCGACGGAGCCCACGGCACCGGCGGTACTGCGGCCGCCGAGACGCCCGGGACGCCCCCTGCGCCCGCGGTGCCCGCGGTGCCCGCGGTGCCCACGCGCTCCGAAGCGTCCCCCGGCTCCCCGGCAACCGCCGCGTCCTCCCGGTCCGGAGCACCCCCCGGTTCTCCGGCACCCGCCGCGCCTTCCCGCCCCGATGCGTCCCCCGGCTCCCGGGCATCCGCCGCGTCCTCCGGCTCCCGGACATCCGCCGCGTCCTCCGGCCCCGCCGCGGATCCCGCTCCCGGGAAGCGGCCCGTCCGGCGGGTGCGGCCCGTACCCGCGCCCCGGCCCGGGGCACCCGCCCCCGCCGGGTCCGCCACCGAGCGGAACGGCCTCGCCCCGCTGCCCCGCCGGGTGCCGCAGACCAGCCTGGCCGCCGAGCTGCGCGACGAGGACGCCGTCACCGGTGCGGACGGTCCGGACGCCCAGGCCGACGCCTACGCCGACTTCACCGCCGAGCGTGCCGCCTCGTCCCTCGCCGGTTTCCAGCGCGGCACACTGCGGGCCCAGGCCGCCGACGCAGACGACGCAGACGCAGACAGCACGGACACGGGTTCCGCCGAGCGGGTTCCCCCCTCCGCCGCCCTCTCGACCCCGACCGCCGATCGCCGACCGCCGACGAAGGACACGCAATGACCCGACCTTCCCCCGCCACGCACACCGAGCTGGACCAGCTGCTCACCGGACTCGTGGAGCGGGTCGCCGACGTGAACCACGCCGTGGTGCTCTCCGAGGACGGACTGGTCGTCAGCAAGTCCACGGGCTTCCTGCGCGACGACGCCGAGCGGCTGGCGGCGACCGCGTCGGGCCTGATGAGCCTCAGCAAGGGCGTCAGCATGGACTTCCGCGGCGGCCCGGTGCGCCAGGCGCTCATCGAGATGGCCAACAGCTACCTGATACTCAGCTCCGCGGGCCCCGGCGCCCACCTCGTCGTGCTCACCGGCCCGAACGCCGACGTCGGTGTGGTGGCGTACCAGATGAACATGCTGGTGAAGAAGATCGGCGAGCACCTCAGCGCGGCACCGCGGGCCACCGCCGGCCCCGGCGAGTGACGTGACCGGAGGCGACGCGGAGGGCCGGCTCGTGCGGCCGTTCACCCTGACCGGCGGCCGGACCCGGCCCAGCCGCGCCGACTTCACCCTGATCACCACGGTGGCCGCGGTCGACCCGCAGCCCGCCCGGGCCCCGCGGCCGCAGCCGGAGCACCTGCGGATCCTGCGGCTGTGCGCCGAGCCCCTCGCCGTGGCGGAGGTCGCGGCCCGCCTCGACCTGCCGGTGAGCGTGGCCGTCATCCTGCTCTCGGACCTGCTGGAGGCCGGCCGGATCACCGCCCGGCCGCCGCACCCCGTCTCCCGCGCCACCCCGGACCTGGACCTGCTGCAGAAAGTGAGGGACGGCCTTGGCCGGCTCTGACCGCGCCTCCGAGGCGCCCACGGCATCCGCCCCCGAGGCCGTGAAGATACTGATCGCCGGTGGCTTCGGCGTCGGCAAGACCACCATGGTCGGGGCGGTCAGCGAGATCGCCCCGCTGCGCACCGAGGAGCCGCTGACCGCCGCGGGACTGGACGTCGACGACCTCGCCGGCATCGAGGAGAAGCGGGCCACGACCGTGGCCCTGGACTTCGGGCGGATCACCATCGGCCGGGAACTGGTGCTGTACCTCTTCGGCACGCCCGGTCAGCAGCGGTTCTGGTTCATGTGGAACGACCTGGCGATCGGGGCCCTCGGGGCCGTGGTGCTGGTCGACGTCCGCAGGCCCGAGTCGAGCTTCGCCGCCATCGACTTCTTCGAGCGGCGGGGCATCCCGTTCGTCGTCGGCGTCAACGGCTTCCACGGGCGGCATCCGTATCCGGCCGAGGAGATCCGGGAGGCCCTGGCGCTTCCGGAGCACGTCAAGGTGCTGCTGTGCGACGCGCGGGAGCGGGGCTCCGCCCGGGACGTCCTCATCGCCCTGATCGACCAGTTGATCGACGCCGCGGCCGAGGCCGCGGCGTCGTAAGGGAGCGTACGGCGGGTCAGCTCAGACCGGCCGATTCCAGCCACTCCTTGGCCACGTCCAGCGGGTCCTTCTTGTCCAGCTGGACCTGGGCGTCCAGGTCGAGGAGGGTCTTGGTGTCCAGCTTCGCGGAGACCGCGTTCAGCGCGTCGACGCCCTCCTGGGGCAGTCCCTCCTTGTGGACCAGCGGTGTCACGTTCGCGTAGCCGAAGAGGTTCTCCGGGTCCTTCAGGACGACGAACTTCTCCTTGATGATCGTCGGGTCGGTGGTGAAGATGTCCGCCGCCTGCACGGTGTTCTTGGTCAGCGCCGACTGGGTCAGCGGGCCGCCCGCGTCGAGCGCCTTGAACGACTCGAACTTCAGGCCGTACACGGACTCCAGGCCCTTCAGCCCCTGCTGCCGGGTCTGGAACTCGGGCGAACCGCCGATCACCAGGTCCGGCGCGATGTCCTTGAGGTCGGCGAGGGTGGACTCGGCGGTGAGGCCGTACTTCTTCGCGGTCTCGGCGTTGACGCTGACCGAGTCCTTGTTCTCGGCCGGCGACGGGTTCAGCAGCGTCAGTTTCTCGTCGAGCTTGGCCTTGGCCGCGGTGTTGACCGCCTCGGTGGACTTCTGCTCGGCATCGGGGTCGAGGTAGGCCAGCAGCGAGCCGTTGTACTCCGGCAGCACCGTGACCGATCCGTTCTTCATCAGGCCGTAGGTCGTCTCACGGCTGCCGATGTTGTGCTTGTAGGTGACCTTGAGGCCCTTCGCCTTGAGCGCCTCGCCGTAGATGTCGGCGAGCAGGGTGCTCTCGGCGAAGTTGTTCGAGCCGACGACGACGGTGCCGGCCTCCGCCTTCTCCCCGGCGAGGGGGTTGTCGGAGGTGTCGTCGGCGGAGGAACAGCCCGCGAGCAGCGCCGCAGCGGCGGTGAGCGCGACGGCCGCCGCGCCGGTGTGCCTCGTCCTGGACCAGCTGCTCTTCGCGGTAGAAGTCATCCACCGATCCAAACGAGCCGCTCGTCGGTCAGTCAAGAACGGCCTGGTTACGGTTCTTTCATATACGTGTTCGAGTACGTCAGCGCCTGCGCACCCCCGGCGACACCGCCAGCCGCCCCGCCGCCCAGAACACCGCGAGCGTGACCAGTGCCAGCAGGGCCACCAGCGTGGCTCCGCCGACCACCTTCTCGTAGTCGCGCTGGTAGAGCCCGTCGATGATGTAGCGGCCGATCCCGCCGAGGCTGACGTACGCGGCGATGGTGGCCGTCGACACGACCTGGACGGCGGCCGAGCGCAGTCCGCTGAGCACCAGCGGGAGGGCGACGGGGAGTTCGACCCGGAAGAGGATGCCCGACTCGTGCATGCCCATGCCCCGCGCCGCGTCCACCGGGGCCGGGTCGACGGAGCGGACCGCCTCGTAGGTGGTCACCAGGATCGGCGGGATCGCCAGCACGACCAACGGGATCATCACCGGCAGCAGGCCGATGCCGACGACGACGGCGATGAGTACGAGAAGTCCGAAGCTGGGCAGGGCGCGGGCGGCGGTGGCGACGAAGGCGACGGCGTTGCCGCCGCGGCCGGTGTGCCCGGTCAGCAGGCCGACGGGCAGTCCGATCGCGGCGGCGATGCCGAGCGCCATCAGCGTGTACTGGACGTGCTCCAGCAGGCGCTGCGGGATGCCGTCGTAGCCGTGCCAGTGGGCGCTGTCGCTGAAGAAGGCGTTGACGAAGTGGAGCACGTTCACCGGGCGGCCGCCTCCTCGGGCTCGGGCCGCACGGCGGCCTGCTTCGGGCGGCGGCCGCTCTTGCCGCGCGGCATCCACGGCGTCAGCAGGTTGCGCACCAGGACGAGCGCCGCGTCGCAGAGGATCGCCAGTACGGCGGTGGTGAGGACGGAGTTGACGGCCAGCTCGGGCCGGCCGTACTTCTGGGCGTCCGCGAGCAGGTTGCCGAGCGCGCCCTGGTTGCCGATGAGGGCGCCGACGCTGACCAGGGAGATGCTGGCCGAGACGGCCACCCGGAGGCCGGCCAGGATGGCGGGCACGGCGATCGGCAACTGCACCTGGAGATAGCGCCGTACGGGTCCGAAGCCCATGGCCGTGGAGGCGGCCAGGGTCTCCTCGGGCACCGACCGCACGCCGTCGACGATGGCCGGGACGAGCACCACCAGGCTGTAGACGGCCAGCGGGATCATCACCGTGAGCTCGGTCTGGCCGGTGTAGTCGATGAGGACGACGAAGACCGCGAGCGACGGGATGGCGTAGAACACGGTGGTCACGCCGAGCACGGGCGGGTACAGCCAGCGGAACCGTACGCAGAGCTGGGCGACGGGCAGCGCCGCCAGCAGCCCGGCGAGGACGGGCAGCAGCGCCTCGCGCAGGTGCAGTCCGATCAGGCCGAAGTAGGTGTTGCCGAGGTCGCTCGGGATGTCGAAGAAGCCGTTCACGGGGCGACCTTGGCGACGTCGGCGGGTCCCGTCGTCCGGGCGCCGGCGGCCCGGTCCGCGCCGTGGGCGGTGCGGATCGCCTCGCCGATGCTCTGCTGGGAGACCACGCCCGTCACCCGCCCGTCGGCGTCCACGGCGACGGCCCAGCCGGTGGGCGAGAGGACGGCGCAGTCGAGGGCGGCCCGCAGGGAGTCGGCGCCGGGCACGAAGGGCCGCCCGTACGGCAGCAGCCGTTCGGCCGTGATGTCGCCGGCGGTCAGCTCCCGCGGCTCGGCCCAGCCCAGCGGGCGGCCCTCCGTGTCGGTCACCAGCAGGTAGGGGGCGTCGGGCGCGGCGAGCTGTTCGGCCGTGGCGTCCACGCGGACGACCGGGTCCGTCGTCGGTTCCAGGCCCGTGGAGGCGAAGAAGGACAGCCGCCGGATGCCGCGGTCGGCGCCGAGGAAGTCCTCGACGAAGTCGTCCGCCGGGTTCGACAGCAGCTCGGCGGGCGGCGCGAACTGGGCGAGCCGGCCGCCGGTGCGCATCACCGCGACCGTGCTGCCCAGTTTGACGGCCTCGTCGATGTCGTGGGTGACGAAGACGATGGTCTTGCCCAGCTCCTCCTGGATGCGCAGGAGTTCGTCCTGCAGTCCCTTGCGGACCACGGGGTCCACGGCGGAGAACGGCTCGTCCATGAGGAGCACCGGCGGGTCGGCGGCGAGCGCCCGGGCCACCCCGACGCGCTGCTGCTGGCCGCCGGAGAGCTGGTACGGGTACCGCTTGGCGAGGGAGGCGTCGAGACCCACGCGTTCCATCAGCTCGGCCGCCCGCTCGCGGGACCTGCGCCTGCCCCACCCGATCATGCGGGGCACGGTGGCGATGTTGTCGAGGATCGTCCGGTGCTGGAAGAGACCGGCGTTCTGGATGACGTACCCCATCGACCGGCGCAGTGTGGTGACCGGCTGCCGCTGGAGGTCCGTGCCGTCCAGGGAGATGGTGCCCTCGGTGGGCTCGACCATCCTGTTGATCATCCGCAGGGTCGTCGTCTTGCCGCAGCCCGAAGGTCCGACGAGGACCGTGATCGAGCGGTCGGGGATCTCCAACGACAGCCGGTCGACCGCCACGGTGCCGTCCGGGTACCGCTTGGTGACTGAGTCCATCCGTATCAAAACGCCGAATACCCTTCGGGTGGGCGGGAAGTTCTGGCCAGGTCGCTACGGTTCGTTGCCGGGAGAGTCTAGACGTCCGGTGTCACGGAACCGTGGTGGCCGTGCGGGCCCTTCCCGGGGGCGGCGGGCAGTCCCGCCGTGCGCAGCACCCGGCGCTCCGCGTCCACGGCGAACACCTCGCAGCCCTCGCGCGCCGCGGCCCAGGCGACGCCCTCGGCGCCCATCGCGAACGCCGCCGTGGCGGCCGTGTCCGCCTCGGTGAGGGTCGGCGCCACGACGGTGACGCTGAGCAGGCCGGTCGCCGGACGCCCGGTGCGCCCGTCGACGATGTGGTCGCCGCGTTCGTAGCGCGCGGAGGTCGCGACCGCCCCGTCGGTGACCTCCAGGACGGTGCACAGCCGGCCGGCGTCCTCGGGGTGCCGTACGCCCACCCGCCAGGGCCCGCCCGCCGCGACCACGTCGCCCCCGGCGTTGAGGCAGAAGCGACGCGCGCCGGACGCGCGCAGCAGCCCGGCCGCCCGCTGCACCGACCAGCCCTTCACCACCGCGCAGGGGTCGAGGCCCCGCCCCGGCAGCCGGACGTCGAAGGCACCGCCGGTCGCGACCCGGTACTCCTCGCACAGGTCGAGCACCTCCCCCAACTCGGCGCTGACCCGCGCCACTTCACCCCGGCCCAGCCGGGACACCTCGCTGTCGGGCCGGAACGGGCTGAAGCGCGCGTCGGCTTCGCGCAGCCACGCGAAGACGGCGTCCGCGGCCTCCGCGGGCACGTCCGGGTCGTCGACCCGCAGGGAGACCGGGAAGCCCATGACGTGTTCGACGCGCCGCACGTCAGGCGCCGTGGGCGTCGATGGCGGCCTGGAGGGACTCCCGGTAGCCGTCACTGGTGACCGTGGCGCCGGAGACGGTGTCGACGTCGGCGCTCTGCCTTTCGAGCGTCTCCTCGACCAGCCGGGGGACGGCGGCCGCGGTCTGCGGGTGGTCGGGCTGCTGGAGCAGGCGTACGGCGGTGATCCTCCGGTCCCGGAAGGTCACCTCGACCTGTACGGGGCCCTTGTCGGTGTCGACGGTGGTGCCGGCGACGACGGTGGAACCGGCGGCCGGCGCGGACGGCGCCACGGACGGGACGGAGGGGGCGGGTGCGGAGGCCGCCGTCCCGTGGGACGGGGCGTAGCGCCAGACCGGGATCAGGCCGGCGATGCTCAGGACCAGGACGGGCAGTGCGCGCTTCACGGTGCGGGGGTTCCTCTCGTACGACCGGGCTTGTCGGGCCGGGCTTGTCGGGCCGGGCTCATCCGGCCAGGCTGAAGCGTTCGGCGTGTATCTGCGGTCCGGGTACGCCCAGTTCGCGCAGGGTGCGGAGCAGCGCCGTGGTCATGCCGGGCGGCCCGCAGACGTAGACGTCCCGTTCGGCGACGTCGGGGACGAGCGCGGCGAGATCGCGCGGGCCCAGTCGGTCGGGGACGGCCGGTCCGGTGACCAGGTGGAGTTCGGCGCCCTTGGCGTGGGCGAGGTCGCGCAGCTCGGCGTAGAGGACGGCGTCGCGGTCGGTGGCGACGCGGTAGACGAGCACCGCGTGCCCGTGCAGCTCTTCCAGCAGGGCCCGGATCGGGGTGACGCCGACGCCGCCGGCGATCAGCAGGGTGTCCGGGCGGGTGCGGTGCAGGGCGGTGAAGGCACCGTAGGGGCCCTCGGCGAAGACGCGGGTGCCGGGCTCGAGGTGGCGCAGGGCGGCGGTGCCGTCGCCCGCGGTCTTGACGGTGAGGCGGAGCTGCCTGCCGTCGGGCGCCATGGACAGCGAGAAGGGATTGGCCTGCCACCAGCGGTCGCGGGTCAGGAACCGCCACAGGAAGAACTGGCCGGCCCGCGCGGGCAGCCGGTCGAGGTCGCGGCCGCTCAGGTACACGGAGACGACGTGGTCGTTCTCCGGGACGACGGCGGTGACGCGCAGCCGGTGCCGCAGGTTGCGCCGCAGCGGCAGCACGACGCGGCCCAGCAGGACCGCGCCGAGGGCCGCGCCCCACATCCCGTACCAGTACGTCTTCGCGGCGGGCGAGGAGGTGAAGGACGTACCGACGGCGACCTGGTGGGTGAAGGCCAGCACCACCGCGACATACGTGTACAGGTGGACGAAGTGCCAGGTCTCGTACGCCATCCTGCGCCGGGCGGCGCGCGCCGAGACGGCGCCCACGGCGACGAGGACCGCCAGGGCGACGAGCGCGCGCAGCACGCCCTCGACGGTCTCGGCGAGGGCGACGAGCTGGTTCAGCGGGTCCGTGCCGGACGGCTGGGCGTACCCGAAGGTGATGAAGGTGACGTGGGCGAGGAGCGTCCACAGGACGGCGAACCCGGTCCAGCGGTGCCAGGAGGTCAGCCGGTCCATGCCGATGCGCCGGTCGAACCAGGGCAGCCGGGCCACCAGGACCAGTTGGAAGGCCATGAGCAGGGCGCCGTAGAGGCCGGTGAGGCGGCCGAGGACGACGAGGGTGTTGGAGGCGAAGCCCGCCTGGGCGAACAGGACGGCCACGACGGCCGCGTTGGCGGCCAGGATCGCGTACAGACCGGTACGGGCCACCGCCTTGGGGCGGAGGGCCGGTGCGGAGGGCGGCTGACGGTGGGGGGCGCTCGGGACTGTGGTCACGGCACCGAGCTTCGCCCGTCCGACCTGTCGTTTCCCTGTCGGTCGTCTTTCAGGTGCTTATCGATCTCGGTACGGCGGTCACCGCGGTATGGGGTGCGGGCGGCCGGTGGCGCAGTATGAGCGGGTGGAAAAAGTACGACTCCTCGTGGTGGACGACGACCCGCCCATCGCCGATCTCGTGGCCACGGTCGCCCGCTACGAGGGCTGGGAGGCGGTCACCGCCAACTCCGGCGAGCAGGCGCTGCGGCTGGCCGCCGGGTTCCGGCCGGACATCGTGGTGCTCGACCTGATGCTGCCGGACGTCGACGGCTTCGGCGTCCTGGACCGGCTGCGCCGCTCGGGGACGATGGTGCCGGTGGTGTTCCTCACCGCGCGCGACGGGGTGGCCGACCGGGTGGCGGGGCTGACCCGGGGCGGTGACGACTACCTGGTCAAGCCGTTCGCGGTGGAGGAGCTGATGGCGCGGCTGCGGACCGTGCTGCGGCGCAGCGCCGGGCCCGGCTTCCAGCGGTCGGTGCTGCGGGTGGCGGACCTGACGATGGACGAGGACACCCGCGAGGTGCGCCGGGGCGAGCGGCGGGTGTCGCTGACGCCGACCGAGTACGAGGTGCTGCGCTATCTGATGCGCAAGTCACCGACCGTGCTGACCAAGGCGCAGATCCTCGACCACGTGTGGGAGTACGGCTTCGGCGGCCGGTCCAACGTCGTGGAGCTGGTGGTCAGCCGGCTGCGCCGCAAGCTGGACGACGCGGACGACGCCGCCGAGCCGCTGATCCGGACGGTGCGGGGCTTCGGGTACGCGATCCGGCAGGCGGCGCGGTGATACGGCGGTGGTGGCGCGCCTACCGCGGGCTGCGGCTCGGGACCCGGCTGGCGCTGGGCCTGGGAGTGCTGTCGCTGGCGGTGTTCGCCGTGGTCGGGACCGTGCTGACCGCGTACATGCGGGACTACCTGGAGCGGCAGCTCGCCGACCAGATGAAGCTGGTGCAGGTCGTGCAGTCCAAGGACGCGGCGGCGCACGGCACGGTCCGGCGCAAGCCGTACTACGGCTGGTACACCGCCGTGTACGACGTCTCCGACGGCTCGGCGGACCTGCGCACGCCCGCCGAGGTGCCGGCGGACAGCCGCGCGTTCACCGCCCTCGCGCGGACGATGGCCCGCTCGGGCGAGGACCTCACCCGCACCGTGCGGATCGGCGGGCACGGCCCCTATCTGCTGCGGGCCTGCGAGGTCGAACCCGGGGTGGTCCTGGTCAGTGCCGCGCCCATGGGGGACGTCGAGGACACCGTGGAGCAGCTGATCACGGTGCAGGTCGTCGCCTTCGGTCTCGCACTGCTGGCGCTGGTCGTGTTCGGGCGGCGGATGCTGCGGCGCGGGCTGAAGCCGCTGAGCGACATGGCGAGCACCGCGCACGGCATCGCCTCGCACGACCTGACCGAGTCGGCCGCCCGGCTGCCGCTGCGCGTGGACGGACGGGACGGCGGCCAGGAGGTGGCGGAGCTGCGGACCGCGTTCAACACCATGCTGGAGCACATCGACGACTCGCTGGCGGTGCGCGCCGAGGCCGAGCAGCGGCTGCGCCGGTTCGTCGCGGACGCCTCGCACGAACTGCGCACCCCGCTGATGTCGGTGCGGGGCTACGCCGACCTGTTCCAGTACGCGGCGGCCAACGCGCCCGGGGAACGGGAGCGGCACCTGGCCCGGCTGCGCGCCGAGGCGGCCCGGATGGGTGTTCTCCTGGACGACCTGCTGCTGCTCGCCCGGCTCGACGCGGCGGAGGTGGAGGCGCCGCTGCGGTGGGAGGACGCGGATCTGACGGAGCTGGTACGGCAGGCGGGCGACGCCTTCCGCGCCGGTCACCCGGAGCACCCGCTGACGGTGACGCCCGGGCCGGCGGCGGTGAGGCTGCGCCTGGACCCGCAGCGGATCCGGCAGGTGCTCGACAACCTGCTCACCAACGCCGCCGTGCACACCCCGCCGGGCACGAAGGTCGCGGTGGCCGTGTCCGTGACGGCCGACGCGGCCCGGGTGACGGTCGCCGACACCGGGCCGGGCATCCCGGCCGCCGACCGGGAGCGGATCTTCGACCGTTTCTACCGCGTCGACAGGGCCCGCAGCCGCGACCGCGGCGGCAGCGGGCTGGGCCTCGCCGTCGCCGGCTCGCTGGTGCGGGCGCACGGCGGCACCATCGACCTGGGCGACGAACCGGGCACGACGGTCTTCACCGTGACGCTCCCGGCCGCCGCCGCCCGCTGACTCAGCTCTCCGCGGGCGCGAGCCGCAGCGCGATGCTGTTGATGCAGTACCGCTGGTCGGTCGGGGTCGGATACCCCTCACCCTCGAACACGTGCCCGAGATGGGACCCGCACCGGGCGCACCGCACCTCGGTGCGCACCATTCCGTGGGACCGGTCCTCGATCAGCTCGACCGCGTCGGTGTCCTTGGGGTCGAAGAAGGACGGCCAGCCGCAGTGGGAGGCGAACTTCGTCTCCGAGGTGAACAGGTCGGCACCGCAGGCGCGGCAGGAGTAGACGCCCTCGGTCTTGGTGTCGGTGTACTCACCCGTGAAGGCGGGCTCCGTCGCGGCCTGGCGCAGGACCGCGTACTCGGCCGGTGCCAGCTCCGCGCGCCACTGCTCGTCCGGCTTCTCGACGTCGTACGACATGAGTCCTCAGCCCCTTACTTCGCCTTGCTCGACAGCTCGTCCAGGATGCGCGGTCCGAGGTCGGTGACGTCGCCCGCGCCCATGGTGAGAACGAGATCACCGGCCTTCGCCATTCCCGCGACCACCGCGGGCGCCGCGTCCTTGTCGTGGACCGGCGTGACGTCCGCGCCCGCGGCCCGGGCCGCCTCGATGATCAGGCCGCTGGTGATGCCGGGGATCGGGTCCTCGCGGGCCGGGTAGATGTCGAGGACGACCGACGCGTCCGCCAGGGACAGGGCCTGGCCCATCTCCTTGCCCAGCTCCTGGGTGCGCGAGAAGAGGTGCGGCTGGAAGAGGACGAGGATGCGGGCGTCGCCGACCGCGGCGCGCATGGCCTCCAGGTCCGCCGTCATCTCGGTGGGGTGGTGCGCGTAGGAGTCGACGACCTGGACACCGGCCGCCTCGCCCTTGAGCTGGAGGCGCCGCTTGACGCCGGTGTAGGCGGCCAGGGCGGGGGCCAGCTCGGCGGCGGGGATGCCGAGTGCCGCGCCCGCGGCGAGGGCGGCGACCGCGTTGTGGGCGTAGTGGCGGCCGGGGACGGAGACGGCGAAGGTCAGCTCGGTGCCGTCCATGACGACGGTGACCTCGCTCTTCAGGCCCTGCGGGACGACCGACAGGATCCGTACGTCGGCGTCCTCCGACTCCCCGTACGTCACCGTCCGCACCGACCCGGCCAGCCGCCGCGTCAGCTCCCGGGCGCCGTCCTGGTCGGCGGCGATCACCAGGGTGCCGCCGGGGACGATCTTCCCGGCGAAGGTCTCGAACGACTCGTAGATCTCGTCCATGGACGCGTAGTTGGCGTGGTGGTCGAGCTCGACGTTGAGGACGATGGCGACCTCGGGCGCGTACTTGTGGAAGCTGCGGTCGCTTTCGTCCGCCTCGGCGACGAAGATCTCGCCGTCGCCGTGCAGGGCGTTGGAGCCGGGCGCGTCCAGGTCGCCGCCGATCGCGTACGACGGGTTCAGGCCCAGCTCGGACAGGGAGACCGCCAGCATGGAGGTGGTGGTGGTCTTGCCGTGCGTGCCGGCGACCGCGATCGGGCGCAGGCCGTTCATCAGGGCGGCGAGGGCGTCGGAACGGTGCACGACCGGGATGCCGCGTTCGGCCGCGCGGGCCAGCTCCGGGTTGTCCGCGCGGATCGCCGAGGACACGACCACGCAGCTCGCGTCGTCGGCGAGGTGCTCCGCCGCGTGCCCGATGTGCACGGTGGCGCCGAGTGCGCGCAGGGCGTCGGCGGTCGCGGACTCCTTGGCGTCGCTGCCCGCCACCGCGGCACCGCGCTGGGCGAGGATCTTGGCGATGCCCGACATTCCGGCGCCGCCGATGCCGATGAAGTGCGGTCGGTCCATGGCGGTAGGAAGGCCGGGTGCCATGCGCTGTTCTCCCCAGAGGTGCGACGGGTGTACGAGAGGTGATGTGCCGGTGGGCGCGCCCCCGGCGCGGGAGCGCGGCCCCAGCCTATGCCTTGCTGTGGGAGAAGAGTTTCAGGACCGGTACGCCGACCTTGTGCCGGGCCCGCGAGGCCCAGTCCCGGTGGAAGAACTCCTCCACGTAGTGCGGATCGGTCAGGACGATCACCTCGTCGGCGCCGGCCTCCAGGACCAGGGACTTGAGCTCGTCCAGCGGGTGGTCCTCGATCAGGCGGCCCTCGGCCTCGGCACCGGACGCGCGCAGGGCGGTGAGGGACACCTCCAGTGCCCGCTGCCCGACGCTCAGCGCCTCCTCACCCTCCGGTGTCTCGCCCTCCCGCACGGCGTCGTCGAGCTCGCCGAGCGCGACGTCGTCGATGGCCCGCAGCAGCCGGTCCGCCTGATCGCCGCGCGGCTGGAGCAGCACGTGGAAGGCGACCGGCTCCTCCCCGTGCAAAGTGGTGACGAACTCCACGTCGGCGGACGTCAGGGCCTTCTCGATCATCAAAACGCTTGTGAACACCAGGCGCCCCTTCTCCTTGGCGGGCCCGTGGGCCCACCCTCCGTAGGCCGTACCGGACCCCGCGGAAACCATCCTGCCCCGTGATCGCACGGGTACTGCCGGTTTCAGTGTGCCCGGAACAGACCAATCGGAACGGTAGATTCCGCCTATTCCCCCGGTCACGCCGCTCCCTCGGTCACGCCGGCCCCTGCTGTATCAGTCACGCCGGTACCGGCTGCATCAGTCGCGCAGGTACCGGCTGAAGAGGAAACCCTCCTCCTCCAGCAGGGACGCCAGGGCGAACCGCCGCGGAACCTCGACCGAGGGCCCGCCCGCGATCCGCTGCGCGTCACCCGCGGTGAGCATCGGCGAGACGGTCAGGCACAGCTCGTCGAGCACGCCGGCCGTGACGAACTGGCCCAGCAGCCGCGGACCGCCCTCGGTCAGCAGCCGGGTGTGGCCGAGCCCGACGAGCGCGTCGACGGCACGCGCGGGGTCCACGCCGACGCCGTCACCGGCGATCACCACCCGGGCGCCGGCCCGCTCGGCGGCCGCGATCCGGTCCGGGGCCGCGGCCGCGCCGGTCAGGACCAGGGTGGGCACCGTGGGCGAGGTGAACAGCGGCAGGGAGAAGTCCAGCTCCAGACTCGCGCTGACCACCGCGATCGCCGGCGCGGGGCTCTGCCCGGCCGCCCGCCGCAGCTCGGCGAACTCCGCGCGCGAGCGCGCCGGGCGGTACCCCTCCTGGCGTACGGTCTCGGCGCCGGCGACCACCACGTCCGCCAGGGCGCGCAGGGTGCCGAAGACGCGCATGTCCGCCGCGCTGGAGATGGGCTGGGACCGGCCGTCGTGCTGGGCGGCCCCGTCGAGGGTGGAGACCATGTTCGCCCGCAGCCACGCCCCCGGCCGCCCGTCCGGCTCGGGGTAGGCGTAGGCGGCGGCCAGCTCGGCGAGGCTCCACTCCCGGTCGGCCCCGTCGGCGCCCGGGCCGGCTGTCTGATCGGTCACAGGGGTCACAGGGAACAGGCGTCGCATGCGGTGCAGTGTTCCACGTGTCCGAGACCCCAACCGCGCGGCCGGTCGCCCGCTCGCGTGACCGCGGGCGACCGCGCCCGTCCCGTGCCCGGACAGCCGGGGACGTATCCCCGGGGGGCGTCACGGGCGGGCGCGGCGGCCGCCCGGGACGCCGGGGCGCGCACCCCACCCCGCCCCGCAACCGGGACCGCGCCGGTCCCGTACACGCCCGTACACCGACGGGCCCTCCTCGAACAGCCTCTACCATGGACCACCGTGTCGCCCTCCTCCCCTGCCTCCGGCCCCACCCCGATAGCCGGGACGGCCCCGCTGTCCCTGTGCGCCCGTGAGCCGCGCGTCCCCGCGGACCGCCTGGTCGCCGAGATGGTGCCCCCGCCCCGCTTCGACTCGGTCCGCTTCAGCACGTACATCCCGGACCCGAACCAGCCCAGCCAGAGCGAGGCCGTACGGGTCCTGGAGGACTTCGCGACCGGGCTGGACGGGGCCCCCGCCGCCACCGGCAGACGCGGCTTCCTCGGTCTCGGCCGGAGCAGGACCCCGAAGCCCCCCGCCGGCCCCCGCGGCGTCTACCTCGACGGCGGCTACGGCGTCGGCAAGACCCACCTGCTGGCCTCCCTGTGGCACGCCACCCCCGCCGAGCCCTCCCGCAAGGCGTTCGGCACCTTCGTGGAGCTGACCAACCTCGTCGGCGCCCTCGGCTTCCAGCAGACCGTGCAGACCCTCTCCGGACACCGTCTCCTGTGCATCGACGAGTTCGAGCTCGACGACCCGGGTGACACCGTCCTCGTCTCCAGCCTGCTCGCCCGGCTCGTCGAGGCGGGCGTGGCACTCGCCGCCACCTCGAACACGCTGCCGGGCAAGCTCGGCGAGGGACGCTTCGCGGCGGCCGACTTCCTGCGCGAGATCCAGGGCCTGTCCGCCCACTTCCGCGCCCTGCGCATCGACGGCGAGGACTACCGCCACCGCGGCCTGCCCGAAGCACCGGCGCCGTACTCCGACGAACAGGTGACCCGCGCGGCGCAGGCCACCGAGGGCGCCTCCCTGGACGGCTTCCCCGCGCTCCTCGAGCACCTCGCCCGCGTCCACCCCAGCCGCTACGGCGCCCTGACCGACGGTGTCGCGGCCGTGTGCCTCACCGGGGTGCGCCCGGTGCCGGACCAGTCGACGGCGCTGCGCCTCGTGGTGCTCGCGGACCGGCTCTACGACCGTGAGGTGCCCGTCCTGGCCTCCGGGCTCCCGTTCGACCGGCTCTTCAGCGAGGAGATGCTGAAGGGCGGGTACCGCAAGAAGTACTTCCGGGCGATCTCCCGGCTCACCGCGCTGGCCCGGGACGCGGCACGGCTCGTCGACGCGCCCTGAGAAGAGCCTGTTCCCGCCAACCCAGCACGATTTTCAGGCTCTCTTCAGCTCGTAACGCTACGTTAACCCTGCAAAGCTCTTTGCAGGGTTAACGTGTTTCTTGACCGCGCATTGACCTTGCGTTGACCTTTCGTTGACCACGTGTCGGCGCACGCGCACGGCGTGAACTGCCTGGAGGGGGGGCACATGTTACGAGGCACGACGGCCCGGACCATGGTTCCGCTCCTCGCCGCCGTCCTGATCGCCCTGATGGTCTTCGCACCCAGCACACCCTTCACAGCCGCGCACACAAGTCGTGAGGCCGTGGCCAACGCCGATCCCGGAACCATCCTCTCCGGCACGGCGCCGCACGACGAGACCGTCACCTGCCACGAGGCCGGCCGGTCCGGGGAACCGACCAGTTCCCCCCGCGTCCGCGACCGGCACCGCACCCCCACCTCGCCCCAGCCCGACGCTCCCGAGCGCCCGTACCTGCGCCAGCGCGGTACGGCGGCACCCGAACCCGCCACACCCGGCCGGGCGACCGGGCACAGGGCGAGATCCGCGCCGGACCACTCCCCGGCGGCACTCCAGGTCTTCCGCTGCTGAGGGCCGGCAGTACATCCCCCACCTCTGTCCTGCCCATCCGACGCGCCCCCACTGCGCGCCAGGAGGAATCACCCCATCATGCAGCCCCTCATCGACAACGCCCGCACGTTCGGACAGCGCCCTGAGGAGTTCGCCGGGCTCGCCGAAGGCCAGTCGCCCGAAGTCCTGTTCATCACCTGCTCCGACTCCCGGGTCGTACCGGCCCTGATCACCGGCGCCCGGCCCGGCCAGCTCTTCGAGCTGCGCACCGCGGGCAACATCGTCCCACCCCACGGCTCCGAGCGCCCCTCCGGCGAGGCCGCCACCATCGAGTACGCGGTGGAAGTACTCGGCGTCACCGACATCGTGGTCTGCGGCCACTCGCACTGCGGCGCCGTCGGCGCGCTGGTGCGCGGCGACGACCTGACCGCCGTACCCGCCGTGCGCGACTGGCTGGCGCATGCCGCGGACGAACCGAAACCGTGCGACCCCGCCGACCCGACGGTCGCCGAGGCCGTGCAGCACCACGTCCTGGCCCAGTTGCTGCGGCTGCGCTCCTACCCGTGTGTCGAGCGTCGGCTGACGGACGGCCGGCTGCGGATGCACGGCTGGTACTACGAGGTCCACACCGGGGTCGTACGCGAACACCACGCGGACACCGACACGTTCGAGACCCTGTGAGCGCCGGCATGAACGCCATATCCGAGAAGACCCGGAAGTTCCCCCATCTGCGGCAGGACTTCACCGCCTCGCTCGTCGTGTTCCTGGTCGCCCTCCCACTGTGCGTGGGCGTCGCCGTCGCCTCCGGTGTACCGGCCGAACTGGGCCTCGTCACCGGCATCGTGGGCGGCCTCGTCACCGGACTCCTCCCGGGCAGCAGTCTGCAGGTGTCCGGCCCGGCCGCCGGCCTGACCGTGCTGGTCTTCGGCGCCGTCGACGAGTACGGGCTGCCCGCGCTCGGCGTGATCGTGCTGGCCGCCGGTCTGATCCAGCTCGCGATGGGCGCCCTGAAGCTGGGGCGCTGGTTCCGGGCGATCTCCCTGTCGGTCGTCGAGGGCATGCTCGCCGGTATCGGCCTCGTGCTCATCGCCGGCCAGCTGTACTCGGCGGCCGGGCTGGAGGCGCCCGCCTCCGGCCTCGACAAACTCACCGGACTGCCCGGGGCCGCCGCCGACGCGCTGGGCAGCACCGAGGCCCTCACCTCGCTCGCCCTCGGCGCCGGCACCATCGCGGTGATGGTGCTCTGGAAGCGGCTGCCGGAGCGGGTGCGGACCGTGCCGGGCGCGCTGGCCGCGGTCGGACTGGCCACGGCGGTCACCGCGGCGTTCGGCCTGTCGGTCGCGACGGTCGAGGTGAACGGTCTGCTGGACTCGATCCAGCCGCCCGGCGCCGACGCCTTCGGCGAGCTGGCGAGCGTGGGCCTCCTCGGCACGATCGTCGCCTTCACCCTGATCGCCTCGGCGGAGAGCCTGTTCAGCGCCGCCGCGGTGGACCGGCTGCACGACGGCCCGCGCACCGAGTACAACAAGGAGCTGATGGCGCAGGGCGCGGGCAACACCGTGTGCGGCATGCTCGGCGCGCTGCCGATGACCGCGGTCATCGTGCGCAGTTCCGCCAACGTCGGCGCCGGCGCGCGGACCAAGGCGAGCCGGGTGCTGCACGGTGTGTGGCTGCTGCTGTTCGCCGCGCTGCTGCCGTCCACGCTGTCGCTGATCCCGCTGCCCGCGCTGGCCGGCATCCTGGTCCACGCGGGCTGGAAGCTGATCCCGTTCCGCGGCATCGTGTCGCTGTGGCGCGGGCACCGGGGCGAGGCGCTGATCCTGGTGGTGACGGCCGTGTCGATCGTCGCGGTGAACATGTTCGAGGGCGTGCTGATCGGTCTGGCCCTGTCCGTGGTCAAGACCGCCTGGGAGGCCTCCCACCTCAGGACGGAGGTCGTCGACAAGGGCGCCGGCCCCATCCAGGTGCACCTCACGGGCAACGCGACCTTCCTGCGGCTGCCGAAGCTGCTGGAGAGCCTGGAGGCGCTGCCGCAGGACCGCCCCGTCGAGCTGGACCTGTCTGGGCTGCATCACCTGGACCACGCCTGCCGCACCGCGCTGGAGAACTGGGCCGAGCGGCACAGCGCCACCGGCACGGACCCGGTGAAGGTCACCGAACCGGCGACGGCGGCCGCCGTGTAGTCCCACCGGCGCGGGGGGGGGGGCGCGGGGGGGGCCCCCCCCCCGGGGGGGGGCCCCCGCCCCCGGGCGGGGCCCGCCCCCCCCCCCGCGCGCACGGGG